>DATLYH010000036.1:0-4026 GCA_035575035.1 Gemmataceae bacterium
GGCCTGCCCGGTGGCCGGGTCGTTGCCGCCGGAGGTGCAGAGCAAGGTCCAGGCATTACCCGGCGTGACCGACGCTCGGGTGGAGGTGGTCTGGGACCCGCCCTGGCACCAGGGGCTGATGTCCGACGCCGCCCGCTTGCAGCTCGGACTGGATTATTGAGAACCGCCTTGCACGCCCTGTGCGTGCGAAAGACGCTGACATTAACTTAAGGGATCTCGCCGATTACCTGGCCATCGTTGTACGCGAAGAGCCGGATGATCAGATCGTCGGTCGCGCTGAAGCTGACCGCTCGGACCGAGCCGTCCGCGAATAGGCAGGGCATGTTCGGGTGCGGGGACGAAAAAGTTCGGTCATAAGGCGACTGGGAGGGGTCGTCTTTGAAGAGGAAATCACGAGCACTGTGCCCTCGGAACATATTAAGGTAGTAATTGTCCGTGAAGTAGCCATCGTTGTTATTCGGGAGGGTAGCGCTGCCGCCGCCACAACAAAGGATCGGCTGAATGTTCCGCATGGCCGGGTTGATCGCCTTGTGGGCAAGCAGAATGGTGTTGGATGCCCCATCCTGGAGGGTGAGTTTCGTCAGGCTGAGCGGCGGGACGCTGTTGGCCCCGGTCTCCGAGTACAGGACGGAACGCAGGCCTCTCAACGGCAAGCCAGCGGAAGTGGTAGCGGAAACACTTTGGTTGGGGGCGATCGACCCGACGTAGTCACACCGAGGCCCGACCGAGGTGTCTCGCCGGCTCGGGCACAGCAAGATCGGGATGGGGGCAGGAGCCGCATACGGTTCACCCGACGGGTCGTAGACGGGAGGTCGGGTTCTCGTGGCGTTGTGCTGCGCGACCACGCTGTTGGCGTACTGCTCGATGTAGTCGAGGGAAGCCTTGATATAGGTGCTGCCGGTGTTGAAAACCTGATTGGGGAAGGCCCCCCTCTGCGACTCGAAGTTATGGAACCCGATTCCCAGCTGCCGGAGGTTGTTCCGGCACTTCGTCTGGTTGGCCGCCTCCCGAACCTTCTGCACGGCCGGCAGGAGCAGCGCAATCAGCACCGCGATAATGGCGATCACTACCAACAGTTCAATCAACGTGAATGCCCGGCGACGCCTGCAAATTAACCGGACCATAGTCTGACCCTCCACGACGAACGAAGTTAGCTCTCTTTACCTCATCCGTGGTCCTTTGTTCATGCCATCGTTGTCGCCGCTCTGCACGTTATAGAGACATTCCTGGCCTGGCGCGGCACGCTCGTTTGCCGGTTTTTCACCCGCCCCCCCGTTGCTGTCTGGCAAAAAAAGTGTGCCACTTCGGCCGCCGCTGGGCTCTACTGGAGGGAGCCTGCCCAAGCGTCGCCTGGAGACCGCATCATGGATCGCCGATCACTGCGTCCCCTGTTGCGCTACATCTGCCACCTCGCCGGCCAGGACCTTTCCGGGCTGGATGACCACCGCCTGCTAGACATCTTCCGAAGCCGGCGCGACGAGGTCGCCTTTGCTGCCTTGGTGCAGCGGCATGGGCCAGTCGTCCTGGGCGTCTGCCGGCGTGTCCTGCACAACGAACACGACGCCGAGGACGCCTTTCAATCCACCTTCCTCGTCCTGGCGCGGAAGGCCGGCTCGATCCGCCGGCGTGAATCGCTGGATAGCTGGCTGTACAAGGTCGCTTACCGCCTGGCGCTGCGACTGCGCTCCCGCACGGCCCACCAGCGCGCCGCCGAGATCCGGGAAGTGCCGGCCCCGCTGACCGAGGCGGATGGCGACCTTTCCTGGCGCGAGCTGCGCGTCGTGCTGGACGAGGAACTGCAGAAGTTGCCGGAAAAGTATCGCGCCCCGCTGGTGCTCTGCTACTTGGCCGGCAAGACACGCGACGAGGCGGCGGAAGAACTCGGCTGGACCGTGGGCGCCGTCAAGGGCCGGTTGGAGCGAGGCCGGCGGCTGCTCGGCGTCCGGCTACGGCAGCGCGGGCTGACTCTCTCGGCCGCCCTGCTGGCGACCTTACTCGCCCAGGGGGAAGGGGCCACGGCAATGACGGCCGGCCTGGCGAGGGTCACTGCCCGGGCCGCGGTCGCCTTCGCCTCGGGATCGGGCGTCGGTACCGTTCCTCCCCAGGTGCTATGGCTGGCTGAAGCAGGGCTGCAGGCGATGGGGACCGGCTCGCTGAAGCTGGCCGCCGCGCTGTCCCTCTTGCTGGGCTGCGTCGGCCTGGGCGCCGCCTTCCTGCGGCCGGCGCCGCTGACCGCACTGCCCGAGTCGGAAGGTATCACGGCCCGGCCCCAGGCCCCGGCCCTGCGGACGCCGGCCCCAGTCGTTGAGCGGCCTCAGGGACCGCCCTTCCTGGACATCACCCGCGACTGCGGCCTGGAAGCGATCGTCAAGGAACGGTACGCCGCCACCCCGAAGTGGTGGATGTCTGGCTTGCACCTGGTCGATCTCGACGGTGACGGACATCTCGACTTCTTCATGAGCGCCCACGGCCGGGGCGAGGCGGCCGCCGCCCTGAACGATGGCAAGGGCAACTTCAAGTTGGCGCTGGGCAGCTATCCCCGGTCAGAGATCCACCTGGCATACGACCTCGACGAAGACGGCCGGGTCGATCTGAGCGCGACTTTTCAGGATGGCGGGAGCAAGTGGTGGCTGAACCGCTCCCAACCGGGGATGCTCCAGTTCGAGCCGACGAAGATCGAGCGCGGCACCAACACGGCCCGGCGTCAGGCCCTCATCGATCTCGACCGCGACGGCAAGGTGGACTGGGTCCGCGGCGTGCCCAACGCCCTCGCCTTCGACCTCGCTGACGGCCGGAACGGTTTCATGCCCGGCGCGGCCACCCTCCGCGTCGGCGACACCGGCCGGCATGAGACCCTGTGTCTGCCCGTCGATCTTGACGGCGATGGCCACATCGACTTCCTCGTGGAATGGGGTCATTACGGCAACCGCAAGGGCAGCAGTCGGGTTTACCGAAACGATGGCCGGGGTGGCTTCCAGGACGTTACCGAGGGGAGCGGCCTAAGTGGCATGAACATGGCGATCAAAGGAGTCGCAGACGTCAATCAGGACGGCTCTCCTGATCTCCTCGTCCTGGAAGACATGAAACCGGAGATCTACCTCAACGACGGCAAGGGCAAGTTCACTCGGAAGCCCGACGCCATCACCGGCCTGGAGAAGGCCACGCGGCCCAGCATGGCCTCGTGGGGCATCGCGGTCATGACCGATTTCGACAACGACGGCGTCCCCGATCGCCTCTGGAACGGCAAGTATTATCTGTGGGTGCTGCGCGGTACTGGCGACGGCCGCTTCCGGTACATGAACCGGGAATGGGGCATCAAGGACGTGTCCGCCTCCTCCGTGGACGACGGCCTTTGTTTCGGCGACATTGACGGCGACGGCATGCTGGACATCGTCGGTTACACCCGGGCGAGTGACCCACGCCGGTTTGCCGTCTACCGGAACAACCTGCCGCGGCAGAATTGGGTGCGGGTACGGCCGATCGGCCAGCCCGGCAACAAAGGTGCCGCAGGTGCCAAGATCCGCCTGCTGGCCCCCGGCACACGGCAACTCCTCTGGTACGAGCAGGTGGCGGTTTACAATAGCCAATCGGCCCAGAGCTATTACGGCCACGCCGAGACGGAGCGCCATTACGGCCTGGGAAGCCGGACCGAGGTGGATGTCGAGGTGGAGTTCTACCCGTCCGGCCGGCGCGTGCGGGCCGGCGGAGTCAAGGCCAACACCACCGTCAAGCTGTTCGAAGGGGTCCCGTGAAGCCGCCGTCGGGAAGGATGGCCGCCGATTCACCTCACTGGATGCTGCATCCAGTGAGGTGAACCGATGGAAGGCAACCTGCCCCAGCGCATCCCACTCGAGACGACCGACAACCACCCGGTGCCGCCGCCGGCGCCGCCGGCGCCGGCCGGCTCGGAGAACCCACCGCCCCCCGAACAGCTCCTCGACGCCGACGGCATCGAAACCATCCGCCAGAACGTCATCGCGGTCCTGGAGACCTGTTACGACCCGGAGATCCCGGTCAACATCTACG
>DATLYH010000037.1:0-23379 GCA_035575035.1 Gemmataceae bacterium
TGTTCCGGCGGATCGACCAGATGAAGCAGACCCGCCTGGAGAAGACCGTGGGCGAGGTGATGGATGATTTTGTGCCGTACTGCATCGCCGGGCTGTCGCTGCTTGGCCTGAGTATGCTGGCCCTCTTCGGAGTGAGGTACACGCCGTGGTAGCCGAGTTGGCCACGTTCGCGGTGGTGGTCCTGGCCGTGGCGGCCGAGCAACTGCACGCGCGCCGCTGCCGCCGGGTCGCGGTCCTGGCCTTCGGTCCGGGGCGGAAGCCGGCGCCGTGGGCCCGGCTGGCGCCGCTGTTGCGCGTCGGGGCGCTGGCGGGGCTCTGCTGGGGGCTGACGACCTTGCTCCTGCTGCCGCCCAAGGCCCACAAGACCGGCGTCATTCCCGAGCACGAGTACCGCCATCTGCTGCTGGTGCTCGACGTGTCGCCAAGCATGCGGCTCCAGGACGCCGGGCCGACCGGCAAGCAGAGCCGGGCCCAGCGCGCCGCCGACATCCTCAAGTCGTTCTTCGAACGCACCCCCATTGACCGCTACCGCATCTCGGTCGTGGCCGTACATACCGGGGCCAAGCCAGTGGCGATCAACACCACCGATCTCGACGTCATCCGCAACATCCTGACCGACCTGCCGCTGCACTTCGCCTTCAAGGCGGGGCCGACCAATCTCTTTGCCGGGCTGGAGGAGGCGGCCCGCATTGCCCACCCGTGGCGGCCGAAGAGCACTACCCTGGTCGTGCTCAGCGACGGCGACACCGTGCCGGCAACCGGGATGCCGAAGATGCCCGCGTCGGTGGCCCATGTGCTGATCGTCGGCGTCGGCGACCCGCACGCCGGCCGGTTCATCGACGGCCATCATTCCCGGCAAGACACCTCGACGCTGCGGCAACTGGCGGTGCGGCTGGGAGGCACCTACCACAACGGCAACGAGAAACACCTGAGCACCGACCTGCTGAAGCAGATCACAGCGGTCGAGGGGCAAGGCACCTTCGAGAAGTTGACCCGGCGCGAGTACGCCCTGCTTGCCTGCGGAGTGGGGGCATTCGTGCTAGCGCTCTTGCCGTTGGCGCTGCACCTCTTCGGCACCCGCTGGAAGCCCGGCGTCCAACCGGGCACGCCGCGGCCGGGCGGCACCATCCTCCCCATTCAAAAAAATCAAAAAAGGCGACTCACGGAGGCGGCGCATATAGTAGAGTAGAAGTGGACATCCTTACAGGAGGTCGCGAGCCATGCGTACATTGTTACTCGTCGGCTGGCTGCTGGTGCCGGTGGCCATCGGGGCCTGGCACTACGGCCCGGGACAGGAACGAATGCTGCTCGACGACGTGGCCCGGATTCTGGCCCAGGCCGACCGGCACGCCGCCGAGGGGGAATGGGCCCTGGCGGACGAGAAGTACGAGGAGGCGCTCCGCCTGCTGCCGCCGACCCGGGTCGCAGAGGGCCGGCGCATTCGTCTGGAACGGGCCAAGGCGCAGATGCTGGCCCGCAAGCTGCCGATCGCCCACCAGGACCTGAAGGGGCTGGTCGAGGAGATGCAGGATGACCCGGCCGCCGATCCGAAGGTCCTGGCCGAGGCCCGTTCTGCCCTGGCCAACTCGCAGTATTACATGACCTGGCTGATGCGGCTGGAGGGGCAGCCCCGCGAGGTATGGGAGCCCGAGATCGAAGCCGCCCGGCAGACCTACCGCCTCCTGGCCGAGCAGGCCGAGGCGACGGGGGATGCCGACGCCGCCAAGCGGTACCGCGAAGACCTGGAATCGTCGATTCGGCTGGCGCGGATGGAGCTAAGCGACTTGCAGGGACTGCCGCTGCCCAGTCAGTGAGAGGGCTGCGCCAGTGGCAAGAACCGCGGTCGCGGTTTAGGCAAGGGGAAGGGGCAAGTAGTGAAGGACGCGCGCGGCGCCAGCTCCGGGCCGCCGCTGGACGGCTCCGGGCATTGAAACGACCACTCTGTCCGTGCCGCTTACGGCCTGGCGCCGTCAGCCTGGCGCTAAACCGCAAGCGGCCGTCCCCATTTCCGCCAAGGTCACTCTCATGAGACAGTTTCTCCTCCTCGCAGTAATCCTGGTGTGCGTCACCTCCGAGGGGCTGGGCCAGCAGATCGTGCCGGCCGTGAAATCGAGTCCCGCCACGGCCCCGGCGAAGGAACCGGGCGACCAGAAGGAACCCGCCCCTGCCCGGCCGGCTGAACCGACCGCGGAAGCCGCTTCCAAGGAAAGTCCGCGGTTGCAGAGGCTTAAGCAGCTCCAGTTCGACCGCCGGCCCTCCGCCATCTTGAAAGCCTGGTCCACGCCGCCCAGCTATGCCGGGGCGCAGCCGTCCGAGACAGGCCCCGGCGCCAGGCCCCCCATCAAGGACCCGATCGACCTCGACCTGGCGGTCTTCCAGCGCGCCGTCACATTGGGAGACTGGGCCGGCGTGAAGGCCTTCCTCGCTGGGCTGCCCGAGGACGAGGGCAAGGCAGCCTACAAGCAGCTGCTGCAATCGCTCCAGGGAAGCCCCGCCCGCCCGATGCCCCTGATGGAGACGCCGGGCATGCCCCCCATGCCGATGCAGTTCGCCGAGCAGAACGTCTTTGCCGCCGACGACGTGCTCGGGCTGGCCGCTGCCGCCCCCTGTGGTCTGGACCGGGATCTCCTGAACAGTCTCGGCGCCCTCCTGCGCCGCGCCCTCGCCAGCGGCACCGCCGTGGAGCACATGGCCGCCCGGCTGAAGAGCGAGACCGACCGGCCCGAAGGCCAGGCCGCCTTGACCCGGCGGCAGGCGGCCCAGTTGCTTGCCGCCGCCGACCAGGCCGCCCACGTTGCCGATTTCCTTCCGAGCCTGGACCAGGCCAAAACCGCCGGCGACCGCGAGGCCCTCAACCTGCTCGCGCGCCATTACCTCGCCCTGCACGCCAAGGACAAGAAGGCCATCCATCTGGAGCGGGCCTGGGAAGCGACCCAGGCCGCGCTGGCGGCCGGCGACGGCACCCGCGCGGACAAGGAAGAGGCGCTCAAGCGCGCCGTGGAGCTGGCGCCGAAAATCCGCGAGGAGCTGGGCCAGACCTGGCTGGAGGAGAGCTTCACCGCCCACCCCGAGCGCGGCATGGACATCCTGGCCACCATCGGTGGGCTGGTGTCGCAAGGTTTGCAGACCCAGCCGATGAACACCGACTACCGCCTTAAGGAATTGCAGCTGCAAAAAACCGCCGTCGAGGCCCTCCTCAAGGCCGCCCCCGACCGGGCTGCCCAGTGGCGTGGCACCCTCACCCTGCTGGCCGGCTGCTGGATGCGCGAGGCCGAGTTTTCGCGCCAGTTCGACCGCTCCAGCGGCCTGGGCCCGCGCCTCCGCCGCGACATGTACGGCAACCTCTTCTACGTCAACGACGACGACCCGATGGCCCAGCAGATGATGATGCGGCAGCCGAACATGCCGCAGGCCATCCGCACCGGCGATCTGCTCCAGACGCGCCCCGGCGACGCCTGGGTGACCTGCGTGGACGACGGCCTGAAGGCGCCCCTGGCCATCGCCTTCGCCCAGCTGTACCTGAAGGTCGGCGAGGAGGACAAGGCCTTCCCCTTCATTGAGCAGTTGGCCGGCACCCATCCCGACCGGGCGCGTGAACTGGTCAACGAATTCCTCCGCGTCTGGACCCGCAACCACGACCCCAACGAGGCCCGCCGATACACGAACATGTATATGTTCATGTATGGTTTCGAGCGCCGGGCGGAGAGCATTCCGCTGACGCGCTCCAAGCAGGAGCGCAACCTGGTGGAGCTGGCCGGCTGGGTCGAACGGCTGCGGCGGCTGCCCTGCGGCGAGCCGGATGAGGAGCTTCTGGCCAAGGCGTTCACCACCTGCCATTCTAGCGCCGAGGTCTACCGCCTGGAGGCGATCGAGAAGGTGTTCGGCCCGATCGGCGGCCTCAAGCCCCGGACCCTGGCCGGCCTGGCACAGCAGATGCGCGAGAACCTGGCGGGGGTCTGGCGGCAGCCGGCCGTGCAGAACGACAAGAAGACCAACCGCAAGCCGAAGGACATCCAGGTCGAGGTGCTGCGCGGCTACCAGGTTGCCCGCGCCGTTGTCGAGGACGGCCTGGCCAAGTTCCCCGACGACTGGTCGTTGCACCTGGCCCGGGCCGCCCTGATGCACGACGAGATCAACTACCGTCAGGAGCTGGCCAAGAGCACCGACTTCTCCGCCAAGCGCGACCAGGCCCTGGCCGAATTCCAGAAGGCAGCCCGCCTCTACGCCGCCAAGGTGGCTGAGCTTCCCGAGGAGGAACAATCCACCCGGGTCTACGAGCAATGGTTCTACGCCAGCCTGGGGGCCTGCGACTTGCAACACATCAACGAAGAGAAGTTGCCCGACCTCCGCCAGCCTCCCCTGATCCGGGCGGCGCTCCTCGGCCTGCCCGGCGAAGCAGCCGAGCGCCACCTCGGCAAGTTCGCCAACACCCTGTTCACACGCCTCAGCGCCGTCAAGCCGGAGGCCAAGTTCCGCTACCTCCGCTCCGGCTTCGAGATCGTCGGCGACCACAAGCAGGCGTATGAGGCCCGCAAGGTTTATGACTATTACAAGGACCTGGTGACCGAGATCAAGCTGGAGGCGGTGCTCGACGGCGACGCCGCCGTCGGCCAGGAGCCGTTCGGCGTCTTCGTCAACCTGCGGCACACCCGCGAGATCGAGCGCGAGTCGGGGGGCTTCGGCCGCTACCTGCAAAACCAGAACAGCATGTACTTCGCCTACAACTACGGCCGGCCGACGGCCGACTACCGCGACAAGTTTCAGGCCGCCGCCACCGAGGCCCTCAAGGAACATTTCGACGTCCTCTCGGTGACCTTCCAGTCCGAGAACGTCAACTCCCGGGCGACGTCGGAGTACGGCTGGCGGGTGACGCCGTATGCCTACCTCCTCCTGAAGGCACGCGGGCCGCAGGTGGACCGGGTCCCGCCGCTGCGGATCGACCTCGACTTCCTCGATACTTCCGGTTACGTCGTCCTCCCGATCTCATCGCCGGCCGTGCCGATCGACGCGGCAGTTGCCAAGGTCCCGCCGCGCCCCTTGCGCAAGCTCCAGGTCACCCAGATCCTCGACGAGCGGCAGGCGGACCAGGGCAAGCTGGTGCTGGAGGTCAAGGCGACCGGCTTGGGTTTGGTCGGCGAACTCGGCCAGGTCCTGAAGCTCGACCCGGAAGGGTTCGAGGTCGTCGAGACGAAGGACCAGGGCGTTTCGGTCGCCAAGTTCGACCCCGACAGTGACCCGACCGCGGTCGTCTCGGAGCGCACCTGGCTGATCACGCTCCGGGCCCGGCCGGGGCAGCCTCCGCCGAAGTCGTTTCGCTTCGGCAATGCGGTGGCAGAGGGGACAGAGATGGTCTACCAGCGCTACCAGGATGCCGACCTTGTCCCGGCAAGCGAGGAGGTGTCGCTGGAGCGCGAGTACGCTCGCCGCAGCTGGGCGTGGCTCTGGTGGGCCGTCCCCGGCGCGGTGCTGGGCGTGGCGTTTCTCGCCGTCGCTGTCCGCCTGCTGCTGAAGTCCCGGCCGCGAGACGAGGGCGGCCTGCGGCTCCCCGAGAAGATCACGCCGTTCACCGTGACCGGCCTCTTGCGGCGCATCCAGCAGGACGGACGGCTGAATGAGGCGCAGCGCGAGGAATTGGAGCAGACCATCCAACTGCTGGAGCAACACTATTTTGCCGCAGCCAACAGCAACGGCGAGCTGAACCTGAAGGAGTTGGCGGAAAGCTGGGTCCTCCGGGTGCGCTGAGCCGCCGTTTCAACGCAAGCCTGACGCGGTAAGCAACAGCGCTGCGGCCATGCTACACAAAACTGACCGGACAGGCGATGGCCCGGCGCAAGCGGCGGAGGTATTCCGCGCGGGGAATCTCGATTGCCCCGAGGCGGGCCGTGTGCTCGGTCCGGAACTGGATGTCGAACAGCTGAAAGCCGCGCTGCCGCAGCCGTTCCACCAAATAAACCAGCGCCACCTTGGAAGCGTCGCGCACGCGGGTGAACATCGACTCGCCGGCGAAGAACGCCCCGATGGCCACGCCATAAATGCCGCCTGCCAGCATCCCGTTGTGCCAGGCCTCGACGCTGTGCGCGTGGCCCAGCTGGTGCAGCGCCTCGTAGGCGGCGATCATCTCCGGGGTGAGCCAGGTGCTCTCGCCGGGGCGGTCGGCACAGCCGCGGATAACACCGGCGAAGTCCTGGTTGACCGTCAAGGTGAATTTGCCGGAGCGGATGGTGCGCCGCAGCCGCCGCGAAACATGCAGGCCGTCCAGCTCGAAGATGGCCCGTGGGTCGGGCGACCACCAGAGGATGGGCAGGGTCTCGTCGTACCAGGGGAAGATGCCGCGGCGGTAGGCCTCCAGCAGCCACTGTGGGCTGAGGTCGCCGCCGATGCCGACCAGGCCGCTCTCGTCGGCCAACTCCGGTTGCAACAGGGGTCGCCGGGGCATGACCTGCGTGACGGTTTCGCCGCGGCATGAAGCGCTCGACCCAGAGCACTCCGTCCCGCGGCGAAACGGTTAAGGAACTATTTCTTTCCGGGCTCCTGGCCCTCGGGGTAGCCGCGCTCCTTGCCGATCTTCAACCAGATAGTGCCGTCGTAAGCGTCCTTCTCCTTGGAGATGACGTACCAGCCGAGTCCTTCCTTGGCGCACAGCTCATTAAGCACCTCCTCCAGCGGCTTGTCCTTGGCGGCGTAAGTGACCTTGCGGTTGTTCGAGACGCCCCCCTTGTTGTCAAGCCGGACGCTGACGCCGGGGACCATCTCCTTGATGTCCTCGACGATATCCGCCAGCCGGGTGTCCTTCCAGTTGACCGTCACCTTTTGCTTGAGTTTCTTCCGCGTGGCGGCGGCCTTGGCGGTGTCCTTGTCCGCCGCTCGCACTTCCGCCACGGCAACGACCGCCCCGACAGCAAGGAGGAGCGACAGAGCCGTTACGATCCGATGCACGATTCGTCCCTCGCAAACGCGATGTAACAGGTTGTCAGGCCCTGGGCGCGACACCTTCATCTTACCGCACCGTCGTTGCCGTTTGCAAAGCGCCTGTCGGCCGGCGCGGCGAGCGGCGTCGAGGCCCCCATCCGAACAACATGGCAGCAACGGATCGGCCCGGATAAGATACGGAACGTCCCGTATCATCCCAAACCATTCGAGCAGACACCGCCGGTGGAGAGCGACCTTCAACAACTGATCGAACAGGCCCGATCGGGGGAATCGGAGGCATTTTGGGAACTGGTCTTCGCCTTGCAAGCGCCGGGCAGGACGGCCGTGGCCGACCTGGTCGCGCTGGCCCGCTCCCCAGAGGCCGTGCTGCGCCGGGCGGCCGTCCTCGGCGCCCAGGGGCGGACCGAGCCCGAGCTGATCGACGCCCTTGCCGCTCTGGCGGATGATCCGTCCGAGTCGGTCCGCGCCGCCCTGGCCGACGCCCTCAAGGACAACCCGCGCTGGCCGCTCGACCGGGTGGTGGAGCGGCTGCTTTACGACGAGGAGCGCGACGTCCGCAAGCGGGCGGTCGAGGCGGCGCGCTGGCGGCCGGCGCTGCACGGCACCCTGGTCATCCGCCTGGGTGAAGATGAATACTGGCTGGTCCGCCAGAACATCGCCTATGCCCTGGCCAGCGCCGCGTCGCGCCACGTTCTGCCTGCCCTGGTCGCCCGCCTGGCCGAGGACCCCGACGCCGACGTGCAGCGCGCCTGCGCTTCGTCCATTGAGAAACACCTGGCCGCGCTGGGCGGCTATCCCGCCGACCTGTCCCGACCGCAGCCCACCCTTCTACAGGAAGCGCAGAGGCGCGTGGCTGGGTTCCAGGCGGGCCAGTATCCGCTGTTGGCCGCCTGGTTGGAGGAGCGCCTCAGCCGGGACGTTGACATCGAGCAACTCGCCACCTTCGGCACACTATTGACGCCGGAGGCCGAGGCGGGGCGGCTGCCGCGTGCCTACCATGTCGAGGAGGCCTGCGAGGCGATCCGGGCGGTGCTCGCCGGCGACGCCCCGCGGGCGGCGGTGCTCCTAGGCGAGCCCGGCACCGGCAAGACCGCCGTGGTCTACGAGTTGGCCCACCGGCTGCTCCGCGACCCGTCGGGGCCGTGGCATATCCTCCGCGTCGGGCCGGCCGACTTCCTCACCGGCACCGTCTACCTCGGCGAGTGGGAGACCAAGGTCCGCAACCTCGTCCAGGCCATCCGCCACCCGCGCCGGGTCATTCTCTATGTGCCTAACCTGCAGGAGCTGTCCGGCGTCGGGCCGCACTCCAAGAGCGACCTGAACGTGGCCACCATGCTGGCGCCGTACATCGAGCGCGGCGATATCACCATTCTGGGGGAGAGCACCCCTGACGCCTTCCGCACCGGCCTGGGAGCGGTTGCGTCGCTCCGCCGCCTGTTCCACGCCGTCGAGCTGCGGCCGGCCGACGCTCCCCAGACCCGGTCCATCCTCCAAAAGGTCCGCGACGAGGCGGCCGCCGACGTGTCCGACGCAGTGCTCGACCGGCTGACGGAGCTGGCCGATTACTACCTGACCGGCACTGAACAGCCCGGCCGGGCCGTCGGCCTGCTCCGCCGCGTCCTCGGCGCCCGCACCCCAGGTGCCGGCCCGGTGACCGAGCGCGACATCCTGCAGACACTTTCCACCTCCACCGGCATCCCGGTCAACTTCCTCGACGACAGCGTGCCGCTCGACCGGGCACAGGTGCGGGCGTTCTTCGAGGCGCGGGTAATGGGGCAGCCCGAGGCGGTCGATACCGTGGTGGACCTGGTGACGCTGGTCAAGGCAGGGTTAACCGACCCGGGCAAACCGTTCGGCGTGCTGCTGTTCATCGGCCCGACCGGTGTCGGCAAAACCGAGTTGGCCCGCGCCCTGGCCGAACTGCTCTTCGGCGACCCCGGCCGCATGGTTCGGCTCGACATGAGCGAGTTCGCCACGCCCGACTCCTACGAGCGGCTGATCGGCTGGCCGACCAAGCCAGGCTTGCTCACCTCGGCGGTGCGGGAGCGGCCCTTTGCCGTGCTCCTGTTCGACGAGATCGAGAAGGCCAACTACAACGTTTTTGACCTCTGCCTGCAAATCTTCGATGCCGGCCGGCTGACCGACGCCCAGGGGCGGACCGCCGACTTCCGACGGACCATCATCATCCTGACCTCCAACGTCGGCTCACGCATCGCCCAGGAAGCGCCGGTCGGCTTCGGCCGTGCCGCCCCGCCTGCCCCCGACCGCGACGCGGTGATGCGCGAGCTGGGCCGCTGGTTCCGTCCGGAGTTCCTCAACCGCATCGACCGGATCGTCCACTTCCGCGCCCTCGGCGCCGAGACTGCCGAGAAGATCGCCCGCCGCGAGGTCGCCCGGGTGTTGGAGCGGAGCGGTATCGCCCGACGGCGGTTGGTGATCGATGTCGATCCGGGAGTCTACCCGCTGCTGCTGCGCGAGGGCTACTCGCCCGCCTTCGGGGCCCGGCCGCTGAAGCGCACGGTGGAGCGGCTGGTGCTCTTGCCAGTGGCCCAGCGGATCGCGGCCGGCCACGTGCCGTCCGGCTCGGTGCTGCGGCTAGTAGCCCGCTCCAACCGGGTGGACGTTGAGGTGGTGCCGCCCGAGCCGCCCGAGGAGGCCGAGGGCCCGGCGGCCCCAGCCCGGCCGATCCCCCTGGCCGAGCGTGCCGACCGGCTGGTGGGGCGGGCGGCCGAGCTGCGCGACCGGGCGGCGCCGCTGGCCCAGCGCCGTTCCGAGTTGCTGGCCGTTTCGGCGCAGCCGGGCTTCTGGGACAACCGCGATACGGCCCGCGCCGTGTACGAGGAGGTCTACCGCCTCGACGGGGTGCTGGCGAGCCTTGATTCGTTGGAGAAGGCGGCCCGCGACCTGGCTGAGTCGGTCCGGCAGCACCGCGGCCCCGAGCGCGACCTGGCCCGCTTTGAGGAGCGGCTCGACAGTCTGGAGAGCCAGGCCGAGCACGTCGCCTTCCTGGTGAGCTGCCGGCAAGTGAGCGACCTGGGCGACGCCCTGGTGACGTTGACCCTGGTGGCCTCTCAGGGGGCCGGACTCAACGCCGTCGGCCGGCTGGCGCGGATGTACATGGGGCTATGCCGGCGGCGCGGGCTGGAGGTCGAGGTGCTGGCCGACTGCCCGGGGGCCGGCCCATGCGAGGATGCGGTGGCGCTACAGGTCTCGGGCGCCGGCGCCTACGCGCTTCTGGCCGCGGAGGCCGGCCTGCACCAGGTCGGCCGTGGCCGGAGCGAGAAGGAGGGCGGCCGGCGGAAGATCGTGGACCGCGACGTGGTGCGCGTCGAGGTCTTCCGGCTCCCCGCGGGCGACGCCGGCTTCAGCCGCGATGAGGTACATGTGGAGGTCCACCCGCTCGGCGAGGCGGCCGGCCGGCTGCTGGCGAAACCGAAATATGAAGTGCACCTCCTGCACATGCCGTCAATGATCGCGGTGCGCAGCTGGACGGACGGGCCGAAGGCGGAGGCGGCCCAGCGGCTGCGGCCGTTGCTCCGCGCCCGGGTCGAGGCAGCCCGGGCGGCGCTGGCGAATGAAGGCGGTCAGCCGCCGGTCGTGCGCCGCTACACCCTTGGCCCGGCGCCGCGCGTCCGCGATCTGCGCTCGGGCCGGACCACCGGCCGGATCGACCACGTGTTCGAGGGGCACCTGGATGTATTCCTGGCGCCACCAGGCCCCGGCGTGAGAAGGACGAATGACGAAGCACGAATGACGAAAGAATGACGAAGGACGAAGCACGAATGACGCAACCGGATGGACGGAGTGCATATCGGCCGGGGAGGCGGTGGTTTCGCAGGGGGAACTTCCACCGGGGGAGCTCCGTCTCCCGAGAGCCCATTTCTTCGTCATTGGTCCTTGGGAGATCGGTCTCCCGCGCGCCTGTTTCTTCGTCATTCGTCCTTCGGGCTTCGTCATTCTTTCGTCATTCGTCATGAGGAATTCGTCATTTCTCCGAGGATCACCACCATGAACCCGATCTACATTGTCCATGACACGGCCGCCGTCTTCAGTCCGGCGTTGCTCTTCTACAAGGACCTGATCCGCCGGAACATCGCCCATGCTATCGCAATCGCGGGGAGTCCGGCACGGCTGCGGCCGCATGTCAAGACCCACAAGACACGCGAGATCACCCGCCTGGCGATGAACGCCGGCATCACCAGGCACAAGTGCGCCACGCTGGCCGAGGCCGAGATGCTGGCCGGCTGTGGTGTTCGCGACGTGCTCCTGGCCTACCACCTGGTCGGCCCCAACTGCGCCCGCATGGCCCGGCTGGCGCAGGCCTATCCCGAGTGCCGTTTCGCCGTGCTGGCCGACCATCCCGCCGCCGTCCGGGCGCTGGCCGAGGCAATGGCCGCCGCGGGACAGACCGTGGACGTGCTCATCGACATTGACACCGGCCAGCATCGCACCGGCATCGCGGCGGACGAGAAGGCGGTGGGGCTGTACGAACTGCTCGACCGGCTGCCGGGCGTCCGGCCGGGCGGCATCCATGTCTACGATGGTCATAATCACCAGGAGGCCCCCGAGGAGCGCCGCCGGGCCGCCCTGAGTGGGCTGGAGCCGGTGCTCGACATGCGCCGGGTGCTGGAGAAGAAGGGGCTGCCGGTGCCGCGGCTGGTGCTCGGCGGGACGCCGACGTTCCCGATCTACGCCCAACTCGACCTGCCGGGGCTGGAGCTGGCCCCCGGCACCTGCTTCCTGCACGACCACGGCTACGGCACCCGCTTCGCCGACCTGGCCGGTTTCACCCCGGCCGCGCTGCTGCTGACGCGCGTCATCAGCCGGCCGACGCCGCGGCGCGTCACCCTCGACCTCGGTTACAAGGCGGTGGCCAGCGACCCGCCGGCCGGCAAGCGTTGCGTGTTGCTCAATGTCCCCGACTACGAGCCGGTATTGCAGAACGAGGAGCATTTCGTGGTCGAAACGCCGGCCGCCGACCGCTTCACACCGGGGGACGAGGTCTACGCCATGCCGACGCACATCTGCCCCACCTGCGCCCTGCACCGCCAGGCTTACGTCATCGAGGGGGGCCGGGTGACAGAGCGCTGGGACATCGCAGCCCGCGACCGGGTGCTGAGCATCTGACGCATTTCAAGGAATGGCCGGCGTTGCTCTTCCGTTCGAGGCTGGAAAAACCAGTGATTTGGCTGGACATCCCCGAGGTAGACTGATACACCTTTCCTCATCGTAACTCGACAGGTGCCCTCGCTGCTGTTCGGGCTGCGAGGGCGAAAAGGGAAAACGGTGCGAATCCGTTGCGGGGCCGCCGCTGTGATCGGCCAGGCCTCCGAACCTATCTGGGCCACTGCCTAAAAGCGGGAAGGCCGTTCGGAGGCCGTTACGAGCCGTAAGCCAGAAGACCTGCCTGCCGAGTCTGTGTCGGTGCTTCGGTCACAAGCATCCGCGCAGGCATGGTTGCAGTCCCTCTGCACGGGCCGATGCCTCCCGGAGGACCGAAGCGGACTCCTTTGCCCGGCCCGGCAGAAAGGACCGTCACCATGACTCCTCGTCCGTCTCCCCGTCTGCGCCTCTTCGGCTTCACGTTGATTGAGCTGTTAGTGGTAATCGCCATCATTGCGGTGCTGATCGCCCTGCTGCTCCCCGCGGTGCAAAAGGCCCGCGAGGCGGCCGCCCGCACCCAGTGCGCCAACAACCTCAAGCAGCTGACCCTGGCCGTGCACAACTACGAAAGCGCTTGCCGCGTGTTGCCGCCGGCCTTCACTGTACCGAACCCTTCCATCTGGCCGTACTCCACCACCTACTGGTTCGGCCTGGTGGACCCGTCCAACCAGGTTGATCCGACCCGAGGCGTTCTGACCCCCTATTACGAGAACAACAACAAGATAATCCGCTGCCCCTCGTTGGTCCCCGAGCAGGTCAAGGGCATCTTCGCCGGCCAGACAGGAGGCTACGGCTACAACCGGGAGCTGGGTACGACCTACTGGGTGGCCCCTAACTTCACCACCCCGATTTACCGGGTGAAGAAAATGATGGACTTCCCGGCGACGTCGAACACGTTTGTCTTTTCCGACTCGGCCCTGATTGCCAGCTGGACCAATCCGCCCTCGGCCCAGGAGTCGTACTCGATCGCGGCCCCGTTCGCCACCGTCGTGGGGTCTCCTCAGCCGACGACTCATTTCCGCCATACGGGGCCGGTGGCGAACGTTTCGTTTCTGGATGGCCACGTGGAGGCCCGCACCGAGGTACCCTTCCCCAGTCCGCCGTCATGGAGTGCGGCAGCCAACGCCCTGCGGGCCCGGCTGGTGATCGGCTACCTGGCCGATAACAATATCCCTTACGAGGGGCGGTAGGCCGTGACCGCAAAAGCGATCGTGTCGTGGAGCGGCGGCAAGGACAGCGCCTTGGCCCTCTGGGAGGCGCGGGGCGACTTCGAGATCGTCGCCCTGCTCACGACCGTGACGGAAGGGTACGATCGGGTCAGCATGCACGGCGTGCGGACCAGCCTGCTGGAGCGGCAGGCCGAGTCGCTGGGCTACCCGGTGGCGAAGGTCGTCATTCCGTCGGCATGCGGCAACGCCGACTACGAACACCGAATGCGGGCGGCCCTGGAGCGATACCGGCAAGCCGGCGTCTCGGCCGTGATCTGCGGCGACATCTTCCTTGAAGAGGTGCGGCGCTACCGGGAGGAGCGGCTCTTCACCGCAGGGTTGCGGGGGGTCTTTCCCCTGTGGCACCGGGACACCGCCGCGCTGGCCCGCCATTTTCTGGCGCTGGGCTTCCGGGCCGTGCTTTGCTGCGTTGATACGAACGTCCTGGCCCCGGACTTTGCCGGCCGTCTCTACGACACGACGCTGCTCGCCGGGCTGCCGCTCGGCGCCGACCCATGCGGCGAGAACGGCGAGTTCCACTCGTTCGTCTTCGACGGTCCCGGCTTCGCCCGGCCGGTTGGGTACATGGTTGGCGAGCGCACCCTGCGCGATAACCGCTTCTGTTACTGCGACCTGATTCCGGCGCCGGCAATCCCAGGGGACCGGGCCGATGAAATCGCCCTCTAGCGAGCAGGTGGTTATGTTGCAGGGCAGCGCGGCGCCGGCCGCTCGCCCGAACCGGCCGGCTCACACCGGCCGCTCGCCCGGCTCGCCCGAACCGGCCGGCTCACACCGGCCGCTCGCCCCCCGCGTGAGCGAGCCGGGTCACCCGCTCGGCGTCCCGGGGGGCGGTGGCGGCCGCGGCGAGGCAACATAACCCCGCGAAGATCAGCGCCCCCGAGAACACCGTGAACGCCGTCTGCCGGCCAATCCGGTCGCTGACGAGGCCGAAGACCGGCGGAGCGAGCGTGTCGCCCAGCAGGTGGAGGATGAAGACGGCCAGCGCCCAGGCAGTGCCGCGCTGGGCTGGGCTGACGACGTTGGCGATCTGGGTATTGACCGCAGGCATGCACATGAAGATCAGGAAGCAGCCGGCCGTCAGCGCGGGCAGGAACACCCCCCGGTCCGGGACGAGGAAACCGGCCAACAGGCAGGGCCAGCCCGTCAGGAAGCAGACCCCGGCCAGCAGCGCGTAGGCCCCCTTCATCCGCTGGGCCAACCGGTCGCCGAGCAAGCCCGAGACGACCATGCCGCAGACCCCCGCGACCAGGAAGACCACCGCCAGGAGGCGAGCCTCCTGCGGGCCCAGACCGCGCTCGTCCTCGAAGAACTTGACGCCGAAGTGAATCAATGGGATCAGGGTGACGACCGAAAACGCCTGACCCAGGATAATCAGCAGCAGCGTGGGCGTCCGGAGGAGATGCAGGTACTGGCCGAGGCCCCCGCCATGCATACCGTGGTGGGCCCCTTCGCTGGCGCCCCGCGGCGGGTCGGGCATGGCCGCGATCAGCGCCGCCACTAGCAGCCCAGGAAGGCCAGCCAGGTAGAACATGTTCCGCCACGGGGCCGCTAGGTAGATGTCGATCAGGTCGGCCGGCAGGCCAGCCGCTTCGTACACCTCCCTCCAGTCGATGTAAAACAGCACGGCCGTGAGGATGAAGGCCGTCGTGCCGCCCAGCGGCATGCCGAGGTAAAAGACCGACAAGGCCCGTCCGCGCACCTCCTTGGTGAACAGGTCGCTGATGAGCGATGGGCCGATAATCAAGCAGCCCGCCTCGCCGACGCCGATGAGGACGCGGGCCACATAGAGCACCTCCTTCGATTGGGCCATGCCCGAGGCAATGGTGGCGGCGCTCCAGATCAGGATGCACAGTCCAAACAGCCGCGTCCGGCTAGTGCGGTCGGCGAGGAACCCGGTGGGCACGGCACAGAGCATGTAACCGAGCGTGAAGAGCGTCCAGAGCAACCCGAACTCGAAGGCGTCCAGCCCCAGCGCCTCCTCGAGCGGTTTTTCCAGGGCGCTGACCAATTGGCGGTCCAGGTAGTTCAGGAAGTTGGCGGCGAAGATGATGCCCAAGGCCCAAAGGGCGGCGCGTCGGCTGGTCATGGACAGACACCGGGACAGACTTGGACTGCAATGTCTAGAAAGAGGCATGATAACGGTTGTTCCGGCCGGCAGAAAGGGCTTTCAGGCGGACCGTTGCAACCCTGAGGGGAGCCGGAGGCGCGTCCGGGGGAAGCGGCGCATTTTCTCCCGCTATCCCAAACGCGGTGGTAGGTCGTGAGGAAAACTTTATATTCCAGCCGGCCGTCCGGCGATGATAACATGGGCGGGAGATGCTGAAACCATGGACCGGCGAAGTGCCAGCCGTCGAGAATTGCCGGCGGGCCAGGATTGCCTGACTGGTACAGGGTCGCAGGATGGATCGGCTCCGCGAGTTCCTGGAAGACATCAAGCAGAACGACCGCGCGCGGGGCAATTTTCTCGGCCTGCTCAACGTGGTGATCGGCCGCCGCATCTGCCTGCCGGATGGCACCTTGGTCAGCAACGGTGTCACCTGGCGGGAATTGGCGGCGCTGTTGAAGAAGCTCCGCTGGGACAAGGAGGTGGTGCGCGAACTGGGGCTCGACCCGGCCGCCCTGCCGCCACGCGATCGCCAACGCTACTGGTACAGCGCCATTGCCCAGGCCCAGGTTGATTCTCCCAAGGCGACGGCGGCCGGCAATCGCCTTGCTGCCGAGCTGAAAGCTATTGGCTACCAGATCGGCCCACCTCCGGGCGCGGGCAAATGAGCCGCTCAGCGGGCCGTGCTTTTGTGCCGCAGTACCTTGCCGGCCAACACCCCCGTGTACTTCCCCTCGTCGATTGCCGCCTTGCCGTTGACGAACAGATAGCGCACGCCCGTGGCATACTGGTGCGGCTTGTCGTAGGTCGCCTGGTCGCGGAATGTCTTGGGGTCAAAGACGACCACGTCAGCGTAATAGCCCGCCTTCAGGTAGCCGCGCTCCGGCAGCTTCAGGATGTCGGCGGGCAGGCCGCTGGCGCTGCGCAAGGCGTGCTCCAGGCTGATCACCTTCTCCTCGATGGCGTAGCGGCCGATCTTGCGCGGGAAGCAGCCGTAGCTGCGCGGGTGCGGCACCGTGCTGCTCGGCACCTGGGCGGAGCCGTCACTGGCAGTGGCCACGAACGGCTGCTTCATGATCAAGCGCACGTCCTCCTCGCTCATGCCGAAGTTGACGATCTGGGCCCCGCCGTGGCGCTCGATCTCCAACACGATGTCAAGGACCGGCCGCTTCTCCTCGGCGGCGATGGCGTCGAGGCTCTTGCCCTGCCAGGCGGGCCGGGGCGCGTAGCGGGCGATGCGCAGGCTCTTGCCGCCGTCGTGCCCCTCCAGCCGCTCCGCGATGGCCTTGCGGAGGCGCGGGCCCTGCTCGGGGTCGTCGAGGCGGGCCAGGAAGTCCTTCTCGGTCCCCTCGCGGAACAGCGGCGGCACCACGGTCGCCCGCAGCGAGGTGCTGCTGGCGGTGTAGGGGTACTGGTCGGCCGTCACCTCTTGCCCTTGCTGCCGCGCCTTCTCGATCAGGGCGACGGCATCGGCCGCCTTGCCCCAGACTCGCCGCCCCGATGCCTTCATGTGGGAGATATGCACCGGGACCTTTGCCTCTCGGCCGATGGTCAGGGCCTCGTCGATGGCTGCCAGCAGGCCGGTCCCCTCATCGCGGATGTGGCTGGCGTAGTGGCCGCCGTGCCGGGCCACCACCTTCGCCAGCGCGATCAGCTCGTCGGTCTTGGCATAGGTGCCGGGGTTGTAGATCAAGCCGGTGGACAGGCCCCAGGCACCGTCCCTCATGCCCCGATCAACCAGCGCCTCCATCTTCTTCAGCTCGTCCTCGGTAGGGGGACGGTTGGCGTTGCCCATGACACGTGAGCGGACGGCGTTGTGCGGCACCTGGTGGATAACATTGCTGCCGACGCCGCCTGTTTCCATCCGCTTGAAGTAGTCGGCCACGTCAACCGGGCCGCCGCCGCAGTTGCCGGTGACGATGGTGGTCACGCCCTGCATCAGGTAATTGAGGTTGGCCCGGGTGGCCTTGCCGGTCAGGGCTGCGTCGCTGTGCGTGTGCAGGTCGATGAAGCCAGGCGCGGCGATCAGGCCGCGGCCGTCGATGACGCGCGGCCGGCCGGCAACCGCGAAGGAGCCGATGGCCACGATACGCTCGCCGCGGAGGGCGAGGTCGCCCTTTCGGCCGGGCTGGCCGCTGCCGTCGTACAGCAGGACCTCGCGGATGACGACATCGGCCTCGACGGGTTCGGCGGCGGCAAGGGCAAGCAGGACGAGAGTGGACAGCGTGAACATGACGGCGGTTCTCCCATCGTCGGCGCAGGACCGGCCTCCCCACGCGGACACGGCAGGCCCGCTGCCCGCTCCGTGAAGACCGATTGGCGGGGGAAGCCCTGGTTCGACCCGAACCGGCAGCGGCGATGATAACCGATCCCAGCCCGGCGGGGTAGGGGCGGACGGAGAAAGGAACGGGCTCAGGAAAGCTCCGCCGGCACGACAACCGGGATGCCCCCCAGGTCACAGACGGTGCCGAGCAAGATTTGCAGGTCGAGCAGCGGCTCGGTGCAGCAGACGTAGTAGAGATCGTAGACCAGCTTTTGCCGCACGCTGTAGCAACTGAGAAAATCGTGGACATTCGCTGCCGAACCATCTATCCTTCTCCATACGTGGAAGGGCCGCTGGGGTGCCCGTTCTGACCCGGCAGCTGGGGCTGGACTCGCTAGCACTTGCCCAAGTTCCGGGCAGCTGCTGTTCGAGCAGGCCGAACTCAAGCGCGTTCGGCTACCAACTGTCCGAGTTCGGCTGCCGGAAGGAGCAGGTACCCGAACCGCGTGTGCGTCACCGGCCGAGTATCCCGCGCGTGGCGATCCTATAAGCGGCCGGCGTGAGCCGGCCGGTTCGGGCGAGCGGCCGGCGTGAGCCGGCCGGTCGAGGCGCTGAGGGATCCACCGGCCCATTCCCCCGCGGTCGCTTCGCCTCCTCTCCCCCATCCAAACGCTCCTGGTCCCTGACCGGGAGTTCGCCCTGGGTCGGAGCCTGTCAAAGAAGACAAGCTCCTTACTGATTCGCCGTACCGACTCGCGGGACACGCCGCGGACGTCCCGGCCGGGCCTTCCGCGGGCGCGCCGGGAGCCGCCCCGCAATCAAGGAGTGATACCATGAGCCACTCTGGGCACCTCCCCCTCAGCCGACGCGGCTTCACCTTGATCGAGTTGCTGGTGGTAATCGCCCTTATCGGCGTTCTGCTCGCGCTCTTGCTCCCCGCCGTGCAGAAGGTGCGCGAGGCGGCCAACCGCGTGAGCTGTCAGAACAACCTCCGGCAGATCGGCGTGGCGTTTCACCACCATCACACGCAGCTGGGCTTCTTCCCCACGGGCGGCCATGAGTGGTGGTCCACCCCAACCTACATCAACGGCCAACCCGCCGTCGGGGAAAAGCAAGAGGCCGGCTGGGGCTTCCAGATTCTGCCCTACATCGAGGCGGAGAATGTTTGGCGCGGCGGCGGTGCTGCCAGCAACGCCGACCGCATCCGCATCGCCGTGGGCACGCCGAACAAGCTGTTCTTCTGCCCCTCCCGCCGGGCCCCTCAGACAGTCGTCTTCCAGTTCCCCGGCTATTTCAACGACCAGGCTGCCGTCTGCGCCCTGTGCGATTACGCCGCCAGTAACTGGGAGCTGACCGGCGTGGTGCGCCAGTACATCCCCACCCGCATCGCCGACATCACCGACGGCACGGCGAACACGCTGCTCGTCGGCGAGAAGCGCCTCAACCTGCGCTTCCTCGGGCAGGTGCAGAAAGATGACGACACCGGCTATGCCAGCGGCTGGGACCCCGACGTTATCCGCCAAACCGAACTGCCGCCGCTGCCCGACTACAACGGCCCGACGAGTGACGGCGAGAGACACTTCGGCGCGTCGCATCCCGACCGGTTCAACGCCGTCTTCGCCGACGGGTCGGTGCGGCCGATCTCATACTCAATCAGCCCAATCATTTTCCAGTACCTCGGGGACCGAAGCGACGGCCAGCCGATCAACGCCGATGACCTCTAGCCCATAAGAATGCCCCCGGGTGCCGGTCAATGCCGCGCTCCTGGAACCGTCGGTGCCCTCCCATTGTGAAACCGGAGATCACGGGAAGAATAGACATGGCCCTAGCGAATGAGTCGGTCAGCTGGATGGAGCCGGGGCTGAGCAGGAACGGGACAGGGGGGAGATGCCTGAGCCGCGTGCAGGTGGATGGGAAGTTCTTCAGCCGGGGTGGGCGGCGGCTGCGCATCCGGGGGGTCACCTACGGCCCGTTCGCTCCCAGCGAGCGCGGCGAGCCATTCCCCGCGCCCGACCGGGTCCGCGCGGACCTGGGCCGAATGCGGGCCATCGGCATCAACGCCATCCGCACTTACCACGTCCCCCCCGAGTGGCTCCTCGCCCTGGCCGACGAGGAGGGGATGGCCGTCCTGGTAGATGTGCCGTGGCCCAAGCACCTCTGTTTCCTTGAAGACGGCCGGGTCCGAGGCGAGGTGAGGCAGACCATCCGCCAAGCGGTCCGGAGCGGCCGGCGCCACCCCTGCATCCTGGCCCACAGCATCGGCAACGAAATCCCGCCCGGCATCGTCCGCTGGTACGGCGCCCGCCGCGTGGAGCGGTTCCTGGCCGACCTGGCGGCCGCGGCCCGGGATGCGGACCCGGACCGTCTGGTCACCTATGCCAGCTACCCGCCCACCGAGTACCTTGACCTGTCCTTCCTTGATTTCGTGACGTTCAACGTCTACCTGCATGACCGCGAGACATTCCGGCGCTATCTCTTCCGGTTGCAGAACCTGGTCGGCGACCGGCCGCTGCTGCTGGGGGAGCTGGGCATGGACACGCGGCGGCACGGCGAGTTGGAGCAGGCCGAGTTCCTGGCCGGCCACCTGCGCGAGGCCCTGCTTGTCGGCCTGGCCGGGGCCTTCGTCTTCGCCTGGACCGACGACTGGTACACCGGCGGCCACCCTATCACCGACTGGGCCTTTGGCATTACCCATGCCGATCGGCTGCCCAAGGCCGCGTACCACGCCCTCCGCGAGGTCTTCGACCGCTCCCCTGCCGCCCTGCTGTCGTGGGCACCGCGCGTGTCGGTGGTGGTCTGCTCGTACAACGGCGGCCGGACCCTGGCGCAATGCCTTCAGTCGTTGCTGACCCTCGATTACCCCGATTATGAGGTGATCGTGGTGGACGACGGCTCGACCGATGACACTCCTGCCATCCTGGAGCGCTTCCCGACCGTCCGCACCATCCGTCAATCTAACCGGGGGCTGGGCGCGGCGCGGAACGCGGGGCTTCGAGCGGCCACGGGCGCCGTCATCGCCTACACCGACTCGGACTGCTTCGCCGATGCCGACTGGCTGACCCACCTGATCGCCCAACTGGCGCACAGCGGCGCGGCAGCGGTGGGCGGGCCGAACCTGAGTCCTGAAGACGGCTGGCTGGCCGCGTGCGTGGCGGCTGCTCCGGGCCAACCGACGCACGTGTTGGAAAGCGACCAGGTGGCCGAGCACGTCCCCGGTTGTAACATGGCCTTCCGCCGTGAGGCTCTGGAGGCGATCAACGGCTTCGACCCGCAGTACCGCAAGGCGGGCGACGACGTGGATGTCTGTTGGCGGCTGCAGCAGGCCGGCTACTGGATCACCTTCGCCCCCGGGGCCTTCGTCTGGCATCACCGCCGTCAGAGCCCGCGGGCCTACCTCCGGCAGCAGGCCGGCTATGGCGAGGCCGAGGCGCTGTTGCAGTTCAAGCACCCCGACAAGTTCAATGGCCGCGGCGACGGCAAGTGGCGTGGCGTGCTGTACGGCGCCTCGCTGCGGGGCCTGCATCTGGGCCGGCCGATCATCTACCGCGGCACCTTCGGCACCGGCCTGTTTCAGTGTCTCTATCAGCCAGGCCCGGCCCACTGGGCGATGCTGCCGAGCACCCTGGAATGGCACCTGGCCGCCGCGCTGGCCGGCCTGGCGGGTCTCTTCTGGCCGCCTGCCTGGCTAGCCGTGGCGGTCATGCTCGGCTTGTCGCTGGCAGTCGCTGCCTTGTAGGCCGCCCAGGCTCCTCTCGCCCCCCGGCACCGCGGGTTCGCTTCTCGTTTGGTGATCGCGGCCCTCTGCTATGCCCAGCCGCTGGTCCGCTCGTGGCAGCGCTTCCGGACCCGGTTCTTTGGCCGCGGTTCCCCGGTACTGGCCACCGTGCTCCCGGAAGGCCAGGGCAGGCGGCTGCCGCTGACCGGCAGCTGCTCGGTCGCCTACTGGAGCGAGCAGGGGGCCGAGCGGACGGAGCTGCTGGCCTTGTGCGTTGCCTATCTGCACGAGCACCGCCTGGGGGCCACCATCGATTCGGGTTGGTCGGATTGGGACCTGGAGATCCCCCTTCACCCCTGGACGCTGGTGCGGGTCTGCACGGCCCAGGAAGATCACGGCGGCGGCAAGCGCCTGATCCGGGTGCGCTACCGGCTGCGGCTGACCCGGTTTGCCCAGGCCGTCAGCATCCTGGGCGCCGGTGCCGGCGCGGTTGCGGCCGCCGGCCTGCATGTTCCATCCGCCGCTGTGGGGGCCGGGGTGCTGGCGGCGCTGCTTCTGGGGGCTTGGTGGCGTGGGTCGGTCCTGGCGGCGCGAGTCGTGGCCGCCTTCGACGGCCTGGCACGAAGCATGGACCTGTTGCCCTGTGGGCCGGCTCTTCGGAGGGGCAAGCGATGAGGCGGCAGCTACGGCAAGCCGGGGCCGGGCTGAAGGGGTACGGACGGCTGCTCCGCTACGCGCTCGCCGACTGGAAAGGGTGGGCGTTCATCGTCGGGGTGACCCTGCTCAGCAGCGCCTTTGACCTGCTGACCCCTTGGCCGATGAAGGTCCTCGTCGATCAGGTGCTCGGTCAGGAGCCGATGCCGGAGTCGATCGCCCGGGTTGTCCAAGTCCTACCGGGAGGCGGCACGGCGGGCGGGCTCATCGCCTGGGTCGCGGGGGCCGGGCTGGCGATCTTCGGGGTCGGCAGTCTGATGGACGTCCTCCTCACCCGCGCCTGGCTCCGGGTGGGTCAGGGAATGGTCTACCGGCTGGCCGCCGACTTGTTCGCCCGACTGCTGCGCCGTTCGCTGCTGTTCCACCGTCGAAACTCGGTCGGCGACTCGATGAGCCGGATCACCGGCGACAGCTGGTGTGTCTACAAACTGGTGGACACACTGCTTTTCGCCCCCGGACATGCCCTGATCACCCTGATCGGAATGGTGGTGTTGATGGCGCGCATGGACCCGAACCTGACGCTGCTGGCGCTGGCAGTCGCACCGTTTCTGACCGGTTCGTCCCTGCTGCTGGGTCGGCCGATCCGCGCCGCGGCCCGGGCGCGCCGGGAGATCGAAAGCCGCATTCAGTCCCACGTCCAGCAGACGCTCAGCGGCATCCCCGTGGTCCAGGCCTTTGCCCGCGAGGAGCACGAGCAGAACCGCCTCCGGCAATTCACCGAAGCGGCCGTGCGGGCGCAACAGCGAAGCACCCTGGTGGGCGGTCTTTCGGAATTGGCCTCCGGCCTGATCGTCACACTGGGGACCGGACTCGTCCTCTGGTTCGGCGCGCGGCAGGTCCTGCGGGGTGAGCTGACCGTTGGCAGTCTCCTGGTGTTCCTCGCTTACCTGGGATCGCTCCAGACACAGCTGAAGGCGTTCACCGGCATCCATGCGGCGCTCCAGGAGATCGGCGCCAGCGTGGACCGGGTGCATGAGGTGCTGGAAGCGGTGCCGGAAGTAAGCGACCGTCCCGGTGCCCTGACGCTCCGCTCCGCCCGCGGCCATGTCCGCCTGGAAGAGGTCACCTTCGGCTACGAGCCGGGCCGGCCCGTGCTCCAGCAGGTCAGCCTGGAACTCCCCCCCGGCCACATCGTCGCCCTGGTCGGCGTCAGCGGCGCCGGCAAAAGCACCCTGGCCGCCCTCCTGGGCCGCCTTTTCGACCCTTGGCAAGGACGCCTCACCCTCGACGGCATCGACTTTCGCGATCTTCGCCTGGCCAG
>DATLYH010000038.1:0-41506 GCA_035575035.1 Gemmataceae bacterium
CGGCCTGGACGGCCTGATGCACCCTTACCATCCGGGGAGCCGCTGGTTTGGCCGGCTCTTCACCCTCATCGACCCGTACGGCACCGAGTACGACCTGTGGGCCGACCCGCGGGAGCCGGAGACGTTCGGCAAGTTCTACGCTGTGCGGGACCGGCGCGGCAATGAGTTGACCTACACCTGGGGCGGGATCAAGAGCAACCGCGGCGTCGAGGTGAAATTCGAGCGCGACTTTCGCGGGTGGATTGAGCGCATCATTGATCCGTTAGGGAACGTGATCCGGTATCAGTACGACGGGTACGGCGACCTAGTGGCGGTAATTG
Source organism: Gemmataceae bacterium (assembly GCA_035575035.1). Classification (GTDB taxonomy): domain Bacteria; phylum Planctomycetota; class Planctomycetia; order Gemmatales; family Gemmataceae; genus DATLYH01. Next base: position 321 of record DATLYH010000038.1, read on the forward strand.
ACCAGATGGATTTCCAAACCCAGTTCAGGTACAACACCGCCCGGGTGACCGGCCAGTCCGGCGCCCACCCGCACTACCTGGAGACCGTCATTGATCCACTCGGCCGGATCGTCCGGTCGGTCGAATACGGGGAGGATGGGCGGTTGAAGACCTTGATCGTGAACGGCCAGCCGATCCGGGTCACCTATGACCTGGGGCAGAGACTTCAGACGATAACGGACCCGCTCGGGCGGGTGACGGCCGTGGTGTCCGACGAGCGGGGCAACGTTACCGAGTTCATCCGATACCGGTCGAACGGGAGTACACTGATCGACCGGTTTACCTACGATGACAATGACAACTTGTTGTCCGCGACGGACCCCCTTGGGAATGTTACAACGTTTACTTACGACGCGCAGAGGAACCGGACCTCGGTTACTCGTCCCCATAACCCCGGGGCCAGGCCGAGCGACTTCACTACCGAGTATCTCTACAACCGATTCGCCCAGGTGACGGCGGTGATCGGCCCCGACGGCGGGGTGAAGATCTTCGACTACGACACACGCGGGAATCTGACGTCCGAGACGGACCCCATGGGGGATCAGATCTACTCGGCGACGTACGACGAGTACAGCCGGATCACGTCCGAAACAACGGCGAACGGAACGAGTAATTATCAGTACGGTACCGACGGCCAGTTGACCCAGATGACCGATCCCAACGGCGAGGTCACACTCTTCTCGCATGACGCGAATGGCCGGATTACTGGGATCACGATGAATGGGATAACGATCGAGACCCTGTACGACGAGAGGGGCCGGGTCTCTAGCGAGACCCATCCAGAACTCGGCACCATCACCTACGAGTACGGGCACTTCTCCAACTGGACTGGCTTTGATTCGCCGCACATGGGCCGACATGAGCGGGTCTTCGACGCAGGCGGTCGGTTGACTGAGTGGCGAACTTCGGACGGCACGCTCAAGGTCAATTACCGGCCGGACGGTACCATCGAGTCTCGAACTAGTCCGAATGGCATGGTCACCGAATACGGGTATGACGACATTGGTCGCCAGTCTCAGTAGTTCCAAGTGTGAGCCTTAGATGTTGAGGAACTGACGGATGGACGCAAGCCTCCTCCCTAGAATGACTTGTACCACCAAGTCCATTCCGGGAGGAGACCATGCGCCGTCAGCAGTATACCATCACGTCCCGCGCCCTTCACCCCCACGCCGCCCAACTGTGCCCAAAACACCTGCGCCTCAAGGACCACGGACCCAAGTGCACGGCCCTCACCTTGCTGACGCTCCTCTTCTACGCCGCCGCACGCCTCACCTCCCTGGCCGCCGCCTGCGCCTCCCTCTCCCGGGCCCCCTCCGATACGGCCGTCCGCACCGCCCTGCGCGCCACCCTCCCCGCGACCCACGAACTGCAGCGCCGCATCAACCGCGTCCTGCAAGGCGATCTCCCCAAAGCCTTGCGTCGCCGCCGGCAGCCATTGGCCATCGACTTGACTCTGCTGCCTTACCATGGCGAGCCCCTGGACGACCCCAGCGAGATTTACCGGAGCCAAGCCCAGGACGGCACCAGTCACTTCCACGCTTACGCCACCGCCTACGTCATCCGCAAGGGCCAGCGCTTTACCGTGGCCCTGGTCTACGTCCGCCCGGGCGACGACCTGGCCGAGGTGGTCCAGGAACTGCTGCGTCAGGCTGCCAAGGCCGGCGTCCGACCGCGTTAGCTGCTGCTGGACCGGGGCTTCTACCAGGTCAGCGTCATCCGCTACCTCCAAGCCGCGCGCTGCCCATTCCTCATGCCGGCGCCCTGCAAGGGCCGCAGGGCCGACCACCCCAAGGGGCCCAGCGGCACCCGAGTCTTCCACCTGCGCCAGCGCAGTGGCTGGGGGCGCTACACGCTGACGGCCAGCGACGGGCGCAAAGCGACGGTGTCGCTCTGCGTGAAGTGCCGCAACTACCGGGGGCAGTGGCAGCGGCATGGACGGCAGACCTTGGTCTACGCGTACTGGGGCCTGTCGCCGTCGAGCGGGCAATGGGTGTACGAGACCTACCGGCTGCGCTTCGGGATCGAGACGACCTACCGCCAGCTGCGGGAGGCGCGCATCCGAACCTGCACGCGCGAGCCGCTGTTGCGGCTGTTCTACGTGGGGGTGGCGCTGCTCCTGCGGAACGTGTGGGTGTGGTTGCACTGGGAGGTGCTGGCGCACCCCCGGCGGGGCGGGCGGCGGATCGACCTGAACCAATTGCCGTTCCGCATGATGCTGTCCTGGATTCAACAGCTGGTGGAGGCGCTGTTGTTACCCTGGGACGCCATTGAGGCCCAACGCCCAATGCCCATATGATGTTATGAATTCCTATTACGAGGCATCACACTTGGAAGTACTGAGTCTTTCCATCGGCATCACCAAAGTTTGGATTCTCTCCGATGATACAAGATTATCCTCAACAACCTGTTGGTGACCAGCCCGCTGACCCGCGATGGTCAAACGCTACCCTGTTGGCCTGCAGTGAGCCATCGCGACCCGTCGCTTGCCCGACGTGTGATGCCCAAACAGTTCACGCCGCCTGGAGCATCGTCAGCCTGACCTCACGCCAAGCGAACGTCGATCTTAACCGTGGACCGTGCTCGGCTGGAGTCCGGGTTCGGGTCGTTCTCCCAGCGTGGGTACTCCGGCGCGCTAATGTTCAGATGGACAGAATCGACCACAGTAGCGATAATGCAGGAGATGCCGCCCACCGATGTGGAAAAACGCACGCCGGGGCTGGAAGTCTATCGCTATAACGTAAAAGTGCCGGCGGGTCATGAAGTGGAGTTCTTCAGTCGGCTGTACATCAAAAAGCCGGAACCGGCAAAGCACAACTATTTGGGTGCAGCCGGTGTCTTGCCAAGTGACGGCGTCTTCGAGCTGCGCCTTCAGAAGGGAGAAGCACTCAATCCCGACGCCAAGGGCAATCTGCGCTGGGATGTGCGAATGGAGTTTGATGGTGGATCAACGATCTCGGGCAACTGGATTGATGACCCTTCGCGGCCTTGGGTCCAACTTGGGGTAGAGCCGAGGTCCGGCTTGGAAACCATCCCTTGCGGCTGACACCGGAGCGGGAGGAATACCCGTTCTTGTTCTGCTGGGCTACAAAGGACCTCAGGTGCCGGGACTGCCGTCGCAATATGCGAACAATCCCACGGCCCTGGCCGACGCCCTTGAGCGCGGCGACTCCCCCCGCGCCGATGTGGAGTTCTACCTGAAAGTCCGCCTGCGTCGGCGATGAGAGGGAACCCTCTCACCCCAAAGACACCGAGGGCACTGACCAAAACACAACTGAGGCACTCCCATGACAGTCGAGATCAACAAACCAAACAGACCAGCGGCGAGGTGAATCGCAAGTCTTAGTTTGCCTTGGTCTTACCGTCGTTTAGTTGCCGCCGCGACTCGATTTCCCAGCCCCCGGACTCCGGCGACGAAAAGTTCAATTGCCGTCCCTCCCCTCTTGGCATCGACGGGGGAGGTAATAACTGCTTGGGGAACTTGTGCGGACCTTTTTCCGGTCGCCCGCCCGACAGGATCTTGAGGAGGAGATGGACATGGCCGAGAAGTTCGATGGCGGCGCCGTGGTTCACATTCGTTGCGAAGGCCGCAGCCGCGACATCTTGCTGAGCGAGCTTGGTCTCGGGCCGCTGTCCAGCGACGGCGCCATCAAGGAGGCGCTGGCCCGCTACCTCGACGTGCCGGCGACCAAGCTGCGTGACTACGTCATCGACCGCCACGAGACCGGCAACTTGACGGTCCGGCCCGAGGCGGTGTTCGGCTAACGCCACCCTTGCCGCTTGCGGCTTAACGTCTCTTGCTGGAGGAGCGCTTGGCCGCAAGCAGCAAGGACACTTCCTGCACCGGCTGACAGCCGGTGTAGATCACCCCTCAGTCATCCACGACCCGCCAAGCCCGCCTCGCTCCCCGATAGACGCCGGCGCCGTCCTTTGCTACACTTCTGTTGCTCCTAATCAGGCGTCTCTTGCGGGGGTGTCGCCGTGCCCGTCATTGAAACCCGGAACCTCGCCAAGCAGTACGGCCGGATCGAGGCCCTCAAAGGGGTCAGCCTCCGCGTCGAGAAGGGGGAGATCTTCGGCCTGCTCGGCCAGAATGGCGCCGGCAAGACGACCCTGGTCAAGATCCTCCTCGGGATCACCCGGGCCACGTTCGGCTCGGCCAGCCTGCTCGGCCGGCCTGCCGGCACTGCGGCTGTCCGCAAGCACGTCGGCTACCTCCCTGAGGACCACCGCTTCCCCGACTACCACACCGGCTACAGCCTGCTCGACTTCTACGGCGCCCTGCTTGAAGTCCCCGCCCGCGAGCGCCGCCGACGCATCGAGGAGCACCTGGAACTGGTCGGGCTCAAAGGGCGGATGCACTCCAAGATCCGCACCTACTCCAAGGGGATGAAGCAGCGCCTCGGCATCGCCCAGGCGATCTTCCATGACCCGGAGGTGATCTTCCTCGACGAGCCGACCGACGGCGTGGACCCGATCGGCCGGCGCGAAATCCGCGAGTTGCTGCTCCAATTGAAGAGCGCAGGCAAGACCATCTTCCTCAACTCCCACCTGCTGAGCGAGGTGGAGTTGATCTGCGACCGGGTGGCGATCCTGGAGCGGGGCGAGTTGATCCGCGAGGGCGATATTGCCACCCTGACCCGGCAGCGCGGGATGTTCCTGATCGGGCTGGCGCCGGGGCAGGTGCTGCCGCGCGACGAGTTGGTCAAGCTGGGCTACCAGGTCAACCGCGACGGCGCGTTGTGGGAGGTCGGCCTGCGTGACAGTCAGAGCATCGACCCGGTGGTGGATTTCCTGCGCGGCCGTGGCCTGAGCATCCGCCACCTGGTAGAGAAGCGGCAGACACTCGAAGACCTGTTTCTGGAGACGGTGGTGGCGGCGGAACCGGGCGTGGATGAACCGATGGCACGCCGCCAGCGGCGCCCGCCGCGCAGAGAGTACAACCGATGAAGTACCTGGCCATCCTCAAGGACTCGGTGCGCGAGGCGCTCGACAGCAAGGTGCTCTACTTCACCGTAGGGCTTTCCGGCCTGGTGATTCTGGCCGTCGCCAGCATCTCGTTCCAGCCGGAGCCGGCAGAGAAGGGGCTGCAAACCATCGTCGGCTCGCTGCCCGGCAGCAAGGCGGGCTTCGGCGCGCCCAAAGCCCCCTTGCGCTACGAGGTCGAGAACTTCCACTCGCTCAACAATGCCGCCGCTCCCTGGGAAGGGGAGTACCGCTTCGATCTGGTGGTCCGGGAGGAAGAGGCCGGTGTCTTCAAACTGTTCGTCTGGGTCGCCAACTTACAGAATCTGGTCGGCGACGAGGAGAAGCTCAACCCGGAGGACCGGGCGGCCCGCAAGCGCCTGCTGAAGCTCCAGCGCGAGGCCGCCGAGGTGCCGCGCGAGAAGCTCGAGGAGTTCCTCAACGAGCGGATGCGCCAGGAGATCGCCCAGGTGACTCCCGAGCAGATGAGCCGTTTCCTCCGCGAGCAGTTGGTCGGGCGCGGTAGCCTGGAAGCGACGCAGGTCCGGCTGGCGGACAGCGGTCCCGGCATCCTCCGCTTCGCCATCGAGGCGCGGCCGAGGGAGGGGGCCTACCGCAGCTGGCCGCACACCCTTACCTTCCTTTTCGGGGCCGTCCCTACGGAGTGGCACACGGCCCTGGGGCCGATGGTATACGGGGTCGAGGACACGCTGGTCGGCTCGATCGGGGCCGGCGTCACCATGTTGCTGGCCACCATCATCACCGCCTTCTTCATTCCCAACATGCTGCGCAAGGGGACAGTAGACCTGCTGTTGGCCAAGCCGATCCGCCGCTCGATCCTGCTGATCTATAAGTTCATCGGCGGACTGACCTTCATGTTCCTTAATACCGTAGTGGTAGTAGTCGGTATCTGGTTGGTGCTTGGGTTGCGCTCGGGGCTGTGGGCGCCGGGCTTTTTACTGGTAATCTTCATCCTTACCTTCGAGTTCGCTATCTTTTACGCCGTCTCGACTCTCTTCGGCGTGCTGACGCGCAGCCCGATTGTGTCGATTCTCGCCGCCTGCTTCACCTGGGTGGTTCTCTGGGTTAGCGGCCTGGCCTACGCCTTCGTGGATCTGACACGGGAGTTGAAGCCATTCCCGCAGTGGGTCTACGTGACAGTGGATACAGCCCACTTCGTCCTGCCGCGCTACAAGGACCTGGACATCCTGACCAGCAAGCTGCTGGCCCGGGACCTACTGGCGCCGGACAGCTTCGAGCGGCAGATGCAGGAGAAGACCTTTACCTCGATCAACTGGGGCGAGAGCGTCGGCTTCACCGTCGGCTTCATCGCCGTGATGGTCGGCCTAGCCTGTTGGCGATTCGCCACCAAGGATTACTGACATCGTCCTTCGTCATCGGTCCTTCGTCATTAGCAGTAAAAGATAAATGACGAAGGATCAATGACGAAGGACCAATGACGAATGATGGACGCCGTCTTCCAGCGCTGTATTAACCCTGACTGCGCCGCCACCTGTGCCGTGGACGACACGAGCTTTGTTTGTCCGCGTTGCGGTAGCCTGCTCGATGTGGTCTACGACTGGGACCGGCTGGCGCCGCCGCGGTCACTGCGCGACTTCGAGGCGAAGTGGTCGGAGCGGTCCAATCCGCTCAGCTTCAGCGGCGTCTGGCGTTTCCGCGAGCTGCTGCCGTTCGCCCCGCCCGAGCAGGTGCTGACCATCGGCGAAGGACAGACCATCCTCCAGCGTGCCGACGCCGTGGCAACGTATATCGGACTGGAGCCGGGGCGGTTGTTTTTGCAGTACGAGGGGCTGAACCCGTCGGGCAGTTTCAAGGACAACGGCATGACGGCGGCGTTCACCCACGCCCGCCTAGTGGGCGCCCGCCGGGCCGCCTGTGCCAGTACCGGCAACACCAGCGCCAGCCTGGCTGTCTTCTGTTCGGCGACCGGGCTGATGCGGGCGGTGATTTTCATCGGCTCGGGCAAGATCGCCTACGGCAAGCTGGCCCAGGCGCTGGATCACGGCGCCCTGACGGTGCAGATTGCCGGCGACTTTGACGATGCCATGCAGCGCGTCCAACAAGTGGCGCGGCGGTTGGGAATCTACCTGGTCAACAGCATCAACCCCTTCCGCCTGGAGGGGCAGAAGGCGATCATGTACCGGGTGCTGGAAGGGCTGCGCTGGGAGGTTCCTGACTGGGTGGTGGTGCCGGGCGGCAACCTGGGCAACGTCAGCGCCTTCGGTAAGGCGTTCAGCGAGTTGGTCGAACTGGGGCTGATTGCCCGGCCGCCGCGGCTGGCCGTCATCAATGCGGCGGGGGCAAACACGTTCTACCAACTGTACGAGCGGGCCGGGCTGCGCTGGCGCCAGGGCCGGCCAGACACGGGGTTGACGGCCCGCTATTACCAGCACCTGGACGCCGGCAAGGTGCGGGCCTCGACGATTGCCAGCGCCATCGAGATCAACCGGCCGGTGAACTTGCCCAAGGCGCTGCGGGCGTTGGAACGCTGCGGCGGTGTGGTGCGCGAGGTCACCGATCAGGAGATCCTGGACGCCAAGGCCAAGGTGGGCGCCGGCGGCCTGGGCTGCGAGCCGGCCTCGGCGGCCAGCGTGGCGGGGGCGCGGCGGCTGCGGCAGGAGGGGGTAATCGCGCCAGGCGAGCGGACCGTCTGCATCCTCACCGGGCACCAGCTCAAGGACCCGACCGCCACGGTCGCCTACCATAGCGCCGACCAGCAGATGTTCGAGGAAGTGCTCGGCAAGCGGGGGGTGCGGCGGGCCAGCTTCGCCAACCGCGCCGTCCAGGTGAGTAACGACCTGGAGGAAATCATCCGGGCGATCGAGCTTTATTCATGAGCCGCTCGCGGCTTAGCGCTCTTGTGGGAAGCCGCCGGCGGCGCGAATCTGAGGTGAAGCCATGAAAACCATCCTTGGGGTCAACGGCGCCTGCGGCCGAATGGGGCAGCGGATCATCCAGCTGGTCCGCGAAGACAAAGAGTTGACCCTCGGCGCCGCCCTAGAGATGCCCGGCCATCCCGACCTGGGCAAGGACATCGGCGAAGTCTGCGGCGGGGGGACCCTTGGCGTGCCGGTGCGGGCCGAGCTGCCGCTCAAGCAGCGGCTCGATGTGATGATCGATTTCTCCACCCCAGAGGGGACGATGGCGGTCCTGCCCGTGTGCGTCGGGCGACGCATCCCGCTGGTCGTGGCCACCACCGGGCATACCGCTGCCCAACGGCGCGAGATCGAGGAGGCGGCCCATGAGATTCCCCTGTTGATGGCCCCCAACATGAGCATGGGGGTCAACGTACTGCTGAAACTGGTCGGCGAGGCTGCCACCGTGCTCCGCGACCGGGGCTTCGACGTCGAGATCGTCGAGCGCCATCATCGCTTCAAGAAGGATTCACCCAGCGGCACGGCATTGCAGTTCGCCCGGGTTGTGCAAGAGGCGATGGGCCAGACAGCGCTGCGCCACGGCCGCGAGGGACTGGTTGGCGAGCGGCCGGCCAACGAAATCGGCGTTCACTCGATTCGGGTCGGCGACAACGTCGGCGAGCATACGATCATCTTCAGCACCCTGGGGGAGACATTGGAGTTGACCCACAAGGCCCACACCCGTGACTGTTACGCCCGTGGTGCTTTGCAGGCCGCCAAGTACCTCGCCCACCGCCCGGCCGGCCGCTACACCATGAACGACGTGCTAGGGCTGTGACCGGAAGTAGGCCGCTTAGCCCTTGGCCAAGTCGTATGTCACTTTTCGGAATACCAGCCTGCACTATGTCCAGGTCACCGGGCCGAGTCGCCAGGGACGGTGGCGAGCGGTTCGGCGACCGAGCCAGGCTCCGGCTCGTCCCAGAGGGCTTGCCATTCCTCCAGGCGGTGCACGGCTGCGAGGGCGCCGTCGATCTGTAGCCAGCCGGCCGCGGTCTGGTAGGTGTTCTCCTGCCCGCGCCAGGCAACGGTCCGGCGCCAGCCATCCGGCCCCGGGAAGGCGACGAAACTTGCCAGGGCCCGGCGGAAGGTGAAGTGATTGCCCTTGGCCGTCACCTCCACGCCCCCAGCCAAGGCGCGGAAGGACACAACCCGATCTGCCCGGACGCGGCTCTTCTCCAAGTACAGCCGGACCGGCGCCGGCCGGATGCCCTCCGGGGCCCATATCGACAAGGCGACCTCTCCCTCACCGTGAACTTGAATCCTGCTGTCCGTCAACCGGACTTCGCACGGTTGGGCCTCCGCCGCTTCGACGCACAAGGCCAGGGCGCCGGCATCCAGCCGACAACCTTGCAGGTCCACGTTGGCGCCGCGGACCACCACGAGGGCCGAGCCGTGTGCCGCCTCCAGGCCGCAGTCCGCCAAGCGAAGGGAAGCGCGGTCGCAGTAGACCAGATGGGTGCGGGCGCCGGCCGACTGACCGTCAGCCGGCCACTCCAGGTCCAACCCCTCAATACGCAGGGACCGGTCGGCGGCCAGCAGCGGCGTTCCGGGCGGGGCGGCGGCTGGAGCGCAGCGCAGGCGCGGCCGGGAGCCAGGTGCAGCCCGCAGCGCCAGGGCCTTGCCGCTCCAGGCGAGGGGGGATGTGAGGAACGGGCCATTGCCGTGGATAATCACCTCGTCGCCGTCATGGGCGGCGGCGATCGCCGCTGCCAAGGTGGAATAGGCCGCAGCCGTGGGGCGGCCGGCGCCACGCACCTCGAAGGGGCCCGCCACCGCGGCCGCCTCGGCCTTTGCCGGGGGAGGAACGATTGGCAGGGCGGCCGGCTCGGCAAATGGGGAGACGGGGAGGCCCCAGCGCAGCAGCCCGGCAACCACCAGCCCGACCGCAGCGGAGGCCAACACCGCCATCGTCAGTCCAAGTCTGCCGCGGGATTCCGCTGCCGGATGCCCGACTTCGACCGGACTGGTCTTCTCCTCTCCGGGGTGCGGCGCTGCGGGAGTCGAGGTGCTGCAAGCGGATGCCTTGGCATCAGCCGGCAGCCTCCCGCGGGAATCGGCCTGGGGAGGCTCCAGATCGACCGATTCCTCCTCAGGCTCCGCCTCTGGGACCGCCTGTTCGGCCCGGTCGGGGAAGGCGTCCTGCTCCCGGTCGTCGGCGCCGAGAAACACCACACAGCCGGATGCCTCGGGCGGCTCCAGGTCATCGCCGGCCGTGAGGGCAGGGTCGGGTCCCGGGGCGTGGGCCGAGAGCCAGTCGCCCAGCGCCGCCGCCAGCGCTGCGGGGGTGGGATAGCGCCGTGCCGGATCCTTGGCCAGCAGCCGCCGGATCATCGCCTCAATCTCCATCGGGACATCGGGGCGCAGCGCTCGGACCGAGGGGGCCGGGTCAAACTGGTGGCGGAGGAGCTTTTCGGTCCAGGTGTCGGCGGGAAAGGGGACCTGGCCAGTGAGCAGGTAATAGAAGGTGCAGCCGAGGCTGTACAAGTCGCTGCGGATGCTGGCCCGCTGGCTGTCGTGAGCCAGCTCGGGGGCCATGAAGTCCGGCGTCCCTGCCAACCCGGTGGGCTGTCCCTTGCCGTCCCGGACTGCCGTGACGACCACGCGGTCTTCCTGCGGCCGACCGGCCAGCCGGGCCAGACCAAGGTCGAGGATCTTGACCTGAAGCGCCCTGGAGGACGAGCGATCCCGCCAGCGGCTGGCCTGGGGAGAGCATGGGGCCGCGAGTACCGAGCATGGGGCTGCGCGTACCGAGTACGGCGTACCGGAGTGGGCGTGCTCCGTGCCGGGTACGGAGTACGGAGTACGGGGCATGGGATGGTCATTCCCGGCCGGCCCTTGCCTGCCGCCGTCCGCCGCTTCCTTCCTCTTGTCCCCTGACTCCTGGCCGCTGCCTTCTGACCTTTGACTTCTGCCCCCGGCCTTTGGTCCTCCGCTGCCTGACCCCTGCCCCCTGACCTCTGACCCCTGCTCTCTGACTTCGGACTTCTCTCCAGGCCACTCGCCGCTCAGCAGCAGATTGGAGGGCTTAATGTCGCCGTGGACCAGGCCGCGCTCGAAGGCATGCTGCAAGCCCAGGGCCGCCTGGCGGATGCACTCGCAGGCCAGCGGCACCGGTAACGGGCCGTGCTCCTCGACCCGGCGCTCCAGGTCGGCGCCCTCGACATACTCCATGACCAACACCAGCAGCCCGTCGATTTCCGCGGCGTCGAAAGCGGCGACGATGTTGGGATGGTGGAGCCGAGCAGCTGCCTGCACTTCACGCAGGAAGGCGGGGCGCGGGATGAGGAACGGCGATGGGAAGGTGATCTGCGGCTGGCCACGGCCTGAGCGGTCGGCCTCGGGGCCTGGCTCGGCGGCCATGACCTTCAGGGCCACCACCCGTTTCATCAGGGTGTGTTCGGCCTTGTAGACCTGCCCCATGCCGCCGGCGCCCAGCCAGTCGAGGATGCGATAGGGACCAAGCACCAGGGCAGCACCGCGTCCTTCCAGCAGCAGTTCGGCCTGGTAGGGGGTCAGCATGTTCCTTCCCACCAGCTCGTTGACCCATCCGTGTACGTCCAGCGCCGGGCCGCTGTTCTCCCTTGCCACCCTATGGAGTTCCTCCTCCGGCAGCAAGCAGTAATCAAGCAGCGCGGCCAGCAGCTGCTCGGGAGTGGCCGAGGGCGCGGCGGCCGGCCGACGGTTTCTTGGCTCCATTCTCTCCGTCCCTGGGTTGATCCCTTCCCTGGGGTCGGCCATCCTGCCGGTGCAAGCGGCGAGCATTATAGCAACCGCCTGGTCCGGTTCGCGCGAAAGGAGGGCGGGTAATGAACCGTCTCCCGGGCAGGAGCCCTTACAACCCCTATAACCCCTCAATGCGAACCGGCTTGCCGTCTGCGACACCTGGTGGAATGGCACTCAGCGCACCGGCTTGACCGGGCGTGGCAGGCTGAACCAGGCCAGGTTGCACGCCTCGCGCTCCTCATCGTCGAGCGTCAGCTGCACGGCGGCCAGGCTCTCGTCGAGCTGCTCCGGCCGGCTGGCGCCGATGATGGCGGCAGTGATGCCCGGCTGAGCCAGCACCCAGGCGACCGCCACCGTCACCAGCGACTTGCCGCGCGGCTCGAAGAAGCGGCGCAGGTACTCGACCGCCTCCAGGTGGGCCTGGTGCCAGTAGCGCTCCCGGTACAACTCACCCGTTTGTCCCAGGGTGAAGCGGGTGCCCGGCGGCGGGGCTTCCAGGGTGCGGTACTTGCCGCTCAGGAAACCGCCCGCCAGCGGGTTGTAGGCGATCACTCCGAGCCCCTGATCGCGGCACAGGGGGAGCAACTCGGCCTCGGCCTCGCGGTAGAGCAAGTTGTAGCGCGGCTGCACGCAGTCGAAGCGGGCCAGGCCGTGCCGGGCGCTGATCCCCAGGGCGAGAGCGACCTGCCAGGCCGGGTAGTTGGAGCAGCCGATGTAACGCACCTTCCCCTGGCGTACCAGCTGGTCAAAGGCGGCCAGGGTCTCTTCCAAGGGCGTGTCCGGGTCGGGGGCGTGCGCCTGATAGAGATCGATGTAATCGGTCCGCAGCCGGCGCAGGCTGTCCTCGCACGCCTTGAGGATGTGCCGGCGCGACAGACCTTCGTCATTGGGCCCAGGGCCGACCCGGAGGCGGCACTTGGTCGCCAGCACGAAGCGGTCGCGCCGCCCTTGCAGCCAGGCGCCGACGATCTCTTCCGTGCGGCCGGCCGTCTCCGGCGTCGGCGGCACCGGGTAGGCATCGGCCGTGTCGAGAAAGCAGACCCCCGCCTCGGCAGCGCGGTCAAGGATAGCTTCCGAAGTGCGCGCGTCGCATTGGTTGCCGAACGTCATGGTGCCGAGGCAGATCTCCGAAACTTTCAATCCGGTCCTCCCCAGGCGGCGGAGCTTCATGGCGGTCTCCCTTGATGCAGTGCTCGATTGCGTGAAGGGGTATGTGTATCACAGAAACGGCGGAAGGGGCAAGAGCACCGGGAAGAGGGACTGCGGCGGGAGGACGAGGCGTGGTATCATCAGAGGGAGTCATAACAGGAAAGGGACCGATCATGACGGCACTGCGTACCGTTCCCGGCACCATCACCCCGGACGCAGCTGAGCGCCTCGCCGAGTTGGGCATGCATGCGGAGTGTGAGCGCATGCTGGAGCACGCGCGCCAGACCGTGCCCGGTTTGCGGGCGATCCGAGTTGTCATGCGGCCGGTATACGACACCCACGAGGACACCGGTATCACGATCGAAGCAGTCGTGGACAAGACCTATCGGCCGGAGGATCAGCCCTGGAAGCAGTGGGAAGACTGGTTCTACACCTCTTTCCCTCCTCAAGTGTGGGAGCACTTCGACATGTGCCCCGTATACGAGACCGGCCATGCAGGGTAGGGTCTTCCTGGATCTGGCCCGGGAGGTGGTACTCGGGACGACCGAGGCCCACTGGTGCCGACGCCCTTGCCTTGCTCGACGCCATTGATAATGACCCAACCCGCCGGGCCGCTGCCCTCGCATCGTTTCCACCCTGAGGCCCAGCCAGACCGGCCCGGCAAGCTAGAATGACATCGAGACAGCAATTACTCCCGTCCCCGCAAAGGAGGCCCGTCGCATGAGTCCGTCCGACGCGCAGCAGTTGCTCGCCGATGTCGAGGCATTCTGCCAGGAAATCCGGCCGATCGAGGAACTCTGCTACGTCGAGCACCGCTTCAACGATCGGGTCATCCCTCTGGCCCGCAAGTACAACTTGCTGGCCATGCCGGTCCCGATCGAGTACGGCGGCCGTGGTGCCGACACCGTCACCTATGCCCGGGCCCTGGCCCGCATCAATCGCGAGGGGACCGGCGTTCGCACCTTCTTCTCCGGCCATACTTCCATCGGCGAGTATCCGATCCTGACCTGGGGCACCGAGGAGCAAAAGCGGCGCTACCTCCCGGCCGGCGCTCGCGGCGAGAAGGTCTTTGCCTTCGGCCTGACCGAGCCGGAAGCCGGCAGCAACCCGCTGGAGATGCAGATGACCTACCAGCGCCGCGGCGACCAGTTCGTGCTCAACGGCGTCAAGTATCTGATCTCCAACGGCGGCATCGCCACCACCATCATCACCTTCGCCAAGGGGCCTAACGGCCGAATCAGCGCCTTCCTCGTGGACACCGGCGGCCCCGGCTTCGCCAAGGAAGACCTGACCGCCAAGATGGGCATGCCGACCGCGAACACGGCGATGTTCGAGCTGAGCGACTACGCAGTACCGGCCGAGAACCTGCTCGGCGAGGAGGGGAACGGCTTCCGCATCGCGATGGGGACGCTGGTGAGCGGCCGGATCAGCGTGGCGGCCGGCTGCCTGGGAGTCATCGAGGACTGTTTGATTGAGGCGGTCAATTACGCCAAGGAGCGGCAACAGCACGGCAAGGCGATTGCCCGCCACCAGCTGGTGCAGGAGCACCTGGCGATGATCGAGCTGCATCGTGTCTCGACTGAAGCGATGGTACTGCGGGCGGCCGGGGCCAAGGATGCCAGCGACGCCGACCCGGGCAACGCGGAATTGCGGGCAGCGGCCGATCTGGCGGCAGCGCAGGCAAAGCTGTTCGCCTCAAACGCAGCCTGGGACGCGGCCGACCGCGCGGTGCAGGTCTACGGCGGCCGCGGCTGGTCCACCCTTTATCGCCCCGGCCGGCACTTGCAGGACGTGCGCGTCTGCCGCATCTACGAGGGGACCGACGAGATCCTGAAGCTCAAGGTGGCTGCGGCCGTGCTCGGGGGCAAGGAGTGGGAGGCGTATCGGTAGGGTGAGTGGGGAGCAGTGAGTAGCGAGGTTGAACTATGGAAGAAAGGTGCTTGAAGCTAGATGACTTCGAGCTGTACAAGGCCGCTTGTGCACGGTAGCGTAGGTCAGCCCCTCCGGCGGCACCGTCACCGGCTTGGGCTTGCGACCACGCTTGCCCCGCCGCCGGGGCTGCTGCTGCCGGCCGGGCACCACGCTCAGCACCAGGCGGTGTTCCGCGTCCAAGGCCCTGTAGTCCCCGTGGTCCCCACGCTCATCGTCGGCGGGGTCGCGGGCCTTGCAGGTGCGGCAGTAGAGCAGGCGGCGGTGGGGGCCGTAGCGGCCGCAGACCGTCAGGTTGCCGTGGCCGCGTTTGCCGTAATCGGGGCAGCAATCGTTCTGGCAGCAGAAGGTTCGCCGGTCGTCGTCCACGGCCATGGCGCTGGGTTGGAGGCGGGCGACGGGGATTGTCCGTCAACGGAAGTTGTTGTAGCAAAAGCCGGTCGGGCGTTCAACGATGTAGGGGCACCACCAACGATCATCCATGCCTGTTATACTGGAGGTTAGTACATGTTGAACATCCTGCGAGTCGAACCACTGGCTGAAGCCGATGTAGAAATAAATGACTATATTCCGTTCAAGGTACGTTTCCGAAAAGAGATCGTTTCTGCCCCCTTGGTGTGGGCAATTGGAGATACCAAGAGCCTGCTAAATAGCTCCAAGCTCGAACGACAGTGAGATTGCTCTTGAAAAAAAAGGATGGCTTGAACCAGGATTGGGGTTCATAGCAACCAGTCCCGGAGATCAAGCCATGCAAGGCAGTATCCAACTTTCGCCGCAGGAACGCAAGGCCTTGGTGCAAGAAGTGCGCCGAGGAACCGATCCGCAGATTCGTCGGCGAGCACACATCCTCCTGCTGCTCCCTGATGGGATTCCTTGGAACACGATCGTTGCCGTGCTCTTTCCCAGCACCGGAACCATCCATCGCTGGCGGCAACGCTACCGCGAGGGGGGATTGCCGGCGATCCTCGAAGCGAAGCCCGGCCGACGGCGTCCCTGGCATGGGGTGATCGCCCTGGTGATCCAGTGGGTGACCAGGAAGTCGCCGCGGGACTTCGGTTTCTACCGCAGCCGCTGGACCTGTGGCACAGTTGTGGCGTTGCTCCAAGAGGACTACGGCGTGCGGACGAGCCGGGAAACCGTGCGTTGCTGGCGGCACGAGCAGGGTCTGGTCGGGCGTCGGCCCAGGCCCGTCCTGGGACCGCAAGATCCGCAGCGTTCGCAAAAACTGCAAAAAATCCGGGCTTGGCTGCGTGATCTGCCTGCCGACGAGGCGGCCTTCTTCGCGGACGAAGTGGCTATCAACACCAACCCCAAAATCGGCTCGATGGGGATGCGGCGCGGACAACCGGCCGAGGTCGAGACGCCGGGCAGGAACAGCCAACGCTACTTGGCCGGGTCGCTGAACTGGCGGACCGGCGAAGTGATCCGGAGTGAACCGGGCTGTCAGCGGACTGCGGACCTGTTCCTGCGGCACCGGGACGATCGGCGGCGACGGTTTCGCTGCTACCGACGGATTCCGGTGATCTGTGACAATGCCATCGTTCACAAGCCGGAGCGTTGCCGCAAGGTCCAGGAGTACCTGGCTCGGTGGGGCCACCGCATGGTGCTCCATGTTCTGCCGACCTCTGCCCCGGAAACCAACCCGATGGAGCGGGTCTGGTGGCACCTTCAGGAAGAGATCATGCGCAATCCCCGTTGGCGGCATATGGAGGAATTACTCGACCTTGTGTTTGGTTGGCTATCGGCTGCACCTTCTTTCGAGGTAGAGACTTCCGTCTACGATGCCGCACGAGCAGTATAGGGTACTGTCGGTTTGTCTTGGAGGTATTTAAAGTTAGCATTTGTTTGCGTTCCGCTCGTGTCATGACCAAGGAGGCAGCTCATGAATAGTATCACACCCGTGCAGATGTTCGAAACCATATTTTTGTTGCCGCGCCATATCCAAGCGGCATGCGTGAATGTTGCGGCCAGGATGTGTCTTCCCATTTGGGAAGAATTTGAGATGGCCAACTTTTCTTCAAAAACGGGGACCGAATTGCTGGATGCCTATGAGCAATGGTCAGAAGACAAGTTGACCGATAGTGAGTTGTTACGGTATGCGGAGCGGTTATACGCTCTGTTACCAAAAGATCTTGAGAAGGAAGACGATCCTACACCGGGATTCGCAGGGTGGGCAATTCATGGTGTGGCGCAAGTCGCGGTGGGCGATTGCAGAGATGTATTAGACTCAATAGTGTTCACAACAGTGCTATATGCAGCTGGGGCAGTTTGTCGTTCCGGCCATAAAATGATCTCAGCCCATTATGATTTGCTCGAAGATTGTGAACGGCAATTCCTGTCACAGTGGTGGGAAAAGTGTCACATGCATAATCTCATAATGAACGAGCCTCGGTGATCAGGACGCAGTGGAGTGGAAAGAATCAACGTCGGGCGTCATGCCGCGGCGTGGAACCGCTTCTACTGCAACCGTTTCTTCTTGGGAGCCCCTACCAGGTTCCGCCAGGAGCCGCGCCGCGGGGGAACGCCTTGGTCTTCTGGTACCAGGGATCGATGCGCGCCTCCTCGTTACGCCGCAGCCCCGGTTGACCGCCGCGGCGATCTGCCCGGGGCCTGGCGGCGGGTTCGGGTTCGCCCGACGCCGTTTCGCCCGTGGCTTGTAATGGTCCGGCTGATCCCCGACTGGGTGCTTCGCTCTGGCCGCACGCCGACGGCATTCAGGGGACATCGGACGATCCGCCGGCTGGTGCCTGGACGGAGCGGACGGTGTATGATAACCGGGGGCGGCCGACCTTGCACGTCGCCTTTGAGGGGGTGGTCACCGAGTTCCGGTATCATCCGCAGAGCGGCCAGCTGAGCCAGCAACGGTTCTTTGACAACCTGACCCGTTATGCCAACGGGCAAGGGACGGCGCAAGAGGTGTGGTCGTTCACCTCCGACGCTTTCGGGCGGCTGGTGCGGGTGGAACAGACCACCGACGACTACGACCACACCGGCATCCGCGTCTCGGTGTTGCATGAGGTGGACAGCAACGGCGATGGCGCCTGGGACCAGCGGACCCGGACCGACTACCTCAACGACCTGCATAACCATACCGGCTACTCCCAGATCCTGCGCGAGACCCACCTCGATGCTACTACAGGCGTGGTGCAGAAGCGGATCGACTACACCCTGGGGCTGGACGAGATCGCCCAGACGACCACCACCTACGACGCCGCGGGCAACGTGGTCAGCCGGGAGACGCTGGTCTTCGGCCACGACGGTCACGGCAGCGTGCGCCTCCTCTTCGACCTGGCGGGTGCCATTGCCCAACTATACGTGTACGAGGCCTACGGCCAGCTAGCGGCGATCTACAACGCCGCCGGCCAATTCGTCAGCGCCAATCCGGCCGATGCCCGGACCACTATCCTCCACGATGGCGAACCGTTCGACAACCACATCGGTTGGGGCTACCGTCGTGCCCGCTGGGTCGATCCCCACATCGGCCGGTTCAACCGCCTCGATCCCTTCTTCGGCAACCTCTGGGACCCGCAGAGCTTCCACAAGTACCTGTTCACACACGCCGATCCGATCAACGGCATCGACCCTTCGGGGCTGGAATTCACCGGCAGCACCGGTCAGTTGGTCGCCATCGGAGTCTCGATTTGACGCGCCGCGCGTTCGTCGTGCCTGGTGTCCTCCGCGGAGCGGCCGCGAGCGGTTGCCCGCGGGGGACGTTGTAGACGGGACCGGGAAGGTCGGGAGGGACTGAACAGCATCGCATCGTGCCGCCTCCGTCACTGATCTCGACGAGGCGGACCTCAAGGCGATAACCTCCACGATGCGCTGTCGGGAAAAGCTCTGCGATGCGCCGCCGGTTCGCATCTGGGTGCAGTAGTTCGAAATCCTGGCCTGTCTGTTCAAGGACTCACGAGGCATGGACTCGACCAAATAATAACTCGTGGAGTCAGTCCTTCGGTATTGCTTAATACGGTGCGTTATCCCTTGATTGTGCTGAGACAGTCTCCTGGCAATTACCTATATTTGAGTCGTGACGCAGTTGTGGTTCTGAATCCAGCCGATGAAGTCGTTTTCAGCATATAATGCAGCGCACTTTGACGCTACGACTAGGTACATCTTATGGCTGATAGGCCTGCCTTGTAGTCTGTCCATTTCGCAAACGTCAACAGTGATCTCGAAGGAGAATCGGATCCATGTATAAGAATTTAAGAGAAAGAAGACTCGCTGACCTAAGGAACAAGAAGCTGAGCTTCGCGAGATACTGAATGAATGGGCTCCTATCGGCGGAGCACCTGAGGATGAGTATGATTGGCTTAACCACCGCCTGTTGAACTCATTGCACCGAGATCCGTCTTCCAGAACTGTGGCGGAGATCATTGCAAAAGAGATAGAAGGGGTGTTTAATGATCCACAGATATTATACCGGGAAGTGGAGACCGTAACCAAGAAGATTATGGAATGGTGGCTAAACCGTCAATTGAGAAGCTGACTTGCTCTGTTGAAACCTTAGTCATTGGACGGCGGCCAAGAGCATGACATTGTGTGTTAACACCCGCAGGAAGCACTCGCGCTCCCGCGCCGCGTCCGAGCAGGAGCGCAGGGCCGACCCGAGCAACCGCTTGTGCCGGCTGATGGCGCTCGCCGCCTGCCAGCGCTGGCCGTAGACGCGGCGGGGGAAACGCCGCTTCATCTGCCGGCGGTACTTGGTCTAGGGCCACTTGCGGCCGTGGCCCCGGCGGTTGAGCGGGATCACGGTCGAGCGGATCTGCCCGCCCTCCCGGCACAGCCGGTGGTTATGCTCGGCGTCGAAGGCGGCGTCGCCCAGGACTCGGTCCCAGCGGGCGTGGCGGGTCGCCTCGTCGATGACATCGGTGAAGAGCGGGGATTCGTGGGTCGGCCCGACGCGCACCTCGGCCGCGGCCAAGAGGTGGCTGTCGGTGCGGCAGGCGACGGCCCAAAGGGTGAAGCGCCGCCGCGGGAGTCGGTCGTGAGGAAGGCCTTCAAGACCTGGATGGCGCACCGCTGCGCCTGGGTGAAGTTGTGGCGGCTGGTCGGGCAGGCGTAGGCCGGCAGCGCCTGCCGGGCCACCTCCAGGACCTCGCGGGCGAGCCGCCGCGGCGACTGGGTCAGCGGTCGGGTGGTTGGCTTGGTCTTCATGACACCTATTGAGATGCCTTTAACCACCGAAGGATTCAACAGAGCATACCGAGCACTGTCGATTGCATTTGTATGAAACGGGAAACCCAGCCCCGCGGGGAGGCTTCCTTTCGCTGCCTGTATTCCATCGCATCTTCAATCGGTTGCCTACGGTACCTGTCCTTCGGTCTTTCCTGAGTCTTCCGGTGTCACGGGTGCAAAGCGCTTGTCTGGCGGGTATTATGTTGCGGGATAAAGCAAGAAAGCCCGGTCGGGTGCCCTCGCTTCAGGATTTCGCCGCGGAGCCATTGCCGGAGGTGTCAGAGGGCCGTCGCCCGGTTGACAGGAAGGCGCTCGATGGCGGGCTGGGGGAAACGCCATGAACATCTTTGCCTTCCGTCGCCAGGTAATCGACGACTACGCGGCCTACACGCGCAGCTTCATCCAGATACGCGACCCCCGTCTCCACGCCTTCGTCGATGAGCAACTGCGAGCCGGGGTCTTGTGGCCCGAGCCCCTCATCCAGCTCAACGCGTCCTTCGAGCCGGGCGCGTCCATCGACCAACTCGTTGCCGAGGGTGTCCTCCACGCCGAGTGCAGCCGGATCTTTCGTATCAAGCCCGATCCGCAAGGGACCGGCCAGCCCTTGCGCCTGCACCGCCACCAAGCCGACGCCATCCGGGTCGCCCAAACCGGCGAACCTTACGTTTTGACCACTGGCACCGGGTCGGGCAAAAGCCTCGCCTACATGGTGCCGATCGTCAACTTCGTGCTGCGGCGGGGCAGCGGGCGAGGCATCCGAGCCATCGTCGTCTATCCGATGAATGCCTTGGCCAACAGTCAACTCGGCGAGCTCAAGAAGTTTCTTTACCACGGCTATCCGGATAGGGGGGGTCCGGTCACCTTCGAGCGCTACACGGGGCAGGAGTCCGAAGCCGAGCGGAACCGCATCCTCGCCCAGCCGCCGGACATCCTGCTGACCAACTATGTGATGTTGGAGTTGATCCTGACGCGCCCCCAGGAGCGACCGCTGATCCGAGCCGCACAAGGCCTGCAGTTCCTGGTGCTCGATGAACTCCACACCTATCGGGGGCGTCAGGGGGCGGACGTGGCCTTGCTGGTTCGGCGGGTGCGGGACGCGGTCAACGCCCCACATCTGCAATGTATCGGTACGTCCGCCACGCTCGCAGGTGGAGGCAGCTTCGCGGAGCAGCAGAAGCAAGTGGCCGCCGTCGCCAGTCAGATCTTTGGTACGCGGGTGCGACCGGAGCATGTCATCGGCGAGACCTTGCGCCGGGTCACGCCGACCCGGGACGAACGCGATCCGGCATTTGTCGCGGAGTTGACCCAGCGGCTGGTCGATCCGGAGCGTCAGCCGCCTCGCACTTATCAGGACTTCGTGCACGACCCGTTGTCGATCTGGATCGAGAGCACCTTCGGCGTGCAACCGGAGCCGGGCGGCGAACGGCTGGTCCGCGCCGAGCCCAAGCGAATCGCCGGACCGGATGGAGCCGCCGCCAAACTGAGTCGGCTCACCGGCGTGTCCGTAGACCGTTGCACCCAGGCCATCGAGGATCAGCTCCAGGCCAGCTACCGTTGCGAACGCGAACCGTTGTTGAAACGCCCGCCGTTCGCCTTCCGGCTGCACCAGTTCATTAGCCGGGGCGACACGGTCTATGCGTCCGTAGAACGAGAGTCCGACCGCTACCTAACCTTGCAGGGGCAGCAATTCGTGCCCGGCGACCGGACGCGGGTGCTCTTGCCTCTGGTGTTCTGCCGAGAGTGCGGCCAGGAGTATTACTGCGTTCGACAGGTTTCTGATTCCGGTGCCCAGCGTATCTACTACGAGCCGCGCGAGTTGACCGATCGCTCCAACGACGGCGACAGCTTCGCGGGCTACCTGTATTGCAGCAGCGAGAACCCCTGGCCCGGCGACAACGTCAACGAGTTGCTCGACCGCCTGCCGGACGACTGGGTGGAAGAGTACCGCGGCCAGCAGCGCGTGAAGCCAAGCCGCCAGAAAGACCTGCCCCAGCCGGTCCGGGTCGGACCGGATGGGGTGCAAGGCACCGAGGGGCTGGACGGCTACTTCGTGCGCGCCCCGTTCCGCTTCTGCCTGTACTGCGGTGTCTCCTACAGCGCCCACCAGGGGTCCGATTTCGGCAAACTCACCGCGCTCGGTTCTGAAGGTCGCAGCACGGCGACGACGATTCTGAGCCTGGCCGTCATCCGACAACTGAAGGAAAGCGACCTCGATCCGCAGGCGCGAAAGTTGTTGAGCTTCACGGATAACCGGCAGGATGCGTCTCTGCAGGCGGGGCATTTCAATGACTTTGTCGAAGTGGGTTTGTTGCGGGGAGCGTTGTATCAGGCGGTGCAAGCCGCGGGAAAACAAGGGTTGCGCCACGACGAGTTGACCCAGCGTGTATTCGACGCCTTAAGGCTCCCGGTCGAGGCGTATGCGAGCAACCCTTCCGCCAAGTTTCAGGCGCTGGCGGAAACGCAGCGGGCGTTGCGGAATGTCCTCGGTTATCGGCTCTACCGCGACCTCAAGCGCGGTTGGCGTGTTACGTCGCCCAACCTGGAGCAATGCGGCCTGTTGGAAATTCGGTACCTCTCTTTGGAGGAGGTCTGCGCCGATTCCGACGTCTGGCGTGACTGCCATCCCGCCTTGCAACGGGCAAGTGCCGAAACACGGCAGAAGATCGCTCGGGTGCTGCTGGACTACATGCGTCGCGAGTTGGCCATCAAGGTCGATTACCTGAACCCGACCTACCAGGAGACCCTCCTGCAACAAAGCAGCCAGCGGCTGATCGAGCCGTGGGCCATCGACGAGAACGAATCTTCGGACATGGAGCACGCGGCCATCCTCTTTCCCCGCTCCCGGCAGGACCGCAACGATTACGGCGGCAACGTCTACCTGTCGGCGCGGGGCGGCTTCGGCCAATACCTGGGCCGCAGCAGCACCTTCCCGGAAACGCCGGGGCGTTTGACCTTGGAGGACCGCCAGCGCATCATCCTCGATCTGCTGCGTGCCCTGGAGGTCGGCGGCCTGGTCGAGACGGTCGTTCCAGCGCGCCGCGAAGGGGACGTACCCGGCTATCAGCTTCCGGCCTCGGCCCTCGTCTGGGTTGCCGGAGATGGGACTCGCCCCTTCCACGACCCCATCCGGGTGCCGCGGATGCCCGAGACCGGCGGCCGCACGAATCCCTTTTTTGTTAAGTTTTACCGCAACATCGCGGCCTCGCTGCAAGGGCTGGAGGCTCGCGAGCACACCGCGCAGGTGCCCTACGAGAAGCGGCTCGACCGGGAGGACCGTTTCCGCAACGGTCTGCTGCCGGTCCTCTACTGCTCGCCGACGATGGAGCTGGGGATTGACATTTCCGATTTGAATGTGGTGAACCTGCGCAATGTCCCGCCGACACCCGCCAACTACGCCCAGCGGAGCGGCCGCGCCGGCCGCAGCGGCCAACCCGCCCTGGTGCTGACCTACTGCTCGACCGGCAGCCCCCACGACCAGTATTTCTTCCGCCGCCCGGAGCGCATGGTGGACGGGAAGGTCTCGCCGCCGCGGCTGGACCTCGCGAACGAAGACCTGATTCGGGCACACGTCCAGGCGATTTGGCTGGCGGAAACGGGTTTGAGCCTCGGGAGGTCGCTCCGGGATCTGCTCGACCTGGGCGGCACCAAACCGACGCTAGACCTGCTGCCCAGCGTCCGCGATGCCGTGGAGTCCCCGATCGCGCGGCAGCGAGCCAAGGAGCGGGCCGAGCGCGTCTTGGCCAGCCTCGTGGACGAACTGACGCGTGCCGACTGGTACAGCCCCGGCTGGTTGGACGAGGTGCTTGGTCAGGTGGGACGGCAATTCGATCAGACCTGCGAGCGCTGGCGGGGGCTGTACCGCGCCGCCCTGGACCAGGCGACGGCCCAGGACCGCATCATCCGGGACGCCTCGCGGCCTCTGGCCGACAAGCAGCAGGCCGAGCGGCTGCGGCGAGAGGCCGAGGCCCAGCTCAAGCTGCTGACCGAGTCCGAGGATTGGATTCAAAGCGATTTTTACTCCTACCGCTACTTCGCCAGCGAGGGCTTCTTGCCCGGTTACAACTTCCCACGCCTGCCGCTGTCGGCCTTCATCCCGGCCCGCCGCACTCGGCAGCGCGAGGAGTACCTGTCCCGGCCCCGCTTCCTGGCCATCTCGGAGTTCGGCCCCGGCGCCGTCGTCTACCACGAAGGCTCGCGCTACCTCATCAACCGGGTGATCCTGCCGGTACAGGATGACGACCTGCTCACCACCCAGGCCAAGCAGTGCGATCAGTGCGGCTACCTGCACCCGATCCCCGAAGGCCCCGGCCCCGACCTCTGCCAACGGTGCGCCAGCCCACTGCCGCCCCCGCTGCGGCCGCTCCTGCGCATGCAGAACGTCGCCACCAAGCGGCGAGACAAGATCAACTGTGACGAGGAGGAGCGGTTGCGCCTGGGCTACGACATCCGCACGGGCATCCGCTGGGCAGAGCAGGGGGGTACGCCGGTCCAGCGCACGGCACAGCTGCTGCGCGGGGATGACCTCCTGGCCACCCTGACCTACGGCCGCGCGGCCACCCTCTGGCGGATCAACCTCGGCTGGGCGCGCCGCCGCGAGCAGGACCAGTTCGGCTTCGTACTCGACAAGGAGCGCGGGTTCTGGGCGCGCAACGAGCAGAACGAGGACGACCCCGAAGACCCGATGTCGCCCCGGACGGAGCGCGTCATCCCCTACGTCGAGGACAGCCGCAATTGCCTGCTCTTTCAGCCCGCGGAGCGACTGGACCTGGACCGGATGGTCTCCCTCGAAGCCGCCCTCAAGAATGCCATCCAGGTCCACTTCCAGCTGGAGGACAACGAACTGGCCACCGAATTACTCCCCGACGAGGATCGGCCACGGTTGTTGTTGCTGTACGAGTCGGCCGAGGGCGGGGCCGGCGTGTTGCGGCGGTTGCTGGATGACGCCGACGCCTTTGCTCAGGTGTCCCGCCGGGCGCTGGAGATCTGTCACTTCGACCCGGACACCGGCGGGGATCGCCGCCGCGCTGAGCGGTCGAACGAGGACTGCGAGGCGGCCTGCTACGACTGTTTGATGCACTACGGCAACCAGCCGGTCCACCGCCTCCTCGACCGGCAGAAGATTCGTGACCTGCTGCTGCGGTTGGCCCAGACCCGCGCCCAGACGGCACCCGGCGGACACACCCGCGCTGAACACCTCGCCATGCTGGAACGATTGGCCGGTTCGGAACTGGAGCGCCGTTGGCTGAAGTACCTGGAAGCGCACAACCTCCGCCTGCCCAGCCATGCCCAGCACCTGATTGAATCGTGTCAGACGCGGCCCGATTTCTTCTATGCCGAGCATCAGGCGGCGATCTACATCGACGGACCGCCCCACGATTATCCCGAGCGGGCGCAGCGGGACGCGGTCCGGACGGAGTGCATGGAAGATGCCGGCTTCGTCGTCATTCGCTTCCACCATCAAGACGACTGGGCCGCCACGATTGCCCGTTATCCCCACATCTTCGGGAGGCAAGTATGAGATTCGCCGTGGGCTCGCTGGTACGGGCGCGGGGCCGCGAGTGGGTGGTGCTGCCGGAGTCCGCCGAGGACCTTCTCGTCGTGCGCCCTCTGGGCGGCAGTGACGACGAAACGGCAGGCATTTACCTCCCCCTGGAGCGCGTCGAGCCAGCGTCCTTTCCCTTGCCCGACCCGTCCCAACTTGGAGATTATCGCTCCTGCCGACTCCTGCGGGACGCCATGCGGCTTGGGTTTCGCTCCAGCGCCGGACCATTCCGCTCATTCGCTCGCCTGGCCGTTGAACCTCGTCCCTACCAACTCGTGCCGCTGCTGATGGCTCTCAAGCTCGACCCGGTACGCTTGCTGATCGCGGACGATGTCGGCATCGGCAAGACCATTGAGGCGGCACTGATCGTCCGGGAGTTAATCGACCGGGGAGAAATTGACCGTTTCGCCGTCCTCTGTCCGCCGCAGATCGCGGAGCAGTGGCAAGCGGAGCTGGATGGCAAGTTTCACCTCGGCGCCGAACTGGTTCTGCCCGGCACGGTCACGCGGCTGGAGCGGGCCTGTCGCCTGGGGCAGTCGATCTTCGACCGCTTCCCCTACGTCATCGTCTCGACGGACTTTATCAAGTCCGATCGTCGGCGGGATGATTTCCTTCGCGCCTGCCCGGAGTTGGTGATCGTGGACGAAGCCCATACCTGCGTCTGGGCGGAGGGGGAACGCGGCGGTCGGCATCAGCGACACCAGTTGGTCAGCGGCATCGCAGCGGACCCCCAGCGGCACTTGATCCTGGTCACGGCCACGCCGCACAGCGGCAAGGAGGCGGCGTTCCGCGCCTTGCTCGCTTTGCTCCATCCCGATTTCGCCCATCTGCCGGATGATTTGAGCGGCCCGGAGAACGAGCCCCATCGCCGGCGGCTCGCCGCCCATTTCGTCCAGCGCCGCCGGGGCGACATCCGCCATTACCTCCAGGCCGACACGCCGTTCCCCGAACGCGAGGAGGCCGAGGAAACCTACAAGCTCTCCGCGGACTACAAGCGGCTGTTTCAGGACGTTCTGGAGTATGCCCGCGAGACGGTGACCGACCCGGCGGCAACGGTCACGGCCCAGCGGCAGCGGGTCCGCTGGTGGTCGGCCCTGGCCCTGTTGCGCTCGATGGCCTCCAGTCCTGCCGCGGCCGCCGCCACGCTGCGCACCCGGGCCGCCACCGCTGACACGGAATCGCCCGAAGAGGCCGACGCCATTGGCCGCCGGACCGTGCTGGACCTCGTTGAAGAGGAGTCCAGCGAGGGCGTGGACCTTCCGCCCGGCAGCGACCCCGGCGAGGATGCCGACGCGACCGGCCCCCTGCGCTCCCGGCTCCTGGCGATGGCGAGGCAGGCCGAAGCACTCCAGGGCCGCAAAGACGCCAAGCTCCAGAAGGTCATCCCTCTCGTCGAGACCCTGCTCCGCGACGGCTTCCACCCCATCCTGTTCTGCCGCTTCATCCCGACCGCCGAGTACGTCGCCGCCGCCTTGCGGGACAAACTCAAGGGCGTCGAGGTCATTGCCGTGACCGGCAACCTGCCGCCCGTCGAGCGTGAAGAGCGGGTCGCCCAGCTGGCTCGTGCCGCGAAGCGCGTCCTGGTCTGCACCGACTGCCTGAGCGAGGGGATCAACCTCCAGCAGTATTTCAACGCGGTCGTCCATTACGATCTGTCGTGGAACCCGACCCGCCACGAACAGCGCGAAGGCCGGGTGGACCGTTACGGTCAGCCCAGCCCCAAGGTTCGGGCGCTGACCTACTACGGCACGGACAACCAGATCGACGGCATCGTCCTCGACGTCCTGCTGCGCAAGCACCGGGCCATCCGCAATTCGCTCGGCATCTCGGTGCCGCTGCCGACCGACAGCGAGCAGGTCATCCAGGCCGTGTTTGAAGGGATGCTGTTGCGCGGCCGCAAGGTCGAGCAGGGAGCGCTGTTCGAGGACTACTACGGCGAAGAGCCAGGCGGCTTGCACCACCAGTGGGAAGCGTCGGCCCAGCGCGAAAAGCGCTCGCGGACGATGTTCGCCCAGGAGGGGATCAAGGTCGAGGAGGTCAGCCGCGAGCTCCAGGCCGCCCGGGCCGCCATTGGAGCGGAGGTGGACGTGGCCTCCTTCACCCGGACCGCGCTCCAGGCGCATGGGGCCGTCGTCTCCGGCGATGACCCTGTCCGTTTCGACCTGACGGAAGCACCCCGCGCCCTGCGGGACGTGCTGCGGGCCCCCGAGACGTTCATGGCGCGGTTCCACCTGCCGGTGGACCCCGGCCAGCTCCACCTGACCCGGACCCATCCGCTGGTGGAGGGGCTGGCCAATTACGTGCTCAATGCGGCCCTCGACCCCTTGTTGAACGGCGTGGCCCGCCGCTGCGGCGTCATCCGCACCAGCCGGGTTGCGCGGCGGACGACGCTATTGTTGGTCCGACTACGCTTCCATCTCATCACCCGGCAGGGGGACCGGGAGCGGCCCCTGCTGGCCGAGGACTCGCAGGTGCTGGCCTTCGCCGGCTCGCCGCAGAACGCCGAGTGGCTGCCGTCCGAGCAAGCCGAAGCACTCCTCGACGCCGTTCCGGAGGCCAACGTCTCGCCGGACCAGGCCGCCCACTTCCTGCGCTTGCTCCTCGACGGCTTCGACGCCGTTCGCCCGCACCTGGAGCAGATGGCCCGCCAGCGGGGCGAGGAGCTGCTCGACGCCCATCGCCGCGTGCGGCTGGCCAGCCGGGCGAAGGGTGTCAGCCACCGCGTCGAGCCGCAACTGCCGCCGGACGTGCTGGGCATCTACGTCTACTTGCCGAAGGGTTAGATTCACCGCAGAGAACGCAGAGAACGCAAAGCAAGAAAGGAAAGACTCTATGCGAGAAGCAACCAAAGATGAACTGAATCGCCTTTCTGAAATCATCATCGGCGCAGCCATTGCGGTCCATCGAGAACTCGGTCCAGGTTTACTCGAATCGGCCTACGAGGCGTGCCTGGAATTTGAATTGCTGGATCGCGGCATAAAAGTCGAACGACAGAAGCAGCAACCCGTCATCTACCGGGGGATCAAGGTGGATTGCGGCTATCGTCTCGATCTGCTCGTTGAGGATCTCATTATTCTAGAACTCAAGGCAGTCGATCAGTTCCATCCCATTCACGAAGCCCAGTTGATTTCCTACTTGAAGTTGTCCGGCTGCAAGCTCGGCTTGCTCATCAACTTCAACGTGCGTGTCCTCAAGGACGGGATCAAACGCCTCGTCCACAACTTTCCTGAATGAATATTGGGTTTTTCTCTCTACGCTCTCGGCGTTCTCTGTGGTGAGTTTTTTATGGCCGACCGATTCCTCACTGTCCGCACCGAAGGGGCGATTCTGCCTGCCGATCTGCTCCAGCGGATCGCTGCCGGCGATGGCAACCTGCCGGGACTCGATCCAGCCTCCTACCACCTGATCGAAGGCGAAAAGCTCAACGAGGCCGCCAACCGCGCCTGGAATCGGCTCCAGAGTGCTTGGGCGTCGTTCCGGGCTGCGTGCGAACGACTCTCGCCCACCGACCTCGGGGTCGGTACCACCCGCGAACGCTGGCTGCTCCCCCTCTTTCAGGAACTGGGCTATGGCCGGTTGCAGCTTCTCAGAGAGGCGTTTGTGATTGACGAGAAGTATTACCCCATCTCCCACGTCTGGGGCCACGTCCCGATCCACCTGGTCGGCTGCCGCATGGACCTCGATAAACGCGCCGCCGGCAGCCCCAGCTCGCACAGCCTGGTGCAGGAGTTCCTCAACCGCTCCGAAGCTCATCTCTGGGGTTTCGTCAGTAACGGCCTGAAGCTCCGCATCCTGCGCGATAACGTCCGGCTGACCCGGCAGGCCTACGTCGAGTTCGACCTCCAGGCGATGTTCGACGGCAACGTCTACGCCGACTTTGCCCTCTTGTGGCGGCTCTGTCATCAGTCGCGCGTCGAGGCCGAGAAGCCGGAGGACTGCTGGCTCGAACGCTGGTCGAAGACGGGTCAGGAGCAGGGGCTCCGCATCCTGGACCAGCTCCGCGACGGCGTCGAGCAGGCCATCGCCGCCCTGGGCAGCGGCTTCCTCTCCTGCCCGGCCAACCAGCCGCTCCGCAACCGCCTCCGAGCCGGCAAGCTCCAAGCCCAGGACTACTACCGGCAGCTGCTGCGGCTGGTGTACCGGCTCCTGTTCCTGTTCGTCGCCGAGGATCGGGAGCTGCTTTTCGACCCGCAGGCCAGCGAGGAGAGCCGGGACCGCTACACGCGGTTTTACTCGACGGCCCGGCTCCGACGGCAAGCCGAACGCCTCCGCGGCTCCCAGCACACCGACCTGTACCAGATGCTTACTCTGGTCATGGCCCGGCTCGGCAATGGCGGCTGTCCGGAGCTGGGCCTGCCGGCGCTGGGCAGTTTCCTCTTCTCGCCCCAGGCCATCCCGGACCTGGAAGGGTGCCAGCTCGCCAACGCCGATCTGCTCAACGCTGTCCGCGCCCTGGCGCTGACCAGCGAAGGCGGGGTGCTGCGCTCCGTGGACTATCGGAACCTGGGCTCGGAGGAACTCGGCAGCATTTACGAATCGCTCCTGGAGCTGCACCCCGTCCTCAACACGGAAGCCGCCACCTTCGAGCTGCACACCGCCAGCGGCCACGAACGCAAAACCACCGGCAGCTACTACACGCCCCGCAGCCTCATCGCTGCCCTGCTCGACTCCGCCCTCGACCCGGTGCTGGACGAGGCGGTGCGAGGGAATGGGGAGTTGGGGGTGGGGAATAGGGAGTTGGGAGTAGGGAATCGGGAGAAGGATCATGGAAATCCAATCGTACCGCGACCTGAAGGTTTGGCAGCAGAGCATGTCGTTGGCGAAGGCGTGCTACCTCCTGACCCGCAAGTTCCCCAAGGACGAACTGTTCGGGCTGACAAGCCAGATTCGTCGAGCCTCCTCGTCCATTCCAGGCAACATTGCGGAGGGGAACGGCCGGGAAAACACAAAGGAGTACATCCAGTTCCTTCGGATAGCACAGGGCAGCCTGAAGGAGTTGGAGACGCATCTGCTTCTGGCAAGCGAAGTGGAGCTGACAAGCAAAGAGGCAGTTGCGCCCCTTCTGAACCAAGCCGATCAGATTGGCAGGATGCTCCGGGCACTGATTCGGGCACTTCAAGCGAAACCCCGCTAACCCCTACTCCCCATTCCCGATTCCCTACTCCCTCTTCTCCCGAAGAACGGCTCCTCTCGCTGAAAATTTGCGATCCAGCCTGCGGCAGCGGGCATTTCCTCATCGCCGCCGCTCATCGGCTTGCCAAGCGCCTGGCCTCCGTCCGCACCGGAGAGGATGAGCCGGCCCCCGAAGCCGTCCGCAACGCCCTCCGCGACGTGATCGGCCATTGCCTCTATGGCGTCGATGTCAATCCGATGGCCGTCGAACTGTGCAAGGTCGCCCTGTGGATGGAAGCCCTCGTCCCCGGTAAGCCCCTCTCCTTCCTCGACCACCACATCCAGTGCGGCAACAGCCTCCTCGGCGCCACGCCCGCTTTGCTGGAGCAGGGCATCCCCGATGAAGCGTTCGAGCCGATTGAAGGCGACGACAAAGCCCTGTGCAAGGCATGGAAAAAGCAAAACCGCGACGAACGCGAGGGGCAGGGCGATTTTTTCAACCCCGCTCCGTGGGATCGCCTGGGCGACCTCGCCACCGCACTGCACGGCCTGGAGCAGGAACCCGACGACAGCATCGCCGCCGTCCGCCGAAAACAGGAACGCTACGAGCAGCTGGTCCGCTCCTCGGATTACCTCTTCGGGCGACTCTGGGCCGACGCCTGGTGCGCCGCCTTCGTGTGGAAGAAAAGCCCCCCTCGCCCCACCGGGGGAGAGGGGGCGGGGGTGAGGGGCGACGGGCTGCCCTATCCGATCACCGAACGCATCTTCCGGCAGATCGAGAAAAGCCCGCACAACCTCACGCCCTGGATGCGTGACGAGATCAAGCGGCTGGCCGAGCAGTACCAGTTCTTCCACTGGCATTTGGCGTTTCCCGATGTGTTTTTACCGCAGAGGACGCAGAGAACGCAGAGAATGCCGAGAGAAAACCAGGGTTCTTCCTCCGCGTTCTCCGCGTCCTCTGCGGTGAACGACCCCGGCTGGTCCGGCGGCTTCGATGTCGTCCTCGGCAACCCGCCGTGGGAGCGGATCAAGCTGCAAGAACAGGAGTGGTTTGCCGAGCGTCGAGCCGACATCGCCAACGCCCGCAATGCCGCCGAGCGCCGGAAAAAGATCGAGGAATTGAAAACCCAAGACCCCGCCCTGTACCACGCCTTCCTGGATGATCGTCGCAAGGCCGAGGGCGAAAGCCACTTCGTCCGCCATTCCGGCCGCTATCCCCTTTGCGGTCGCGGCGATGTCAACACCTACGCATTGTTCGCTGAAACAAACCGCATGCTCATCAATACCCGCGGTCGTGCGGGCTTCATCATTCAGAGCGACATTGCTACGGGAGATACATACAAGGAGTTCTTTGCTGACCTGCTTGCCAAGCGACAACTTGTCAGCTTCTACGACTTCGTGAATACCGAAGGGTTGTTTCCAAATATTCATCGCACTCATCCTCATTTCTGCCTCATCACGCTAAGTGGGCAGGCAATTGCTAGGCCAGCAGATTTCGCGTTCTGGAACACCAACACAGGCCACTTACATGAGGAAGAACGCCATTTCACGCTGACAGCAAAGGATTTGGAGTTGCTCAACCCCAATACGCGCACCTGTCCGATCTTTCGCAGCCGGCGCGATGCCGAGTTGACCAAGGCGATTTACCGCCGGGTGCCGGTGCTGCTGCGAGAGGGAGTGGGGAATCGGGAGTCAGGAATCGGGGAAGGGAACCCGTGGGGCGTAACGTTTCTGCGCATGTTCGATATGGCCAACGACTCGGCTTTATTCCTCACACAGCCTCATTCCCCTACTCCCGACTCCCCACTCCCTACTCCCCACTCCCTACTCCCTCTCTACGAAGCGAAGATGCTGCATCAGTTCGACCACCGCTGGGCGACCTACGAGAATGGGGAGACACGCGATGTCCGCGATGCGGAGAAGGAGGATCCGCACTTTCAGGTCCAGCCGCGCTACTGGGTGCCTGCGAAGGAAGTCGAGGAGCGCCTGGCGGGGAAATGGGACCGCCGCTGGCTCCTCGGCTGGCGCGACATCACCAACACTACCAACGAACGCACCGTCATCGCCAGCATCCTGCCCCGCGTGGGTTGTGGTGATACTGTGCTGTTGATGCTTCCCGACGTTGAAAACCGTCTATTACTGGCAATGCCGTGGGCAAACTTGAATTCATTTGTAGCAGACTTTGTCGCTCGGCAAAAGGTAGGTGGAACCCACCTAAAGTATCATGTATTCAAGCAGCTCCCGGTTTTGCCGCCGGCAGTGTATGAGCAGCCGTGCCCGTGGGGAGGGAATGAAGCAGGGAATAGGGAATCGGGAGTCGGGAATAGGGGAGGGAATGGGGAGTCGGCACGAGCGGCATCCGGTGAAGTTTCCTCCCCTACTCCCTACTCCCCACTCCCTACTCCCTATTCCACTCCCTACTCCCCACTCCCCACTCCCTACTCCCCGAATCTCGCCGATTGGCTTCTGCCGCGCGTGCTGGAGCTGGTCTACACCGCCTGGGACTTGCAGCCGTTCGCCGAGGACTGCGGTTACGCCGGCCCGCCGTTCCGCTGGAATCCCGAACGCCGCTTTCTGCTCCGCTGCGAGCTGGACGCCGCCTTCTTTCACCTGTACGGCATCAGCCGCGACGACGCCGCCTACATCCTCGACACCTTCCCCATCGTCCGCCGGAAAGACGAAGAACGGTACGGCGAGTACCGCACCAAGCGCGTGATCCTGGAGATTTACGACGAACTCAGCGAGGCCGGCCGCACCGGCCAACCGTACCGGACGCGCCTCGACCCCCCGCCGGGAGACCCGCGGGTAGCCCATCCGCAACAGGAAGATATCAGGCCGTGATGAGAACCGTCTGCCCGTTGATACAACGACATGGTAGAATGAGGGTGGTTGCGCCGGCGGATGTTCGACAAGAAGTGTTTGCGCAAGTCCATTGATTGCAATCAGTTGTGGCGTTATACCGGGGACGGGAACAGGACAATGGCGAACACACCGGATTTTGCCAACCCGCCCATTGTCGAGTTGGTTCTCGGTGCTCAGTTTTCCCCGTTGACACGGCTGACATCGGGGCATTTCGGGCTTTTCTGGAAGGAACTGGGCGAAGACGACTGGACGGAAGCGGAAGATGCTCCGCCGATTGGGGATCAATTCGAGTTGTTTGACCGCCCCCGCTGGCGCATCCCCGCAGGTCTCCAACTGCGAATCGAGCCGGTGCGGCTGCCGGGCCGCTTCATCCTGCGGCACAAAAGCCAGGACCGCCTTGTCCAAATCCAGGCGACGCGCTTCCATCTGAACTGGCGGAAACGGGCAGGGTTTTATCCCAGTTACAAGCGGCTGATTGATGAATTTGAGGAGATGTTTGCGCGTTTCGAGACCTTTGTGAAGCAAGCCAAGCTGGGGCCGCTGATTTTGAACCAATGGGAGCTAACCTACATCGACGCGTTCCCCGCGGGTGAAGACTGGAGCACCCCTGCCGACTGGAACAAACTTCTGTCGGGCTTGTTCGGACCTCTGTTCGCGACGGATCAGTTGGGAATTGTCCTGGAGCACCGAGCCGCCGAGTGGAGTTACGAGATTTTCCCCAAGCGCGGACGGTTGCACATTGCCGCCGGTCCCGGCCAGGTGGGAGAGTCCAGGCAAGACGCCTTGCTGTTGCGGACGACAGCGCGCGGCCCCATCGGGAAAGGAGGGGTTGAGACGCTCCGAGCCGGCCTGGATTTGGGACACGAGGTCGCTGTGGGCGCCTTTCTGCGGATTGTCTCGGACGAGGCCAAGAAACGGTGGGGGACGAAATCATGAGCACGATGGTGCAGTCCGCCCGCGGAGCCGCGGCGTTCACACCGGACGATAGTTCCCACACTCTCTCCGCTGCCGGAGATGCCTCGGTCTGGTCGCAAGCGGAGGAGGAAACAGAACGTTGGAACCAATGGCTTGAGGAGCTGCGTCGCCTGCGCCGGCTGGAGGACGACTGGGACGGTGAAGGAGCGGTTGCGCCGCATCCGAACCTGGTTGATCGGGCGATCCGTCTCGTTGGGGAACTCCAGTGGCTCGATGTTCCTCCACCCGATCGGATTTTCCCGAGCACGAATGGGACCATCTACTTCGAGTGGTTCACCCCGGAGGGATACTGGGAAATCGAGGTACTGTCTCCCAAAGAGGTGGAGGGACGCAAGATCCTCCGCGGAACGGATCACTGCCTGACCTACCGATGGGAGGGCTGACGATCGCTGCGGAGCGGAACGGCGAGTCGCCCGACGGTGGGGAATGAAAGCGGAAACCGACCCGATCACGGACGACGAGTTCTTGTTGCGCCGCGTGCGCATCGAGCGATTCCGCACCGATCAGATCCCCATCATCTCTCCGAACGCTTTTGAACCGCGCATCCAAGGGCGAGACCCTGATACCGACGGAATCAGTTTCTACCGGGCAGCTTGTCTGAATGAGCCGGATGAGATACTAGCCCTGCTCGATCCCCAACGCTGGCGGGAAAACGGCATCGTGCGTCTCTCGGTATCCTTTCTCAAATCGCTGAACCTTTCTGTGGTCAGCAAGCCGGATGCACGAGTCAACGGACACGTTGTAATTCCGGAACTCAATTCCAGGGATTATCAGGCCGACAAGGCGCGGTTCAAGCCGATCATGCTGAAACTGGCCGAGGAAGCCAGCAAGGACGAGAACATCGTGCGGCGCCCAGACGGCAGGCGGTAACTTCACGGGCGACGCCGCCCTTCACATTCTCGCTGGTCCGCGAACTGGAACCAACCTTCGGCCGGCTGGTGCTCACCAATCGGAAATCACAGCGCCACGGCCCACTTCCTCGCCAGCGCTTCCACCAGTGCGGGATCGACGATTTTGTAATACCGCCGATGACCACCTCTGGAGGTATCGTCCTTCTTCAAGAAGCCGAGCTTCGCCAACTGGGAGAGCTTGGCCGGATGGAACTCCCTGTTAAACATCTCTCGGTATTTGCCGCTCACCCATTTGAAGCAAATAACCCGCTGCTCCGGGGGCAGAGGTTCGGTCTTCCAGTATTCGTAGCACGCCAGGAGAACCCGTTGCAGTTCTGGGTTTCTTTCAATCTCTGCCACGTTCATGGACGTCTCCTTGTTGTTGAAATGAAGTGTTGATTCTCGAGCCAGCCTGGTTTGGTTCAACTGAGGGTCACGCCCATCGCGGCCAGTTGCCGAGCCACCCCGGTCTTGTGGACTCGCCATCGGAAAAGCGCCAAGCTGACGCCAAAGTTCACCGCGCCGTCGCCGAGAGTGCCGCCCGCCCGTAGCCATGCGAAAGCCCCGTCACGGGGCACCA
This sequence comes from Gemmataceae bacterium, assembly GCA_035575035.1. GTDB lineage: Bacteria > Planctomycetota > Planctomycetia > Gemmatales > Gemmataceae > DATLYH01. Next base: position 36,195 of record DATLYH010000038.1, read on the forward strand.
GCAGTGCCGCCGCCTGCCAGTCCGCCTCGTCCTCCAGCCGCGAATCCCAGTAGCGGCAGCCGCCTTCCCCCAGCGCAGGCGCAGGGGGATGTTCGAGGAGGACGTGGGATACCTCGTGAGCCACCGAGTTCGCCCGACGGGTCGGTGGATGGCGGGGATTGTATACGATGAGCCTGCGGGTGCCGTCGCAGATCGTCAGGGCCGAGAACCCGGACGTGCGACCCATGAGTCGGGAGACGCTGTGGCTGCTGGCTCCGTCTAGGCGAAGCTCCGGCAGGGAAAGCACTGGAATGTCCAGGTGCGCTGCCAGGGCAAGTGGGTCAAGCCGATCCATCACCTTCAAGCCAAGCTCGGCACGGAGGGAGAGGGCGAGCCGTTCCGCTTCCGCTTTGAAGCCACGACGAAGTTTGTCCACCATGACAATTACCTCTTCTTGGTCATGTGCCGGTATGCTGCCTTGATGATGTCTTCCAAGGCTTCTGCGTCTTGCGGTTCGATGTTCCGGTCCGCTCGCAGGTAAGAGGAGATCATCGCCACGGTGTTGGCCTCTTCCTTCTTCTTCGGGGTGGGGCGCATGAAGGCGTCGGCGGACATTCCCAGCCAACGCAAAAGCGTGGCGAACGCGTCTACGTCGGGTCGCCGCCCCTGCGCCATCCGTGTCAAGGTCGAGGGGCTGATTTTCAGCTTGTGAGCTAGCTCCCGCCAACTCAAATCTTCCTGCTGACGCTTGGCGTCCAGGGCGGCGTAAAGGGCTTCCACATCGATGGTCGTCTCCGGCATGGGTACGTCCCTCCTTTGTGTTGCATTATACGTTCTGTATTCGACTCTTGCAATACGGATGTGTCGTTGCTATAATAAAACGATGTTCGGAACTGGCAATACACCTTTGCCAAAGGGGACCTTTCCATGAGCGTCCATATTTTTGTAAACCGTCGCAAGCTAGACCTCCAGACCACCGAGTTGACCGGCCAGCAGCTCTTGGAGGCGGCGGGCTTCACTGGCCAGGGCTACGACCTGCTGCGGCTCCAGGGCGAGGGCGACCCCACCGGCGGGACGCTCATCATGTGGAACGAGGTGGTCCACCTCAAGAACGGCGACCACTACCGTGTGATTCCAGGCAACCGCACCTTCGGGGGTTGACCATGCCAGGGCCGCAAGAACTGCAAGAACACGCCAAGGAACTGACCGAGACGACCGGTGTGCAGGTAGAGATCGTGGAGGAAGGAAGCCGCGTCTTCGTGCTTCTCCGCAAGGTCCGCCTTCCTCCGGGCCTGTTCCGAGTAGGTGAGACGGACATCCTTTTCATCACCGACCAGCAGTACCCTCTCTCGGCGCTGGATATGTTCTGGACCGAGGTGGATGTCGTCCGGCCCGACGGTTCCATTCCCCAAAGCGCCGAGGCCATCGAGACGTACCTAGGCCGCCAGTGGCGGCGGTTCAGCTGGCACCGCAACGGTGTCTGGAATCCAGCCCGGAACGGCCTCCTCGACCACTTCGCGTTCGTGGAGTCGCGCTGGGTGGCGGAGAAGCGGCCATGAACAAGTTGGTGTTAGTCGAACAAACCGCCCAAACGCTTGTCCAGCACCTGGCGGGCAGCGCGCCCCTGGAAGAAGGGGCGTTCTGCCTGCTCCGTCAGGGCAGGACGGCGACCGGGTCGCGCCTGCTGGCGACGGAAGTCATCCTGCCGCCAGCGGGGGCGTGGGAGCGCCAGGACCGGGACCAACTCCGGCCCTTCGCGCAGTGGATTTCCGCTGCCATCAGCCGCGCCATCACGGCGCGGGCCGGGCTGCTGTTCGTTCATTCGCACCCGGACGAACGCTTCCCTCTGGGGTTCAGCCTTGCCGACCAAAGTGCCTTCGTCGCCCTCGCGCGCGACCTCGCCCCCATGCTGGACGGGCCGTTCGCGGCGGCTATCGTTCATCCAAAGGGCTGGGCAGGCGCGGTCTGGGTGGACGGCGCTCTCCAGCCGATTGACTCGGTGGTGAGCGTCGGGCGGACGTTGCGGTTTCTCAGCCCCGTCCCGCCCAGCACGGACGGTGCGATGGACGCCCGCCAGCGCGACGCCCTCGGCGTGGTCCACGACCGGCTCCGTCACCTTACCGTCGCCGTGGTCGGCTGCGGCGGCCTGGGCTCGCCAACCGCGGAGCAACTCGTGCGCATGGGGGCCGCGGCCGTGCTGCTGGTGGACCACGACCGCCTTGACACGCCTTCCAACGTCCGCCATGTGTTCGGCTCCACCGCCGCAAGCCTCCGGGCGGCTGTGCCCCCGCCGAAGGTGGAAGTCGTGGGCAAGCACCTGGACCAACTCGGCCTCGACGCGCGCGTGGAGCGCATTGACGGCGACGTGCGTACCGAGCCGGTTTTCCGGGCAGTCCTCGACGCCGACATCGTCCTGAACGCAACGGACACCCACGGCAGCCGTGCCATCGTCAACGAACTCGCAAGCACCTACCTTCTGCCGGTGATCGACGTAGGCGTTCGTGCCGGGTCAAAGGCCAACAACCTGCTCACCGGGCTGGTGGCCGAGGTGCGCGTCCTGACCCCGACGACCCCCTGCCTCTGGTGCCGCAACACCATCAGTGCCGATGTCATCCGGGCGGAAAACCTGCCGGAAGAGGAGCGGCGGAAACTGGAAGAGGAGGGATACGTCCAGTGGGGCACTGGCGCCCCCGCGCCGAGCGTCGTGGCACTCACCGTCCTCGGCAGCGGTCTGGCAACCTGTGCCCTGCTCGCGCTCCTGTCGGAAGAAGGCGAGGTCGCCCCGGCCGGTTACATCGTGGATGGCTTCTTGGGAGATGCCTTCGAGACGCAACCTAAATTACCCGTTCCTGGGTGCAGATGTTCCAAGCACTTTGGCCTAGGGGACAACGCCCCTCCCCCTTTCATGGCGATTAGAGGGTAGGACCGACTTTGACCCATCTGTGACCATGCCACCTTCGCGATGGGTCAAGCAGCTTTGCGGCGGCGGCGCTCTGGATCTGTTCTTCGGGCCGATCGATGGAGATGTGATGGACGCCACGGACGGCGAAACGGTTGTGGCCCTTTAAGCCCTGTTTCGTGCAGTGAAGGGCTACCGTCGTCCTTCGCCCCGCGAAAGACAAACGGGCTTGTGAGCCGTTGGCTTTGACCGGCGGCTTTCAGGCCCTTGCTGGCACCGGGAGCGTGTACGATCATAGCGCGGTGTCGTGCAGAGGGTTGCCCTCGTGAATGAGCGTTCCATCTTCCCGGCCGCCCGCACCGGCCGGCGGTGGGTCCAAGTGTGTCCAGTACGGCCGGCCGGTGCGGGCGGCGGGCGGGACGCGCGCACCCCTGAAGAGCGTCCCCTGGGAGCGTCCCTTGGGAGCGCGGGCGTCCCGCCCGCAACTTGTTCCGGCGTCAGGGTTGGCATGGACGGCAAATCGGAAGGGAACGGTATGTGACTTGCTCTTCGCAGTACAGGGAGGCGGCGGGAACGCCGGGGGGGCCTGGTGCTGGCCCACGCCGCCGGCCGGCGAGGTGCTTCATGGCCGGAGAAGAATACAAGGCCAAGCGAGCTATCGGCCCGCCGCCCGGAGGACCCGCCCTCACCAATCCCGACAAGGTCATCTTCCCTGACGTTGGAATCACCAAGGCAGAGGTGTACGAGTATTACCGGCGGATTGCCCCGCGCCGGTTGGCGAGCCAGAAGCGCGACCCCATGGCCGGGCTGCTGCGTCCGGCCGCGGTGCGATGATGCCGGATGATCGTTCCGTTGCGGCGTGGTCAGACTCCCTGGGTTGGGGGAGGGGCGGCTTTGGTCAGCAGAGGCATCCTCCCCGGTCCTGGCATAGCGTTTGCAGCAAATGATCCCAGGAGAGGAGGATGTGATGGCTACCCAAGTGCATCTGATTGAGCCGGGCTTGCCGCCTCTACCCGAGCCGCGGGAGCCGATGCCAGGTCCCGGGGTGCCGCCGGAGCCGGAACCGCACCTGCCCCCGGAAGAACCGCCGTTGCCCGAGCCAGAAGACCCTATCACCCGGCAGGAAGGCCTGATAGACCCGCGCTTCATCCAGCCTGGGCCGGAGGCGCCGTTGTCAGGTCCGGCGTCGGGCCAGCCGCCGCAGCCGCCGGATCGGCCGGATCAACCTTCGCCTCCCCCGCGCCCCGAGGACGTACCGCCGCGGCCAGGGGGCATCCCGGAGGAGCCGCTGGGACCCAGGCCCGGTCCACCGCAGCCCCCGCTGACGCCCCCCGAGCCGACCGAGCCGCCGATCTGGGGAAAGCGCCGACCGCGGTCATCAGAGAGCCGGCCCTGGCCGCCGCTGAAGCTGACGGCTCGGCTGCGGTTCTGAAGCGGGGGAAAGGGCGGTCGGCGCGGTTGACTTTTCCGCCGCCAGCCTTTACTCTTCACCCCGCCCGACCCGCAGACACTCACCAGTCATGCCGGAGTTTCCCTCCCTGCCCCCGGTCGCAACCGAGCCGGTCAGCGTGGTGCTGTCGGCCCACAATGAAGAGACCCACCTTGAAGAGGTCCTGGGCCGATGGATCGGCTTCCTCAACGGACTGGGACGTGCTTACGAGGTTCTGCTGGTGGACGACGGCAGCACCGACCGCACCGTCGAACGCGCCGAGCAGCTGGCGGCACGCCACCCGCGTGTCCGGCTGTTGCGGCACCCGATTCGGCAGGGGGAGGGAGCCGCCCTGCGGACTGGCGTGGCGGCCGCCGAGCACCCGCTGCTGGCCCATGCCCCGTGCGATCTGCGCTTTCGGCCCGAGGAGTTGAAGAAGCTGCTCGCCGAGATCGACAAGGTCCACCTGGTTTCCGGCTTTCGCGTCTGTCGGCCGGTCCCCGGTTGGCTGCGCGGCCTGGGGCGGCTTTACCGTGGCCTGGCCCGTTGGCTGTTTGCCGTGTCGATCGAGCCGCTGCCGGGCTGGCTCGGTTGGCGGGAACATGTCCGCCGCTACGTCGCCCGCGCCCTCTTCGGCGTCCGGCTTCGGGATGTCGGCTGTCCCTTCCGCTTGTTCCGCCGGTCCGTCTTCGCCCGCCTACCGATTCAGTCAGACGGCCCCTTCGCCCATGTCGAGGTGCTGGCCAAGGCCAACTTCCTGGGGCATATCATGACCGAGGTCCCGGTTACCTATCAGCCGCGCCCGGATGAACGTGCCGCGCGGTGGTCCTTTGCCGAGGTTCGCCGCGTTTTCTCGGCTCCCGACTTCGGCCCGCCTGTGCTCCCCGAGCCGGGGCAGGCTGCGCAGCCCCCGGAGACCGGCCCGGGGCCGCAGGGCGGGTTGGAAGCCTGACCTCGCCTTCGCTTTGCCCTTGACCGGCGGTGCCACCTCCCGTATCGTCTTGC
>DATLYH010000039.1:0-4834 GCA_035575035.1 Gemmataceae bacterium
GTCGCCCGGAGAGTCCCATGAACCCGTCGAGCAGCACCGTCAGCCTGATGATTGATCCCGCCTGGCCGTGGTCACTGTCCGGGGTCGGGCTGCCGGCGCTGGCGGCGGTGACCCTGCTCCTGGCCGGATTGACCATCTGGACCTACCACGGCGTCCCAGGGGCCAGCTGGCGGCGTGTGCTGATCGTCCTCGGGCTGCGTCTGGGTGCCTTGGCGTTGGCGGTGCTGGCGCTGCTGCGGCCGTCGCTCGCTGTCCGCGACGACCCGCGCCTGCCCTCCAAGGTGCTCATCGCCGCCGACGCCTCCGAGAGCATGACCATCCAGGACGAATTCGACGGCCAATCGCGCTGGAGCGCCCTGCTGCGCACCTTGCGCGACTGCGAGCCGGTCATCCAGCGGCTGCGGAGCGAGCACAACATCGACGTTTTGCTCTATCAATTTGCCGGCGACGTGCGCGAGTTTGATCCGCAGGGCCAGGCCGACGGCCCACGCACCGATCACGGCCAGATGCTTGATCGGCTCTACCGCGACCACGGCCATGAGCGCTTCCTGCGCGGCCTGCTCATCGCCGGCGACGGGGCCGACAACGGCACCCGGTTGCAGCCGTTGGCCCTGGCCGGCCAGTGGCGCGCCCTCCCCTGCCCGATCCACACCTTCGGCTTCGGCAAGCCGACCACCAGCGAGCAGCAAAACGATGTCGCCCTGACCGCCATTGTTCCCGAGCCATCGCCTGTCCCGGTCAAGGGGGAGCTGACCGTCAGGGCGGTCGTGGACGCACCCGGCTTCGCCAATGCCCCGGTCAACCTGCGCCTGCTCCTCGACGACAAGGAGGTGGCCGCCGAGAAGGTCTTCATCAACGACCGCGACGTGACCAACGAGCGGCAGAAGCAGCTGCCGCTGATGACCGGCAATCAGGTCCGGCTCAAGTGTACCGCGCCGCCCACCCCGGGAGAGATCAAGGTCACCCTCAAGATCGATCCGTTGCCGGGCGAGACGACGACCGTCAACAACGAGATCAGCACCTTCCTCACGGTTGCCAAGGAGGGGATCAGCGTCCTCCTGGTGGACAAGGCGCGTTTCCCCGAGCCGCAGCTGCTCTGCGACGCCCTGAGCAAGGACCCGCAGATCCGTGTCCACACCGCCTGGCTCCGCCACAGCCCCGACCTGGACACCGGCCAGGCCGACCTGTTCCAGTTCGACAAGCAGCATTACGACGTCATCATCCTGGGCGATGTCTCGGCCGCGCGGCTGGCGCAGGGGGCACCGCAAGCCCTGGCCAAGATCCGCGAATTGGTGGACCAGAAGGGGACCGGCCTGTTGATGATGGGCGGCTACGACACCTTCGGCAACAGCGACTGGCAGGGCACCGACATTGCCCGCCTGCTGCCGGTCGAATTGAACGTGACCGGCCAGGTCGAGGGGGGCGTACGGCTAGTGCCGACCAACGCCGGGTTGCGCCACTATCTCCTGCGCCTCGACGATCGGTTGGCGGAGAATGCCGAGCGCTGGAAGCGACTGCCGCCGCTGGACGGCATGACCCGGCTGGGCGCGCCCAAGGCCGGCGCTGTTGTCTATGCGCGCTCGGCCACGGGAGAGCCGATGCTGGTGGGGCAGCAGTACGGCACGGGGCGGGTGCTGGCCTTCGCCGGCGACACCACCCACCGCTGGATCCGCAATCCGGAGGGACTGTACAACCACAATCGCTTCTGGAAGCAGCTGGTCCGCTGGCTGGCCAAGCAGGAAGAGGCGGAGGGGAACGCCTGGATCAAGCTCGACACGCGCCGGCTGGCGTCGGGGAGCCAGGTCGGCTTCACCGTGGGGCTGCGCGGCAAGGGGGGCGTGGAGGTGGAGAACGCCCACTTTGAGGTCAAGGTGATCGGCCCCGACGGGACTGAGACGGCTGTGCCGACCGCCCGCGACAAGACCGAGGAGCGCGGCACCTTCTGGAAGACCGACGTGCCGGGCGAGTACCGCATGGTGGTCAAGGCGCGGGGCAAGGACGCCGAAGGCCAGGAGGTCGCCGGCGAGGCGGCCGCCCGCTTCCTGGTCTACCAGGACACCGCCGAGATGTCGATCCGGCGGGCCGACCACGACTTCCTGAAAAAGCTGGCCGCAGCCGGCGGCGGTCAGTTCCATCGGCCGGAGGAGTTGAAAGAGTTCCTGCAACAGCTGGCGGCCGAGCCGCTGCCGCAGCTCCGCCCCAAGGCCGCCCTCTGGCCGGAGTGGCGGCGGAACAGCTTGTCGGGGTTCCTGGTCGGATTTTTCCTGTTGTTCGTCGCCCTGCTCTGCCTGGAGTGGTTCCTGCGCCGGCGCTGGGGACTGGTATGAACAAGGAGGAAGGAGGAAAGACGAAGGAGGAAACAATCATTCCTTCTTTCCTCCTTCCTCCTTTCGAAGGGAGCGCGTCATGGGCACCGCATCAAAGAAAGAGGCGGCCCGGGGAGAGAAGGCCCAGAAGGTGACCAAGAAGGAGCAGATCCTGTCGCTGTACGCGGCCGGCATCGGCGAAGTGGCGGACCTGGCCCTGATCACGCAATCGCGGCCGAGCTACGTTGCCGGTGTGCTCCAGGGAAGCGCGAGAAAGCCGCCGGTCTACTTCGACCTGTACACCTCCACCCGCCAGCCGATGAATGTCTACTCCAAATTCTTCGCCGGCAAGCTCGGCTTCAAGGATGAGGAGACAGCCCGCAAAAGCGTGGAGCTGATCGACCATTATTATCGGCAGTTCGCCCTGGCCGAGGACCGGGCTGGCCAGCACCACGCGCTGCTGATGGCCCTAACGATGTTTGACCGGGCGCGCTGGACCGGCAAACTCGCCGAGGCCGAGATCTTCCGCCGCTGGCTGCTGGAGCGGCTCAGCGAGGCCGCAGAGGACAAGGCCGAAGCCGCGCTGTCCAGGGAAACGCCGGCGCGTCGCTGACGGAAGGAGGTTGTCCCGATGCCGCGGATTGTCTCGCTGATCGCCAGCGCGACCGAGATCGTTTGCGCGCTGGGACTGGAAGACCAGCTCGTCGGCCGGTCCCACGAATGCGACTACCCCGAGTCGGTCAAGCGGCTGCCTGTCTGCACGGCGCCGAAGTTCGACGTCGGCGGCACCAGCCGTGAGATCGACCGGCACGTCAAAACAGTGCTTCAAGAGGCGCTGTCGGTCTACCGCGTCGATGCGGACCGGCTGCGGGAGCTACGGCCCGATGTGATCATCACCCAGTCGCACTGCGAGGTCTGCGCCGTCAGCCTGCGCGACGTGGAGCAGGCGGTGTGCGACTGGATCGACTCCCGGCCGCGGATCGTCTCGCTGGCACCCAACGCCCTGGCCGATGTCTGGGACGGCATCCGGCGTGTGGCCGATGCCCTGGGCGTCCCGGAGCGGGGCCGGGCACTGGTCGGACGACTGCGGCAGCGGACGGCGGGCATCGCTGAGAAGGCCCGTGCTTTGCCCCATCGGCCGACGGTCGCCTGCATCGAATGGATCGACCCGCTGATGGCGGCCGGCAACTGGATGCCGGAGTTGGTCGAGATGGCGGGCGGAGTCAACCTGTTCGGTGAGGCCGGCAAGCATGCGCCGTGGATGACCTGGGAGGAGTTGGTCGGCCGCGATCCGGAGGTGATCGTCGTCCTGCCCTGCGGCTTCGCCATCGAGCGCACCCGGCAGGACATGCCGTGCCTGACGCAGCGGCCGGAGTGGCCCCGGCTGCGGGCGGTGCGGCAGGAGCGGGTCTACCTGGCCGACGGCAACCAGTACTTCAACCGACCCGGCCCGCGGCTAGTGGAATCGCTGGAGATCCTGGCGGAGGTGCTGCATCCCGAGGCGTTCCACTTCGGTCATGAGGGAACGGGCTGGCAGCGCCTTTGAAAGGAGGGCGCAGATGAGCACGGCACAACGGACCTGGTGGGAGCGGCTGGAGATCATCCGGGGGGACATCACTCGTCAGGCGGTGGACGCCATCGTCAACGCGGCCAACAGCTCGCTCTTGGGCGGCGGCGGCGTGGACGGGGCCATCCACCGGGCGGCCGGCCCGGAGCTGCGCCGGGAGTGCGCGACGCTCGGCGGCTGCCCCACCGGCGAGGCCCGGATCACCAAGGGATACAACCTGCCGGCCCGGCATGTGATCCACACGGTCGGCCCGATCTGGGAGGGCGGGCAGGCCGGCGAGGACGAGGACCTGGCCCGCTGCTACCGCAGCTGCTTCGCTCTGGTCGAGCAGCACGGACTGCGGACCGTCGCGTTCCCGTCGATCAGTACGGGGGCCTATCGCTTCCCGGTTGCGCGGGCCTGCCGGATCGCCCTGAGGGAGATCAAGGAGTTCCTGGAGCGGAACCGCACGGTCGAGAAGGTGATCGTGGTGTGTTTTGAGGAGGACGTGTATCAGAACTACCTGGCCGCGCTCCAGGAGATGAAAGGAGTTTAGAGCAGCAGGACGCGGCTACAGGTACCAACCCGGAGCGTCAGCGCCGGGTGACGGCGCCATCCGTCGCTGACGCTCCGGGCTCGGACAAAACTTTCCCCTGACTAGCTGCCTAGAACATCGCGATGTCAAACCAATAATCTGCTTGCAATCTCTGCTCGAGGAGGATTAATCTACCTGCACAGAAGCTCCACGGAGAGTATCGCGAATTTCCTTTTTTCTCCAATGGGAGTCGGACATGGCATCCTTTCCCATCCATCGCTCGAATCCTCCAACCGGCAGGCGGCCCGGCTTCACGCTGATCGAGTTATTGGTGGTAATCGCCATCATTGCGGTGCTGATCGCCCTGCTGTTACCGGCCGTTCAGAGGGTGCGTGAGGCCGCCAACAAGGCCCAGTGCGCCAACAACCTGAAACAGATCGGTCTCGG
>DATLYH010000040.1:0-8697 GCA_035575035.1 Gemmataceae bacterium
AGCGGCCGAACCGTGACTGTGGCCTTCGCCACCGAGAACGGCACGGCCCAGGCCGGCAGCGATTACAACGCCACCAGCGGCACGTTAACCTTTAGCGCCGGCCAGACCAGCCAGACGATTACCGTGCCGATCCTCGGCAACACCCTCGATGAGGATGACGAAACCTTCTTCGTCAATCTGAGCGGCGCGGTCCACGCCGGCCTCGAGAACCAACAGGGGGTCGGGACCATTATCGATGATGACGAGGGAGGCGTGGTCCAGGTCAGCCCGGTTGCTCCGCTGCGGGAGGGCGAGGGTTCCGTTACCGTCACGGTGACCCGCACGGGCGGCCTGGCCGGCGGCATCACGGTCCCCTTTGCCACCGCCGATGGCACTGCCCGGGCCGGCGTCGATTACCAGGCCGTCTCCGGCACCCTCAGCTTCAGCGCCGGTCAGAGCAGCCAGACCATTATCATCCCCGTCCTCGACAACCTGCTCTGCGAGCAGGACGAGACCTTTACTGTGCAGCTGAGCTCGCCGGCCGGGGGCGCCAGCCTGGGAATTTCCAGCAGTATCACGGTGATCCTCCAGGACAACGACGACAACCCCAACCAACTCTTCGTGGTCGGGCTCATCTACGACCTCTTCGGTCGGCAGCCGGATGCTGCGACGGTGCAGCGCTTTGTGGCGGACCTGGACGCGGGGCGGCTGACGCGGGGCCAGGTGGCCGACGCCTTCTGGGTTTCCGCCGAGCACCGCCGGGCCGAGGCCGAGGCCATCTTTGCCGCCCTGTTCGGCCCAAACTACGAGCCCACCGCACGGCAGTTGAACCGCGCGGTGAATGCCCTGCTGCGCGGCCTGCCCGAGGGGCAGCTGGTGATCCGCCTGGTCGGCTCGGGGTTGCACCGGCGGCTATTCCCGAACAACAGACAGTTCGTGCGGCGGCTAATCCAGGGCGTGTTGGGGCGGGCCCCCACTGCTGCGGAGCTAGCCCAGTGGACCTCGATGCTGCGCAGCCTGTCGCGGGCCGAGGTGACGGCCCGTTTCCTGTCCTCGCCGACGGTCCTGCACGCCGCCGTCGCTCAGCAACATCGGACTTTCCTCCGCCGGGGGGTGAGCAACGGCGAGATGCAAAGCTTCCTGCACGGCATCCGGCGGCGGGAGGTGACGGCCCGCTCGTTAGCCGTGGCCCTGCTGCGGTCGGACGAGTACCTGGCGTTCTGGGAAAGGCTCTGCCGCGCGGGCCGAATCGAGAATATCTTCGAGGAGCTGGCGGCCGGGAGACGCATCATCTAGTGTGGCAGCAGCTGATAGCCGGTGCCACGGCCTGGGCTGATAGCCGGTGCCGTGGTCGGCGGCTGACAGCTGGTGCCGTGGTCGGCGGCTGGCAGCTGGTGCCGCTGCCGGCTGCGGCGCCAGTCACGCAGTAGCGCGCATAGCCCGCGGTAGTGGCTGTTGTCGCAAGCCCGAACGCCGGTGGTGCTAGTGCCGGGCGGCGGCCATCCCCACTGGGCCTCACCGCGGGGCGCCAGGTGCAGCAGACTGAACAGGGCGAGGGCCAGGAACAGGGAAGGTTTCACGGCCGCGGGTCCTCCTTCGGGCGAGCGCTGTCGAAGGAAATCGGCTGCTCGGCGCACAAAAAGAACAACACCGTGCCCAGCCCCTGAAGAAACAGGGGCCGGTCGGCGGTTTACCGGGAAGAACTGCTGCGACCGGCGCGGCGCACCGAATCAATACGGTTGGTAAAGTTTTCCCAGCCGTGGGGCGGCTTCTCCTGCGGTCAGGCCGTCTTCGGTTTCTACTCCCCAGATTCGACCGTCCCTGGTTAATATCCAGCGCCAGAGGGGGCGATCAACTGCGAGTCCAGGATTTTTCCAGATCCCCAGCACGCTGCCAGCCGCGCGCCCCTCGTTAGTGCAAGCTCCAAGGATTTGTTGTGCCATCCGGAGTGACCGGGGCGGAGTCTTCGAAGCCCCGGCCACCCAACCTGCAGGGTCAGCGACAACCACGTCGCTTGACCTAGCACTAGCACTTCAGGCTTCAAGTCCAGGCAAGGACATAACGGCACCCTGGACGGCTCGTCGGCTTGTCAGGATGGCCCGGTCGGCTATATTAAATCTTTCCATCACCAAGCCGAACCTTCCGAAGGGGAGATCCGTCCATGGGCCAGCAATGTGCCATCTGCGGCAAGAAGCCGGTGAAGGGATACCAGTACGCCCGGCGCGGCAAGGCCAAGTACCTGGGCGGCGTCGGCCGCAAGATCACCGGGATCAGCCGACGGAAGTTCCGCCCCAATCTCCAGCGCATCCAGGTACAGCTGGGCGGTACGGTCCGGCGCCTGCGGGTCTGCACCCAGTGCATCCGCAGCGGCCGGGTGCAGCGCCCCCTGAAACAGAAGCCGTTCCAGATGCCGTCCGTCTAAACGAGGGACCGTCTCCCTTTCATCGTTCCCAAGGTGGCCCATGTTGCTGACCCCCGAGCAAGTTCGCTGGGTGGCCCACCTCGCCCGGCTGGAGATGACCGACGCGGAGCTGGCGACCATGACCCGGCAGCTCGGCGCCATCCTCGATTACGTCAACCAGCTGCAGCAGGTCAACACCGACGCTGTCGAACCACTCGCCCATCCTTTGCCGATCCACAACGTCTTCCGCGCTGACGAGCCGGCGCCGTCGCTGCCGGTCGATGCCGCCCTGGCCAATGCCCCTGACCGCCGCGGCGACTTCTACGGCGTGCCGGCCGTGCTGGATTAGTCCGCATGATCGAACGCACCGCCCTGGAGCTGCGGTCCCTTCTCGAACGCGGCGAGGTCTCTGCCGAGGAGCTGACCGGCGCCTTCTTGCAGGCCATCCGCCAGCGCGACCCCCGTATCCGGGCGTTTCTCCACGTCAACGAGGAAGCCGCCCTGGAGCAGGCCCGGGCCGTCGATGTCCGGCGAAAGCGGGGCGAGCCGCTCGGCCCGCTGGCCGGGCTGCCGGTCGCCGTCAAGGACATCCTTTGCACGGCCGGCCAGCCGACCACCTGCGCCAGCAAGATCCTGCAAAATTTCGTGCCCCCTTATGACGCCCATGTCATCACCCGACTGAAGCAAGCCGATGCGGTGCTCTTGGGCAAGACCAACCTGGACGAGTTCGCCATGGGTTCATCCACCGAGAACAGCGCCTTCCAGGTGACGCGCAACCCGTGGGACCTGGAGCGCATCCCCGGCGGCTCATCGGGCGGCTCGGCGGCGGCGGTGGCGGCCTGCGAGGCGCCGCTGGCCCTGGGTACCGACACCGGCGGCTCCGTCCGCCTACCGGCCGGCTTGTGCGGCGTCGTCGGACTAAAGCCGACCTACGGCCGGGTCTCGCGCTACGGCCTGATTGCCTACGGCAGCTCGCTCGATCAGGTCGGCCCGTTTGCCCACGACGTGGCCGATGCCGCCCTGCTACTGGAAGTGATCGCCGGTCACGACCCGCGCGACAGCACCAGCGTGGACCAACCTGTGCCCCCTTACAGCCGGACTATTGATCAGCCGGTCGCGCCGCTGACCATCGGCGTGGCCCAGGAGTACTTCGGCGAGGGGCTCGACCCGGAGGTGGAGCAGGCGGTGCGGGCGGCGCTGAAGGTTTACGAGGGGCTTGGGGCGACTGTCCGCGAGGTGACGCTGCCGCATAGCCGGTACGCGATCGCCACCTATTATCTGGTGGCCACGGCCGAGGCATCCAGCAACCTGGCCCGCTACGACGGCGTCCACTACGGCCATCGGGCCCGGCAGTATGCCGACCTCGTTGACATGTACTGCAAGACGCGCGGCGAGGGCTTCGGCGCCGAGGTCAAACGCCGTATCATGCTCGGCACCTACGCCCTGTCGAGCGGCTACTATGACGCCTACTACTTGAAGGCGCTGAGGGTTCGCCGGCTGATCAAGGACGATTTCGACCGGGCCTTTGCCAACTGCGACGTGATTATGGGACCGGTCTCGCCGACGGCAGCATTCAAGATTGGCGAGAAGATCGACGACCCGCTGGCGATGTATTTGTCGGACATTTACACCATCAGCGCCAACTTGGCGGGGATCACGGCAGTCAGCATCCCGTGCGGTTTCACGACGACCGGCCTGCCGATCGGCCTGCACATCCAGGCGCCGCCGTTTGCAGAGGAGAAGCTGTTGCGGATCGCCCGGATGTACGAGCGGGTGACCGACTGGCATAGACAGCGGCCGAAGCTGTAAGCTATACGAGTGGCGAGCCTCCTGACGCTTTTGCCCGGTTAATAGCGGTCCCTTGCGGGCGCCCGATGAGAAAGCCGGACATCAAGGAGATTGACCGGATCGTGAACGAGGAGGGATTATCGCGGGAGCAGCGTCGAATGTTGCATGAAGAAATCACCGGCCAAAACCTTTCCCTTGAAGAGATTCGAGAGATCGCCCGGGAGATCAAAGAACTCTATCCCAACAAGTAGGGCCAAATGTCTGCTCAGTTGCTTGACGAGGTGCGATCCTTGGTCCGTTCGATAAGGGGATTGCGCTGCTGGTATGTCAGTTACGGTGGAGCGGCCGGGCCCACGTTTCAGCTGGCCCTGGGCAAAAAGGTCCGTCGCAGCGTGCCCGTGAGGAATCCCGTCCATTCAGAAGAATACCGCCAGTTTGAGGGGGAGGCGAACCTGCTGGTGTGGTGTACCTGGCGGTTGGACGGTCCTTCCGGGCCCCTGACCAGTTCCGACGACACCCCGGAGGGAATCAGCAAGGGCCTGCCTCAGCTGCGAGAGGCCAAGGTCCGCGGGGCCTCCCTCATTGACAATGCCGGCGACTTGATCGTCAGTTTCTCGAACAAGTTGAAGGTCCGAATCTTCTGCGATCACGTTCCCGGTGCTCCCAGCTTCGATGGCAACTGGGAGCTGTGGTTGACTGACCGGGCCTTACTTGTCGGCCCAGGAAGCCGGTTTGAGTTCGTTGAACGCCGACAGGACCAAGAGAAATCCCTTCCTGCGCGGCAAAGGCACTCCCCGAACGGGTAAGGACGCGCGAGGCAGGCATGGCAGACCTCCCCTATCGCATCGTCATCGGTCTGGAGGTCCACGTCCAGCTTCTGACGCGGACCAAGCTGTTCTGCGGCTGCAAGAACCAGTTCGGCCTGCCGCCCAACTCGGCCACCTGCCCGGTCTGCGCCGGTCTGCCCGGCGTGCTGCCGGTGATGAACCGCCACGCCTTCGAGCTGGCCCTCAAGGCGGCCCTGGCCCTCAACTGCCACATCGCCCCCTTTACCAAGTGGGATCGCAAGAACTACTACTATCCCGACCTCCCCAAGAACTACCAGATCAGCCAGTACGATCTCCCCTTTAGCCGCGATGGCTGGCTGGAAATCGAAACAGCCGCCGGTCCCAAACGGGTCGGCATCATTCGCGTCCATCTGGAAGAGGACGCCGGCAAGATGCTCCACGACGAGCACGGCACGGGGAAGGACAGCCTGGTGGACCTCAATCGCGCCGGCACCCCGCTGTTGGAAATCGTCAGCAAGCCCGAGCTGGCCAGCCCTGAGGAGGCCAAGACCTACCTTGAGGAGATCCGCCTGCTGATGCGCGAGCTGGAGGTTTCCGATTGCGAGATGCAGGAGGGGAGCCTGCGCTGCGATGCCAATGTCAACATCCATGTCCCGCTCACTCCTTCACCCTCAACCCCTCTCCTCCAGCGGGGAGAGAGGGGGTGGGGTGAGGGGATCGCCGCCACGCCGATCGTCGAGGTCAAGAACCTGAACAGCTTCCGCGCCGTCGAGCGGGCCATGAAGTTCGAGGCCCAGCGGCAGTACGACGAGTTCCAGAGCAAGATCGGCAAGGACTGGCACTTGCTGCCCCCCAAGGACCCCGCCAGCCCGCTGCGCCGGGTCGGCGAACGGCGGGGCGCGGAACTGGTGCCGGTGCCCAAGGCGACGGCCGGCTGGAACGAGGACCGCGGCCGGACCGAGGTACAGCGCCGCAAGGAAGAAGCGTCGGACTACCGCTACTTCCCGGAGCCGGACCTGGTGCCGGTCGAGGTGGATGAGGCCTGGCTGGAGCGCATCCGGGCCAGCCTGGGCGAGTTGCCCGCGGCCCAGCGCCGGCGGCTGCGGGAGCAGTATGGCCTGTCGGCCTATGACGCCGACGTGATCACGCGGCAGGGCCGGGCCTTTGTCCGCTACTTCGAAGAGGTGGCCCGGCAGTCCGGCGACGCCAAGGCGGCCAGCAACTGGCTCACCAACCAGGTCCTGGCCACGCTCAACGAACGCAAGATAAGCATCAACGACTTCCCCATCGCGGCGGCGGCCCTGGCCGAGCTGCTCAAGCAGGTGCAGGCCACGGGCCTGAACATGCAGCGGGCCCGCGAGGTCTACGCCGAGATGCTGGCCAGCGGTGCATCCGCTGCCGAGGCGATCGGCAAGCTCGGCTTCAAGGTGGAGGCGGACGAGGCCAGGCTGCGGGAGGCGGTCCGTCGGGCCATCGCCGCCAATCCGAAAGCGGTCGCCGACTTCAAGAAGGGGAAGGTCAAGGCGGCCGACGCCATCAAGGGAGCCGTCATGCGCGAAACCAAAGGGATGGCCAAGATCGAGGTCGTGCAGCAACTCCTGATGGAAGAGTTGCAGAAGAAATGATTATTAACCCGGAGCGCTAGTGACGGGCACCCACCAGCCCGGAGCGCCAGCGACGGGCACTAGGCAGGCGCCCGTCGCTAGCGCTCCGGGTTGGTGAAGTGAAGGCGCATTCCCTCAACTCCTCCCAGCGGCCGCCCACTTCTCCTTGATAAAGCGGATGCCCTGCGTGTAGACCTCCTCGTCGCTGGGGAACAGATCGCGCCAGACGCGCGTGGCGGCGGCCAGCGCCGGCAGTGCCCGGCCGAACGCCTCGATCGTCAGCCAGCCGTCGTAATTGGCCCGGCGCAGGGCCGCGAAAGTCTCGTCCCAGTGGACCATGCCGGTGCCGGGCGTGCCGCGGTCGTTCTCGCTGATGTGGACATGAATGAGGCGGTCGCCCAGGGTACTAACAGCCCCGGCCACGCTCTTCTCCTCAATGTTGGCGTGGAAGGTGTCGTACATGGTGCGGAAGCTCGGGTGGTTGACGCGGTCCACCAGGGCGCGGGCGTCGGCGGCGGTGGTCAGGAAGTAGCATTCGAAGCGGTTCAGGTACTCAATCGCCAGTTTGACGCCGGCCTGGGCCGCCTCCTCCGCCGCCTTACGGAGCACATCGGCGGCCCACTTTTTCTCGTCCTCGGTCGGCCCGGTGCCGGAGAAGACGGCCAACGGCGAGTGGTACGGCCCGGCCATGACCTCGCCGCCGAGGGTGGCGGTCATTGCGATGGCCCACTTGAGATGCTCGACAGCGGCCTGGCGCACGGCCGGGTCGGGGCTGATCGGGTTGGCTTGCGGTGTGGCAATGACAACCGTGGTGCAGCCCAGCCCCTGGTTGTCCAGTTCCTTGCGGATGGTCTGATAGTGGTCGGCGGTCCCTTCAAAAACGGGGATCTCGACGCCGTCGTAACCGGCCTTTTTCAGCCGGGCCAGGATGGGAAAATGGTCGGCGGTGACGTGGGTGGTCCACAGCAGCAGGTTCATGCCGATCTTCATGGCGGGTGACTCCCGGTTCCTGCGGATGGTTCGCGGCAACGGAAACGGCAGTATTGTGCGGCAGCGGCCCCACTTTGGCAAGCACCCACCCTCCGCGGCGGCAGAATAAGATGATAGACGGTCAGGAACGTATGCCGGCATCAGCAACCGACCCGACCGTTGCAGGAGATGGGCGCATGGAGCTGATCAATGCGCGTTCGATCTTCAGCCCGGCGACCGGCTTCATCAAGCGGGGCGGCTTCGACTGGACATGCAACCCGTACCTGGGATGCAGTTTTGGGTGCCTCTACTGCTACGCGATGTTCCTGCCGCAGAACCGCCGACCAAAGGAGGACTGGGGCAAGTGGTTCCAGGCCAAGGTCAACGCGGTGGAGCTGGCCCGCAAGCAAGCGCCCCGGGTCGCTGGCCAGGCGCTGTACCTGTCGAGCGTCACCGACCCGTACTTGCCGGCCGAGCGCAGCCTGGGCTTGACACGCGGCATCCTGGAAGCGCTGGTGCCGCACCAGCCGCGGCTCTTGGTGCAGACGCGCGGCCCATTGGTGGTGCGCGACCTGGATGTGCTGAAACAGTTCCGGGCGGTGCGCGTCAACATGTCAATCCCGACCGACAGCGAAGAGGTGCGGCGGGCATTCGAGCCGAAGGCGCCGCCCTTGGCGAAGCGCTGGGAGGCGATCGCGGCGGCGAAGGCGGCGGGGCTGGCGGTCGGGATCTGCGTGACGCCGCTGCTGCCCGTGCAGGATATGGAGGCGTTCGTGGAGCGGCTGGCGGCGTTTAGGCCGGACGTGCTCGTGGTGCAGGATTTCCACGACAGCGGCGGCGGCTTCGGAGCGGACACCGGCGCGGCGGCGAGGCGGCTGCTGGACGAGCGACCGTGGACCGCTGAGGACTACCGGCGGTGCGTAGACCGGCTGGCGGCGTCTATCCATGTTTACGAGGCGGAATCGGGATTCTTCCCGCCGACTGAGATGGCTTCTCCTCGTAATCGATGTTCAGGTGACCCAGCAGCCCATCGACTTTCCGCTCAAGCATCGGCAGGATTGCACCCGGACCTGCTGCGACACCAGCAGTGAGGTGGCTGGCAAGATAGCCGCTGACCTTGAACCATCAGATCATCGACACGTTTTGCGGAGATGGTTTCATGGCGGTC
>DATLYH010000041.1:0-31089 GCA_035575035.1 Gemmataceae bacterium
GTTCGACACCTTCCAGCGATGTGATCACCTTGGTGGGGAAGTCCGTGAACTGTTCCGGTCGGAACGGCTCGCGCAAGACGTTTCCGCCCAGCACGAAGTCAATCACCTCCTGCACCTCCACCGTGTGTTCGCCAAAGTTCAGTGTGTTCATAAATTATACAGCCCCCAATATGGGATTCATATAGGCCTGAGGATCTTTCTCCAATCATCAAGGTTTGACGGGCCCCGATTAGTCAGAGTCACAGATGCTCTGTTGAATCCTTCGGTGGTTGAAGGCATCTCAATAGGTGCCATGAAGACCAAGCCAACTACCCGACCGCTGACCAAGTCGCCGCGGCGGCTGGCCCGCGAGGCGCTCGCCGGCGCCCGCAAAGCTCTGCCCGCCTACGCCTGCCCGACCAGCCGCCACGACTGCACCCCACCCCAGCGGTTCGCCATCCAGGTCTTGAAGGCCTTCCTCACGACCGACTCCCGCGGCGGCGCTTCACCCTTTGGGGCCGTCGCCTGCCACACCACCAGCCACCTCATCGCCGCCGCGGTGGCGGTCAGCCCGACCCACGCGTCGCCCGTCTTCGACGACTGGGTGGGCGCGGCCGGCCAGCACGCGGTGGGGGACCGGCTGCTGGCGGACGCCGCCTACGACGCCGCGGCCCACCGCCAGACGGCGCGCTTCTTCGGCATCCGCTCCTGTGTAATCCCGCTCAACCGCCGCGGCAAGAGCATGATGTTGTAGGTAATGGTCATTAGCTATCGTCCACGGCACCGGCTCCAGTAACTGCGGCCATGAACCGCCGCGCCCAGCCGCCCGCTTAAACATCGAGAACCCTGTCTCCCCCTGCCAGCGCTGCCGTACCGGCCGCCGTCCTTGTCCGGCCGCTGCTTCAGTGGCTGCCGGGAGCTGCTGCCGCTCGGCGGCCTGGTCGTTGGCCGGCCGACCGTCGCCGGGATGAACGAGCGCACCTCCCGGGCGTGGCGGCGAGTTCGGCTCGGAGTTGTAGCCCGTATCGGCCAGCGCCGCTTCGACCCGGGCGTTGGCCAGCGTCGCGTCCAGCCGCGGCACGAATTGGTCGGTATCGACCCGGGGCCGCGGCCGACCAGGGCCGCCAGCAGCAGGTGCCTGGCACAGTTAAAGGAGGCCTCCAGCTGGGCGTAGCGGCTGGAAGCCACGGTCTGCCACCGCCTTGCAGGTCCGCGGCCTGCGGGCTACCACGATCCATCGACGGCTGGGACATGACCGACAACGGTTGGAAGACGCCGTCCGAACGACGGCGCAAAAAGCGGCGCAGCAGGTAGGCGCAGGAATTGGCGCGGAGTGGCAGGATTCGACGGAAGTCTGGGGTGATTGCGAGTCTGTGCAGCAAGATGTGTGTCGCAACATCTTGCTGCATAATGACTTAATGGAGGCGCCGGGAATCGAACCCGGGTCCCGGAGCACTTCAGCGCCGGCTTCTACGTGTGTAGCTGGTCTACGTTTGGACGGCCGAAACTCTGCGGCCTCGCCGTCCGCGTTCGCCCGGTCAGGCCCCGACCAGCAGGGTCCCGATCAGGCTAACCGGCCGTGCAATCTGGCTGACGCCGCCTCCGGTGCGACCACCCCTCACCTGCACCCCTTCCGATGGGAAGAGGTAGAGGTGAGGGGCGGTCTCAGGCGCCAGCGAGCCTGATTTGGCGACCAAGCCGAGACCTCTCAGGCAAAGTTCTCGGACTCGGGGCTGCCGGTTAATTAGGCAGCCAGGGTCAACTGCGGTTCAGCAGTTATTGGTGCGATCAGATTTTTACGTGGCCCTCTGATCAACCACGACACGCCACCTGCGCCTCAACTTGCCCGGTCGAAACCAAATCGCCCCCGGCTGATGAGGTCACAGCAACTTCCGCGGGTAACCCCTCGGAAGCTCAAGGAATATTATACACGCTTCTTCCCCCAACCAACAGGGGGATGCGTCCCCTTCCCTAAGAATAGAGTCGCGTTTCCGCAAGAGGATTCAAAGCAGCTTCGCTAAGGCCGGGCGAATTCCCGCTTCAAAGGTTACAATAGGCGCTGTCAGGGGGAGGACAACCATGAGCAAGAACTGGTGGTGCTCGCTCTCCTGGTTCTGCCTGGCAGCGGTCCTCGCCGGCGGCTGCTCATCCCCGGTTCCCCCGGCCGCGCCGCCGGCGGCCCCATCGCCGCCGGGGCAGGCCCCCTCGACCGACGACCGGGCAGCGGAGCGCGAGCGGATGGTGGAGCAGCAGATTGCCAGGCGCGGGGTCAAGAACGAGCGTGTGTTGGCAGCTTTGCGCAAGGTGCCGCGTCACCTCTTCGTCCCGGACGACGTGCGCGCCGCGGCTTACCAGGACGGCCCCTTACCGATCGGCGAGGGGCAGACCATCTCGCAGCCGTACATCGTGGCATTCATGACCGAGGCGCTCAACCCGCAGCCCGGCCAGCGCGTGCTGGAAGTCGGCACCGGTAGCGGCTACCAGGCGGCGGTGCTGGCCGAGCTGGGCGCCGAGGTCTACACCATCGAGTTGCTCCCAACCCTGGCGGCGCAGGCGAAGGAACGGCTGGAACGGCTCGGCTACCGCCGTGTCCGGGTGCGTACCGGCGACGGCTACAAGGGCTGGCCGGAAGCCGCCCCGTTTGATGCCATCATGGTAACCTGCGGGGCCGACCATGTGCCGCCGCCCTTGTTCGAGCAACTCAAGCCGGGAGGGATGATGATCATCCCGGTCGGGCCGACCGGAGGGGAGCAGTGGCTGCGCGTGATCACGAAGGGCCCCGAGGGCCAGCGGCAGGAGCAGGATGTCCTCCCTGTCCGGTTCGTGCCGCTCCGCCGAGCCGAGGAGGTGGAGAAGAGGTGAGGGCAACAGCGTGCGGGTGAGGTCCGAGTCCGGAGCGCCAACTTTCAGAGCCCGGAGCGTTAGCGACGGGACAAGACAGACCTTATCCCGTCGCTGGCACTCTGGGCTCGGACAAGCGAACGCTCCGTGGCACTCTTCGACTCGCGCTGCGCACGGTACGTTTGCCTATTTACCATAGAGGTTCCTCCCTTCCACCAGCGCCTGCATCTTGCGGTCGGCCACCGAGCGGCTCAGCATCCAGAAACCGCAGTCCGGATGCACCCAGCGGACCCGCTCCGGCCCCAGTACCTTGACTGCCCGCTCGATCCGGCGGGCAACCTCGTCGGGCGCTTCCACCTCGTTATCCTTGATGTCGATCACGCCGATGCCCAGGGCGATCGATGGCTTCAGGTCGCGGAAGACCTCCAACTCGTCGTAGCCGCGGCGGGCGAACTCCAGCACCAGGTGGTCGCACTCCAGGGCATTGAAGAACGGCAACAGATCACGGAAGAAACCCTTCTGGATCGTCTGCCCGCCGTAGTTGCCGAAACAGAGATGCACGCCCTTCCGGCCGCGGGCTCCTCGTAGTACATGGTTAATCGCCTCGGCGGCCAGGGGACCATCCGCCGGCGAGCCGGGGAGGTTCGCCTCGTCCACCTGGATCACGGCCGCGTCGATCGGCTCCAGCTGGCGCCGCAGCACCTCGGCCAGGTCAAGCATCAATGCGCGCCGGTCGCGGTAATGGACATCAAGCAGCGTCTTGGCCAGCATGTATGGGCTGGTGACGGTGAACTTCAGCGGTCGGGCGGTCAGGCCGCGGGCCAGCTCATAGGCCGACGGCAAGTCGAGGGTGCCGTCGCCGAGTTTGCCGCGGACCACGCCGGCCGGCCGGGCCCGGAAGCCCATCCCCGGCTGGCGGCGGAACTGCTCCAACTCGTCTCGCGTCAGCTCGGTGCTGACCCCCGCCAGCGGCCGAACAAAGTAATCGATCATGCCGTTGGTCTCTGGATGGTTGACATCAAAGCGCGACAGCTCGCCGTCGCTGACCACGTCGATGCCGGCCAATTCCTGTGTCTTCAGCACCACCAGGACGGCATCGCGCAGGTTGACCCGCGACGGCAAGGCCGCCAGCCAGGAGGGGATCGGATAACTGCCGACTACCGTGGTCAGGATACGTGGGGAAGCAGTGTCGGGGTTCATGGTACAGGCTCGCCTTCGATACAATGGCGGGGCTGGCCACTCGTCCAGGCCGGTACGTCACCCCCTCATCTCCCTCTCCTCCAACTGGGGGGAGCGGGGTGAGGGGGCGGCCCCCGTGTTGAGGGAAGGAAATTGCTTTTTCTGCGTGACCCACCTGCGTATTATGGGACAGAGTAGGGACGATTTCCTCCAAAAACTCCTGCCCCCCGAGACGATCGACCGAGAGTGGTGTTACTGCCATTACTGATTGCTTCGGTGTGCTTCCCCGGAGATTCGTGGCGATGAGAGCAGATCGACAGCCTCCCCTCTGGAGGGCCATTTCCTTGCTGGCCCTGGCGGCGGCCTGCTGGCTGCCGGTGGTGCCGGCCGCGGCGGATGAGCCAAAGGCGCCGGTTCTGCCGCCGGCCCTGACCAAACCGGCGCCTGAAAACGTCGAGGACCTGCGGGCCATTCAGGAGCAGGTCAAACTTGTCCTGAAGAAGGTGATGCCGGCCACAGTGGGGCTGCGCATCGGCCAGAGCCAGGGGAGCGGCGTCATCATCGACAAGGAAGGGCATATCCTGACAGCCGGCCATGTCTCCGGCACGCCCGGCCGGGACGTCACCGTCATTCTGCCCGACGGCCGGACCGTCAAGGGCAAGACCCTCGGTTCCAACCGGGGTATCGACAGCGGCCTAGTCAAGATCACCGACAAAGGGGACTGGCCCTGCGTCGAGATGGGCAGCTCCGCCGAATTGCAAAGGGGCCAGTGGTGCGTCGCCACCGGGCACCCCGGCGGCTATCGGCCGGGACGAACCCCGGTCGTCCGCCTGGGCCGCATCCTCAACGTCACCCGGTCGGTCATCCAGACCGACTGTGCCCTGGTCGGCGGCGACTCGGGCGGCCCCCTGTTCGACATGACCGGCAAGGTCATCGGTATCCACAGCCGGATCGGCGGCTCGATCGCGGCCAACATGCATGTGCCCGTGGACACCTACCGCGACACCTGGGAGCAATTGGTCAAGGGGGAGGTCTTCGGTGGCCGTGGTGAACCATACCTGGGGGTGGAGATGGACCCCGAGAGCAGCGAATGCCGGGTTGCCCGCGTCCTCCCCGGCACCGCGGCGGAGAAGGCCGGCATCCAGGTGGACGATGTCATCACCCGGTTCGACGGTCAGAAGATCGAGACCGGCGATGACCTGCGCGCCCAGATCGCCAAGAAGAAACCGGGCGACGAAGTGACCGTAGAAGTTCGCCGCGGCGACGAAACGCTGACCCTGAAAGTGACCCTCGGCCGACGCTGAGGCCATTGACCCAACCTGCGTCCTGCTATCATCTCTGGAGTTGCTGCATGAGAATGCCTGCTTCTCTCTTGATTGGTACTCGCCGGCATGCATGGGGCGTTGTGCTGGTGCTGGCCGTGTGGGCTGGCCTGATCGCGAGCCCAGCCAGGGCCCAGGGACCGGCCACCTACCTGAGGAGCAGCCCCAAGGTCCTCGCCGCCTTCCGCGAGGTCGTCGCCAAGCCGAGCGAGTGCACCGTCCGGGTGAAGTGCGAAGGCCAGAACGTCGCCCTGGGGACGGTGGTGGCGGCCGACGGCTGGATCCTGACCAAGTTCAGCGAACTGAAGGGCACCCCGGTCTGTCGCCTCCGCGACGGCCGGGAGCTGGAAGCCTGCGTGGTGAGCGTGGACGAGCGCTACGACCTGGCCCTGCTCAAGATCGAATGCACCGGCCTGACCCCGGTGCAGTGGTACGACAGCAAGGTTTGCCCGGTCGGCAACTGGGTGGCATGCGTGGGAGACGGCGAGGAGCCGGCGGCCATCGGCGTGCTGAGCGTGGCGGCCCGCGCCGTGCCGGTCGGCCGGACGCCGCCGCCAACCAATCCCAGCGGCGGCTACCTTGGTGTCGGTCTTGATCCGGAGGCCGAGGGTGCCCGCATCAGCCAGGTGATGCCCGGCAGTGCTGCCGAGAAAGCCGGGCTGAAGGTCAATGACATCATCCTGGCCGTGGACGGCGAGGAGGTTCGCGACGTTGATTCGCTGATCGCCCTCTTGCAGCGGCACAAACCGGGTGACGTGGTCAACCTGACGGTCAAGCGCGGCGACCAGGAACTGGAAATGAAGGCGACGCTGGGCAAGCGGCCGGCCTCCGCCAACCGGGCCGATTTCCAAAACAGTCTGGGCAGCGAGTTGAGCAAGCGCCGCACCGGCTTCCCTACGATCCTGCAACACGATGCCGTCATCAAGCCGGCTGACTGCGGCGGTCCGCTGGTGGACCTGGATGGCCGGGTGGTCGGCATCAACATCGCCCGGGCGGGACGGACCGAGAGCTACGCCATCCCGTCGGAAACGGTCCAGTCGCTCCTGGGCCAGCTGATGCCCGAGAAGATCACGGCGCCGCGGTTGCTTGAGAAGTAACGGGAATGCTTCGGGTTTGCCGCTTACAGCTGGGCGCTAAGCCGCAAGCGGCTTAGCGCCCAGTCGCAAGCGGCTTACTTTTTCGCCGCCACCATCTCCTTCACCTTCGCCGCGACCGCTTCCACGTTAATCGCGTCGAACTTGGCAAAGGTGAGCGTCTCCACCACCTTGTAGTTCCGGTAAAGCACCACCGTCACCACGGCGTTGTCATCGAGCGGATAGTTGGCGAGGTACTTCTTGCTCTCCAGGGCCAGCACTACGTTTTCGCCCAGGGCCAGCTCGGCCCCCTTGTCCACATGGTCTTTCAACTGCTTGGCCAACTCGTCGCGCTTCTCGTCGTCGGTGACAACATCGGGAAGGTCGTCGCTGAGGAAGACGGCGAAGGCCCCAAGCCGGGCGTTGCGGTGCTTCTGAACCAGGTCGTGCAGCTCCTTGAGGAGTTTGAGCAGCGGCTCCGGCGGGTTGGCGAGGTCGGCGTTGCGGACGAAGACCATCGCCACCGGGGCCAGGCCGTAATCACAGACCAGACAGTGGAACTGGCCCTCAACGGCGGTTTCCTTGCCCCCCAATTCCTTGATGGTGCGCTCGCCAAACTTGCCGGTCACGTTGTAGGGCCGGAACGGGCCGGGCAGCTCGTCCCCGGGTTGCAGGCCGGACTTCTTCTCATCCTGGGCCAGGCAGACGGCGGTGACGACCAGAGCAACCAGTAGAGACAACGCGCGCTTCGGCATGGTGATGGCACCTCGCAAGGGACGGCCAACTGATTTCCTCTCAGCATGACGCCCACGCGGGACCGAGTCAATGGCGGCCGATCGAGCGGAAGGGGACCGGACGGCCGGCGTGGGCGGAAGAGGCGGTTTCGTCCGCCTGGTCCTGCCGTTTGCCTCTCCGCCCGTTGCCGGGTAGACTTGGTGCCTGGCCGGGGCTGAGTGTGGCACCGGTTGACCGCCGCGGTAGTCTGTAGTCCGGCGGCGAGCGGCCCCGCATCGGCGGCGAGCGGCCAGCGTCAGCTGGCCGGTCCTCGCGAGCGGCCCGCGTTAGCTGGCCGGTCCTCGCGAGCGGCCCATGTGAACGGGCCGGTGGGGTATGAACCAACTCGCCTCGGCCGACGGCGACGGACTACCGACTGCTCAATGAACTGAAGAATGTGCTGGGTGGTGCAATATGAGGCCAAGGGAGTTAACGTCATGAGTGAGGTCAGCGCAACGGCGAAGCGGGGCCTGGTGGGGTTGGCGATTCTGCTTCTGTTCGGCGCGGCCGCGGAAGCCGGCGAGTCGGGCAAGGTCACGCTCCTGCGGGTTCCGGATAATGGCATCCAACCGCAGGTCGCCGGGGACGACAAGGGCACCATTCACCTGGTTTACTTCCGGGGCGAAGCCAGGAACGGCGATCTCTTCTATGTCCGCTCGTCCGATGGCGGCAGTACATTCTCTCGCCCGTTGCGGGTCAACAGCCAGCCTGGCAGTGCCATCGCAGTCGGCAACATTCGCGGCGCCCACCTGGCGGTGGGGAAGAACGGTCGGGTCCACGTCGCCTGGATGGGGTCGAGTCTGGCCGAGCCGCGGGGGCCGGACGGCTCGGCGCCGATGCTCTATACCCGCCTGAACGACGACGGCACTGCATTCGAGCCGCAGCGCAACATGATCCAGTTTGCCGCAGGGCTTGACGGTGGCGGCTCGGTCGCTGCCGACGAGGTCGGCAATGTCTACGTGACCTGGCATGCTCCCGAACCGGGGACCAAGGGGGAAGGCAATCGGCGGGTCTGGGTGGCCCGCTCGACGGACGAGGGCCGGACATTCGCCCGTGAGAAACCTGCCTCCGCCGAGGCTACCGGGGTCTGCGGCTGCTGCGGGATGAAGGCCCTCAGTACCCGCAACGGCGTCGTTTATCTGCTGTACCGGTCGGCGGCGGAGGAGGTGAACCGAGACACTTACCTGCTGACCTCCCGGGATCGCGGGGGCAGCTTCCGGAGCGACCGGCTGCATCCGTGGCAGGTGGCCACCTGCCCGATGAGCAGTTTCGCACTGACCGAGGGCAGCGCCGGCATCCTGGCCGCATGGGAGACCGCCGGGCAGGTCTACTTCGCCCGGATCGATCCATCCACCGGCCGGCGCTCCGAGCCGGCGGCCGTCCCGGGCACCGGTAAGAGCCGTAAGCATCCCGTCCTGGCCGGCAACGACCGAGGCGAAACCATCCTGGTCTGGACGGAAGGGATGGGCTGGAATCGGGGCGGCGCCGTGGCGTGGCAGGTCTTCGACAAGGACGGCAGACCGACAGCCGAGCGGGGACGTGCCGCGGGCGTGCCGACCTGGAGTCTGGTGGCGGTCTTTGCTCGGCCGGACGGCGGCTTCACGGTGGTCTACTGAGGCGGTCCACGCGGGCCGGCCAGGTGACTCGGCCGGGGCAGGTTACCGATCGGCATCGCCGCGCAGCACGGACCCCAGCCCGGCCTCGCCCCACGCACCCGGTTGTACTTCATCCCTCCCGCCGTTAGACTGAGGAAGTCCCTGGATCGCCGCCCGTCTTCGCGAGTTCGGCTCATGTCGTCTCCGGTCCCATCCCGCGCTGCCTGGTTCCGGATTGGCCTTACCGTCCTGACCATCGCCTGGCTTGTTGGGCTGCCCGTGGTGATGGGAGCGGCCGGCTGGGCAGGATACGGCGGCCGGCTGCCGCTCGTCGGACACCTGGCGCTGGGGGGGTTATGGCTGGCGACGCTGGCCCTGCTCGTCCGCCGGGGCTGGCTCCCCTCCCCGGGTCCGGTCTTCTTCTACGACCTGGTTCGCAGCAGTCGGCGCGGCGAAGTGATCGCCCACCGCTGCTTCTATGCCGTCCTGCTTGTCGGCATCCTCCTCCTCTCCTATTGGAGGTGGTTCCCCGACCTCGACCTGACCGATCTGATGCAGGAGCTCTCCCTGCGAAGCATGCAGGACCGCGCCCGCTTCGCCGGGTCATTCTTCGCCGGCTTCATGGCGCTGCAATTCGCGGTGGTCTTGTTGCTGACGCCGACCTACACGGCCGGGGCCATCGCCGATGAACGCGAGCGCCGCACGCTGGAATACCTGCTTGTCACCGACCTGAGCGACCGCGAGATCGTCCTGGGAGCGCTAGCCTCGCGGCTGGCCCGGCTGCTGCTCTTGGTCTTGACCGGGCTGCCGATCCTCAGCTTGTTGCCGCTTTGGGGCGGGGTTGAGCCGCGCCTGGTCCTGACCGGCTATATCGCCACCGCGGCGCTGATGCTGAGCCTGGGGAGCCTGAGCATTCTGATGTCGGCCGTGGCGCCGACAACCCTTCGGGCCGTGGCCGGCACCTACCTCGTGTTGCCCTTGTTCCTCTGCCTTGCCTTGCTCCCATACCCGCGTCCGCTGGCGCACCCCGTCTGGGCCGTCGTATTCCCGGCCTCGCCGGACGCCGCCCGACCGCGCGGCAACCTGGAGGCAGGACTGGCGGTCTTCGTCACGATCCAGGTTCTGATCGCTGTCGGCTGCTGCGCGGTGGCGGTCACCGGGCTGCGCCGGGGGCGGCCATCTCGGCCTGAGCGCAGGGATCGGCCCGTGATTCGACCGCTCATCCTGTCCCGACCGGGCCGGCCCCCTTCGGCTTCCCCTCTTCCCCTTGAAGGAGGAGAGGACAAGGTAAGGGAGGTAGCGGGGTGGGGGCCTTACCCGGAGTTCGAGGCCATCGGCCCCTTCGCCCGCCGCCGGCGCAGTCCCGCCCCTTCGCCGGTCCGTCGGCCGCCGATCGGCGCCAATGCCCTGCTCTGGAAGGAGGTGTATCTCGAGAAGGGCTTCGGGTTCCCCAGCTGGATCGCGCTGGCGCCCTTTCTTGGTGCGGCGGCCTTGGTTTTGCCGGCCCTGCTCTTCTTCGGATGGCTCGACGAGAGGCCGAACGGGGAAGGCCTTGGCCCGTCGGTGCAGCCGGTGGTACGGAAATTGGGGGCCTTGCTGGGCGGCATACTGCTGCTGATCGTGGCGGTCAGTGCGGCCGGCCGGATCAGTCGGGAACGAGAGCGGCAAACGCTCGATCCGCTGCTCGCCCTGCCGGTGGACCTCTGGGACATTGTGTTCACCAAGTGGCTGGGGAGCATCCTGAGCGTGCGCGGGCTGTGGTGGCTGCTCGGTGGCGTCTGGGTTCTGGGGATGGCCGCCGGTGCGTTGAGTCCGTTCGCGGTGCTGCTGCTGGCGGCGGCCTGGGCGGTCTGCGCGGCTTTCCTGGCCGCTCTGGGTCTGTGGCTGTCTGCCACCTGCGGCACGACGCTGCGGGCGATCCTGTTCACCCTGCTGGCCGCTCTCCTGTTCGTCGCCAATCCGGTCGGCGTGATCGGCACCTCCCCCTTTGCCGGTCCGGGAGGTCCGGAAGGATGGCTGGGCCTGTTCGGCGAGGCGATCCTTAACCCAAGCGGTGCGCTGGAGACGTTGGCGTTCCGTCCTGCCGACCTGGCAAACGGATCGGAGGGCGTGGGGGTGATGGGTCGCCTCATGGCGGCGGTGGCGGGACTGCACGTCTACCTGATCGCTACGCCGCTCCTGTGGTTGGCGGCGCTGGCTCGGCTTCGGGCTGGCAAAGGCCCCTCACCCCGGCAAGAGGCCAAGGCCCCGGCGGCTTCCAGGAGGGAGGCAGCCGAGCAGCGATTGATAGCCGCGACCCGCACCGCTGCGGTCCCGCAGCGCGCGATCGAGGCGGTATGATCCGGGAGCGGCTGTTTTCCGACCCAGGTTGCCGATGCGCAGGGCCTCCCTTCCCCTCTAGAAGAAGTGAGAGATCTGTCACGCGGAGGGCGAGGAACATGGCCGACGGACAGCTGCAAGCGGTCATCCGGCACCTGCGCGGCATCGTGGGCACCCACGGGGTCGGCGGACTGACCGATGCCCAACTGCTGGAGCGCTTCGTCACCGCCCGGGATGAGGCGGCCTTTGAAGTGCTGCTGTGGCGGCATGGGCCGATGGTGCTGAACCTCTGCCGACGGCTGCTGCACCGCGACCCCGACATCGAGGATGCCTTCCAGGCCACCTTCCTTGTCCTGGTGCGGAAGGCCCGTTCGATCAGCAAGCGATCCTCCGTGGCGAGTTGGCTCTACAAGGTGGCTTACCGAGTTGCCCTGGAGGCCCGGACCAGCGCGCGGAGGCGGGCTTTGCAGGAGAGGCCGCTGGCCGACCTACCCGCGCCTAAAAGGCGAGCGGCCGGCGTGAACCGACCGGCGCCGGATGAACTGGCCTGGCGGGACCTGCGTGAGGTGCTCGACGAAGAAGTGAGCCGACTTCCCGAGCGCTACCGCGCCCCCTTCGTGCTCTGCTACCTGCAAGGCAAGACCAACGAGGAAGCCGCCCAGGAACTCGGCTGCCCGAAGGGGACGATTTCTTCCCGACTGGCCTGGGCACGGGAGCGGCTGCGCGCCTGCCTGGCCCGCCGCGGGTTGACACTGTCCACCGGCTCGCTTGCCGGGCTGCTCTCTTCGGACGCGGCGGCGTCAGTGCCGCGACTCCTGGTAACTGCTACGCTCCGCGGCATGACGGAAACGGCGGCCGGAACGATCTCGGTCGGGGCGGCTGCCTTGGCCAAACGGGCGATGCGAGCGATGTTTTTGGCCCGGCTGAAGGTGGCGGCCATCCTGTTCCTGACGGCGAGCGCTTTGGGCATGGGCGCAGGCCTGACCGCCCACCAGGCACTGATGGCTAATCAGCCAGCAGCCGAACAAGAAAACCCGCCGAAACCGCCCTCGCCTCTCGCGGATCGACCATCTCCCTCTGAGGAGAGGCGGCCGCGCACCGACTGGCAGGGCGACCCGCTGCCCAACGGCGTCCTGGCCCGCATGGGCTCCGGCCGACTGCGGCACTACCGCGCGAGCATAGAATTCTTTCCCGATGGCAAAACCATGATCTCGGTGGGAAACAATGGCTTCCGGATCTGGGAGGTTGCGACCGGGAAGCTCGCACGGCAAATCGCTAACAAGGTTGATTGGCCTTGGGTCAGCAATCGGTCCGCGGGAGCGATCACCGTGGCGAGTATCGACGACAAGACGGGGACGCTGACTTGCCAGGTTGTTGATCTGGTCACCGGACAGACGCGCCGGCGAACCGAGTTCAAGCTCCCTGATCCGGCTCGATTACTCACCATCAGCCCCGATGGTCAACAAATCGCCGTCTTCAACTGGGACCCGATGCGGAGCAGTCTCCTGCTCTACGACGGAGCCACCGGTCAGGAAATCCTTCGTATTCCTGTGCCGGACGGCTGGGTCGAGGCGGCGTCCTTTGCGCCGGATGGGAAGACCCTCGCCCTGTGCGACCGAGGTGATACGGTCTCCCTTCACGACACAGCGAGCGGCCAGGTAGTTCGGAAACTCAAGCGAGAGGGGGACGCGGTGTGGGGCCTGGCTTTTGCACCTGACGGCCGCTTTCTGGCCTCGATGCCTTTCGCTGAGGACCACCGCAAGCCGGGGGAGGTGAGCGTTTGGGACCTGGCTACCGGTGAGGAACGCTACCGCCTGAAGACGGAACCCGGACGAGTGGATATGGTGGCGTTTTCTCCTGATGGCCGGCTCGTGGCAACGGCGGGCATTGAGCAGCAGCGTGTCATCCTCTGGGACCTGGCCACCGGCAAGGAAGTCCGCCGCCTTCTTACGCACTCGAGGGTTCATAACCTTGCTTTCTCACCCGACAGTAAGGTGCTGGCCACCGCCGTCGGGGGGGCGATCTCCCTCTGGGATGTGGCCACCGGCCAGCGCCTGCCGATTTCTGCCGAGCCGGGCAACGTGGTCCTTGGAATCCGCTTTTCCCGGGACGGCCGGCGGTTGATCGGCTTCGCCGGCATCTTCATCGCTTGGGAGGCAGCTACCGGCCGCGAGGTCCGCCGGTTTGCCGACGTGCCCCATTTCGGAGGTTGGCCCCCCCCGCTTTCACCCGACGAATCGC
This sequence comes from Gemmataceae bacterium, assembly GCA_035575035.1. Classification (GTDB taxonomy): domain Bacteria; phylum Planctomycetota; class Planctomycetia; order Gemmatales; family Gemmataceae; genus DATLYH01. The sequence goes on from DATLYH010000041.1 coordinate 13,324, forward strand.
TGATCGCCGCCGCCAACGAGGACGGAACGATCCGGCTGCACGACGCGGCCACCGGCAAGGAAGTACGGACACTCCAGGGGCACGAAAAGTCCATCTGGACGATGCGGTTTTCGACCGACGGCCGGCGGTTGTATTCGAGCAGCTCGGATGGAACGATCCGGGGCTGGGACGTGGCAACCGGCCGGGAGTTGCTCCGGCTAACCACCAACGATGAGGAAGTTTACGGTCTGGTTGTCTCGCCGGATGGCCGCTGGCTCGCTTCCTGCTCGCAGAAGCGCAGCCCCCGGGGAGACTATCCGATCACCATCTGGGACTTGACCACCGGCCGAGAAGCACAACGCCTTGTACCGCGGCTGGAAAGGCCTTTGCCTACTATGGCCTTCTCGCCGGATAGCCGCCTGGTGGCAGCCACAACGGTGGAAAGTCGGGGGGAAGGTTCCTTCGGCCTACAGGTCTGGGAGGTGGCCACTGGCAAGGAGTTCGGCGGCTTCGCGGTTAATGAGAAAGAAGGGATGGGCAATGTCGTCTTCTCTCCTGACGGCCGGATGCTGGCAACCGGCGGCATCACCAGCATCGTCCGTTTATGGGAGTTGGCCACAGGAAGGCAGCGCGCCCAGTTTGATGGCCACGCGGGTAGTATTGCTTTCTTCGATGGTATAGCCTTCTCCCCCGACGGCCGCGCCCTGGCGGCGGCCAATGTGGATGCCCCCGTTTACCTCTGGGATGTACTTGGCCAGTTGGAAAGGCGGCCGCCGCCCACGCCGGCCGAGCTGGAACAGGCCTGGTCCGACCTGAGCAGCGCGGATGCCGTCGCGGCTTTCCGGGCGGTGCGGCGACTGGCAACCGCTCCCGACCAGGCGCTCCCCTTCCTCCGCCAGCGGCTCAAACCGATGCCGGCCGTCGATCCGCAGCGTGTGCGCCGGCTGCTGGCCAACCTTGACAACGATGACTTTGCCGTGCGCAAGCAGGTGACGGCCGAGTTGGAGAAGCTGGGCGAGCGGGCCGCCGCCATCCTCCAGCAGGCCCTGAAGGAGGTGCCATCCGCCGAGGCGAGACGGCGCATCGAAGAAGTCCTGCGCACCTTGGAGGATCCGACGCCGGAGCAGCTGCTGGCCACGCGGGCCGCCGAAGTGCTGGAGTACATCGGCACGCCCGAGGCGCGGCAGCTGCTGGAAGACCTGGCCCGGGGAGCGCCCGAAGCCCGGCTGACCCGCGAGGCCCAGGCCTCCCTGGAACGCCTGGCACAACGAAAGTAGCAGGTACTCTCGGTGTGCCGTCCGCCGCGGACAGCATGGGGAACATGCCGGTTGCTTTCAGCGGATCAGGAAAGACGGCTCGCGGACGTTCTGCTCGGCCACCTCGGGGGTGATCTTGCCCGCCCGCAGCAGCTGCCGCACCGACTCGTCAAAGCTCACCATTCCGTCTTCCCGGCCGGTCACCAGGTAGTTGTCGATGCTCTCGATCTTGCCGGTGCGGATGGCGCTGGCGATGGGGTAGGTGTTCCAGAGCACCTCCAGGGCCAGGTGCCGCTTTGCTCCGCGCTCGGTTCCCGGGAGCAGCCGCTGGGCCACGACCGCCCGCAGGCTCAGCGCCAGCTGTGCCCGTACATCGCGCTGCACGTCCTGGGGGAACAGATCGGCATAGCGGGTGATGGCTCCCTTGGCGTCGCGCGTGTGCAGCGTGGTGAACACCAGGTGGCCCGTCTCGGCGGCACTGAGCGCCATCTGGGCCGTCTCCCGGTCCCGGATTTCCCCCACGAGGATGACATCGGGGTCTTGCCGCAGTCCGTACTTCAGGCCGTCGGCAAAGCTGAGTACGTCTGTCCCCACCTCGCGCTGCGTCACCACCGAATTGGCTGCCCGTGGGAAGCGGTACTCGACCGGCTCTTCTACCGTGATGATTCGGTAACCGCCCGTCTGGTTCAACAGGTTGATGATCATTGCCAGGGTGGTCGTTTTCCCCGAGCCGGTCGCGCCGGTCACGATGACCAGTCCGTCGCGCACAAAGGCCAACCGTTGGGCCAACGCGGGCGGGAACCCGGCCCAGTCGAAGTCCGGAATGATGGTCGGCACGATGCGCAAGCAGGCCGCCCGCTGCCCGCCGGCATGGAACAGGTTGGCGCGGAACCGGTTGGTTTGGCCGGCCATCTCGAGCTCAAAGGAGAGGTCAACGTTTTTCTGGGCTTGCAACCGAGCAAGGGCCTCGGGCGGACAGAGCGAGCCGACCAGCGTGTGAACTTCGTCCGCCGTCAGGGGCGGGTCAGGCAACTCGATCAGGTCGCCGTGCAGGCGGAGAACCGGCGGATAGCCGGCGATGAGGTGCAGGTCGGAGGCGCCGGCCTCGACGGCTTGGGTCAGCCAGCCGCGGAGGTTCTCCGGCACTCGGGGTATTTCGGAGTTGGTCTCGTTCATGGTTCCCCAACCTACCACACCTTGCGGACCAGGGAAAGTAGCCGGCAGGCGGAGCGTGTCGGCTGCATTCCTTCAGGCGTTTCCGCCGGGCGAACCGCTGGACCTTCCGGGGCGGGCACCCTGCCGCCTGTCTCCCCGCGCGCGGCGGCAAGGCCGGCAGACAGCGCCGCTACGGTTTGCTTCTTGACAGCACCGTGTTCGCTATGCGATGATTCCCACCAAGGCATTCCCCCCTGCTGTCAGCTAATGGTCATCCATCACCCAAGGGCGGATCTCCGCTGCCGACCGCCTCTGCAGGAGATGCTCCGATGGCATTGGTTATTTGCCCTCAGTGCAGCGGGATTGTCGCCGACAATGCCCCCTACTGCCCCCATTGCGGCGCCCCTCAGAGGGTGCAACCGCAACCGGCTCCCTTCGTCAAGCAACTGAAAGAGTTCACGGGCCAGCACTCCACCCAGACCAATCTCCCTTTGCTAGGCGGGGCCGCGGTGGGCGTGGGTGTGGTGCTGGCCGGCCACTTCCTCCTCGGTGGGGCGGATGGCGATATCAATGTCCGCATGCTCTGGTGGCAGGTCGCGCTGGGGGCCCTGCTCGGCTGCCTGACCGGCGCGCTGTTGCAGCGGAAGTGAAAGCGGTCGTCAGCTAGCCGGCCGGGCGGCCCGGACGCGCTGGCGGTAGTACTTCAGGCCCGGGAAGAAGAAACAACCGGCCGTGGCCAGCCCGAAAAGGAGCGGCCCCACCTCGTAAAACAGAGCCATCGGAATGGCGGTCAGGAAGTTCAACAGCGCAGGGACGTAGAAGTATCCCGACAGCATCCCCGCCTTGCACAGGAAAACCATGCCGGCGATGAGCGCCAGGACCGGCGACAGCCGGAGTACGTCCAGCCCTAGTAGCCACTCCACCACGAAAACGCCGAGGGTGGCGATGATGGCGGCGCCCCAGACGTGCGCGATCTGCCGTTCGATAAACATCACCGGCCCGCCGCGCTTGCGCAGCTCCCAGAAGATGGCGGCCCACACCACCAGCCCGACTCCCCACAGGGCCAGATACGGCAGCGGACTTTTCACCCCCCACCAGAGCAGAGCATTGGTCAGCAGGCACAGCAGCAGGATCTTCAGGCTATGCCACATCCATAGCAGACCCCAGTTCTCCAGAACGGCGGCATGATGGGTTTCGCTGAACCAGTGGCTGACCAGGGCGGCGAGGCTGACCGACCAGACCGACGGCCGGTCGCCGCGCAGGAACGCCTCCAGATCGTCGGCCAGCTCGGCGGCGGTTCGGTAGCGCAGCTCGGGCTTCTTCTGCAAGCACTTCAGGCAGATCAACTCCAGGACCGGATCAACGTTCGGGTTGAGCCGGCGCGGCGGCACCGGCGGCTGCTCCAGCACCAGAAGCAAGGTGTCGAGCGGGGTGGCGGCCTGGAAGGGGGGCCGGCCGGTGAGCAATTCGTACAGGATGGCGCCAAGGCTGTAGACGTCGCTGGCGGGGCTGACCAGGCCGCGGCTGTCGGTGGCCTGCTCGGGGGCCATGTAGCTGGGGGTGCCGAGGACGGCGCCGGTGCGCGTCAGACTCTCGCCGCCGGCAACGCGCTTGGCCAGACCGAAGTCGGTGACATAGGGTTGTCCGGCGCGGTCGATCAGGACGTTGGACGGCTTCAGGTCGCGGTGGAGGACGCCGTTCTGATGGGCGTGATGGACGGCGCGGGCGACCGCAGCCACGTAGCGGGCCGCTTCCCGCGGCGGCAGCGGTCCCGGGGCCACCAGCCGGGCCAGGGTGGTCCCTTCGACGTAGCGCATGCTGAAGTAGGCCTGGCCGTCACATTGGCCGACCTCGTAGACCGGGACGATGGCGGGATGGTCCAGACGGCCGGCGGCCTCGGCTTCTTCCTGGAAGCGGGCCAGGTCCTCGGCCGAGGCCCACTCGCCCCGCAAGACCATCTTCAGGGCGACGATACGCTCGGGACTTTTCTGGCGGGCCTTGTAAACCACCCCCATGCCGCCGCGGCCCAGCACCTCGAGCAGCTCGTACTTGCCGAAGGCACGGGGAAGGCCGGCCGCCGCCAGCTCAGCGGCCGGCGAGCGGGGCTCCAACATGGTCGGCGCCGCGGAGTGGGCGAACTCTTCCGCGATCTGGACGGCGGCCCAGAGCTGCCGCAATTCGTCGGCCAAGTCGGGGTGCTGCCGGGCGGCCGCCTCGATATCGGGCCGCTCTCCCTGCCGCAGTTGCCGGGTCAGCTCGTCCAGCAGCCGGGCCAGTCGCTGGTCCCGCTCCGCTTCGCTGGTAACGGCAGAGTCGGACATGGATACCCCCGCTTGCGCCAAAGTGCTCCTACCGACCAAGGGCCCCTTTCAGTTTACCAGACTTGGGGCGGGCGGGGCGGTTCGCCGCCGTGCCGTGGGGGAAGCGCCCGCGCCGGCCGCCTTCGCTCGCGCCTCCGGCTTCAATTCCTGGAATCCCGCTCATGCGGCAGGGCAGCCGGTTCGCCGGAACGGACTTCCCTTCTGCATTACAATAAGAAGGATGCCCCTGGCCCGACGGCAAGCACCGATGCAACGAGAACGACCCTGATGCCGATCATCGAGGCGATCGAGCTGTCCAAGACTTACCGTGTTGCCCAGAAGAAGGAAGGCCTCCGCGGCGCGCTGCGCGGCCTGTTCCGGCGCGAGTACCGCGAGGTCCACGCCGTCGAGGGCGTCAGCTTCACCATCGAGCCGGGAGAGATGGTCGCCTTCCTCGGCCCCAACGGCGCCGGCAAAACCACCACCTTGAAGATGCTCTCCGGCCTGATCTACCCGACAAGCGGCACGGCCCGGGTGCTCGGCTATGTGCCGTGGGAGCGGGCCGATGCCTTCCGCCGGAGCTTCTCGCTGGTGATGGGGCAGAAGAACCAGCTCTGGTGGGATCTGCCGGCAGCCGACAGTTTCCAGCTGCATCGGGAAATTTACTCCCTGCCGGCCGACCAGTTCGCCCGCACGCTGGGCGAACTGACCGAGCTGTTCGGCGTCGGCCACCTTGTCCGCCAGCCGGTGCGCGAGCTGTCGCTGGGGGAGCGGATGAAGATGGAGCTGATCGCCGCCCTGCTGCACCGGCCGCGGCTCTTGCTGCTTGATGAGCCGACCATCGGCCTGGACGTGGTGGCCCAGGTGGCGATCCAGCGGTGTCTCAAGGAATACAACGCCAGCCGCGGCGTGACCATGCTCCTGACCAGCCACTACATGCGCGACGTCGAGGCGCTCTGCTCGCGGGTGCTGGTGATCACCCACGGCCGACTGGTCTACGACGGGCCGCTGGCGGGGATCACCGAGCAGTTCGGCCGATCGAAGCTGGTCAAGCTCCAGTTTGCCGGCGAGCGTGCCCCGGACGACCTGGCCCGCTTCGGCGAAGTAACCCAGCGTGACGGGCCGGCCGCCGACCTCAAGGTGGAGCGCTCCCGCGTGCCCGAGGTGATGAGCGCCATCCTGGAGCGCTACACGGTCATTGACATGAGCGTCCACGACCCGCCGCTTGACCAGGTGATCGCCCGGGTTTTCGAGGAGGCCAGAGCCAAGCATGAAGCCAATGGCGAAGCTCGTTGACGTCGGCGGCGCCGGACTGCCCGCGCTGGGGCCGGCCAGCGGCGCGCTGCGCAAGTACATCCGCATCTTCCGGGTAGCGCTGATCGAGCGGATGGCCTACCGGAGCGACTTCTTCCTTTCAACCTTCCTGCGCTTCCTGCCGATGCTGACGACCATCCTGCTCTGGCAGGCAGTCTACACCGGCGCCGGCGCGGACGAGTTGGCCGGCTACACCCTGCACCAGATGATCGCCTACCTGCTGCTGGTCCACATCAGCCGGATGTTCTCCAGCATGCCGGGGCTGGCCCACTCGATCGCCCGCGACATCCGCGACGGCGGCCTGAAGAAGTATCTGCTTCAGCCGATCGACATGATTGCCTACCTGGTCTCGTACCGGGTAGCGCACAAGACCGCCTACATCGTCACCTCGGCGTTGCCCTACGCGGTATTGTTCTTCCTGTGCCGCAGCTTCTTCGACCGCTTCCCCGATGGGCCGACGCTGGCGGCTTACGTCCTGTCGCTGCTGCTGGCCTTTCTGATTGGTTTCTTCTTCGAGGCGAGCATCGGCATGATCGGCTTCTGGTTTTTGGAGGTGTCGTCGCTGCTGTACATCATCAACACGGTGAACTTTTTCATCTCGGGGCAGATGCTGCCGCTCGACCTGCTGCCGCCGTTCTGGGTGTCGCTGCTGAAGGCGCTGCCGTTCCAGTACCTGGCTTACTTCCCGGCCGCGGTCTTCGTGGGGAAGGTGCAGGGGGAAGAGCTGGTCCGTGGCCTCGTGGCCGAGGCGGCCTGGGCGGCGGCGTTCATCGTGCTGGCCCGTGTCCTCTACCGGGTCGGGCTGCGGCGTTACAGCGCCTACGGGGGTTAGAGGAATGAGATCGGTCGCGCGTTACTTCCGTCTGCTGGGAGCCCTGGCCCGCTACAGCCTGGCCCGCGAGATGGCCTTCCGCGGCAACTTTCTGGCCAAGTTGGCCGTGGAGATCCTCTGGCTCGGCATTCTGTTGATCTTCTACCGGACCGTCTTCGCTCAGACCTCGGTGGTCGCCGGCTGGACCGAGGCCGAGTACCTGTTCTTCGTGGGCTGCTACTACACCCTCGGCGGAATCATCGAGACGTTCTTCCTGGGCAACTGCGCCGGCTTCTCCGATCTGATTCGCAGCGGCGACCTCGATCATTACCTACTCAAGCCGATCGACGAGCAGTTCCTGCTAACCTGCTGGGACATCGATTGGTCCACGGCGTCGAACGTGCTCCTGGGGTCGGCGGTGATGGCGCTGGCCTTGGGGCAGATGGACGGCTGGGTCTTCCGGCCGGGGCAGGCGTTGATCTTTGTGCTCATGCTCCTTTGCGGGACGGCGATCGCGTACAGCTTTCTGGTGATGTTGATGTCCACCGCCGTCTGGATGGTGCGCAACCAGAGCCTGTTCGAGCTGTGGTGGCTGTTCTCCAGCCTGATGCGCTACCCGCGCGAGATCTTCACCCAGAGTTGGGCGCAGCCGATCGGCTGGTTCTTCACCTTCATCATCCCGGTGATGGTGGTGGCCAACGTGCCGGCCCGGGTGATGGTGAAACGGGTGCTCGACCCGTCTAGTGAGGAGTTCGACCCGGCGATTATCCTGTTCACGGCGGCCGCAACGGTGGCCTTGCTGGTGGTGAGTCGGAAGTTCTTCCGCTTTGCCCTGCGGCGCTACCGCAGCGCCAGCAGCTGACCGGCTGAAGCGAGCGGCCCGTGTAAGCCGGCCGGTTCTTTTCTTGGTGGAAGGGCCTGTCTCTGCGGTTATACTGGCCGCGTCCAGGAACCGCTTCCGGAGGGACTAATCATGCATGCGCTGGTGCGGTGTGGCTTGTGGTTAACAATCCTTCTGACCCTCGGCCTGCTCCTTCCCGCGTGCAGTCCGCGCACGCCCAGCAAGGTCACTCAGGAGAACTATGACAAAATCAAGAACGACATGACCTTGCAACAAGTCGAGGCGATCCTCGGCCCCGGGACGAAGGAGGAAGGCGGCGACGGCTCGGGCGTGGCGGCCCAGTTCGGCGTCCACGTCGGCGGTCCGGAGCGAGGCGGCCGGAACGTGGACACCTACGTCTGGGAGGCGAAGGGGAAGACGATCAAGGTCCACTTCGTCAACGGCAAGGTGACCAACAAGCAGAAGGAGGGGTTCTGATCCCGCATTGCCTGAACCCGTCATCGTTTGCCGCAAGCGGCTTAGTGCCAAGCCGCTTGCGGCTTGGCACTTAAAAAGAAGCCACCCCCCGACCCGGGAACCAATGTTAATTCACCCCCCGACCCGGGGACCAATGTTCCGCGCGGAACATTCGTCCACGTTGAGACGACAGCATAAATGGCGGCAGACCGGCCAGCGTCTCGGGATTTCGCCTCTCGCCCCTTCCCCAATGCCTGGAACCGGTTACACCCCCAGCGGGCTCTCTGAAGCGAGCGGCCCGTGCAAACTGGCCGGTCGAGTAGGTTGGGAACCGGCTCGGGTCTCAATCCTTGCTCGGTTCTTCTTTCGTTGACCCTCCCCCCGGCGCTGCCCGTCGCCTGCATCCAGTTCACCGGCTACTTGATTGGTAACTTCCCGCTGCTCGGGGAGACCTGCGGTCCGACCGGGGGAAGACCGGGCCCCAGCAGGGGCGGAGATCGACGAGAAGTAGCGCAACGAGATGGTCGCGCCACCGTGAAAACTGCTTCGCTCCTGCAAGAGCACTTGGGCGGCCGGCCCGCCAACGCCCATTACCTGCCCGGGGGCGGCGCGGCATTGGGCCCTGGACCCGCGCGCACAGTTTTTCATTGCCGGCGGCGGCCGGCATGATATAAAGGAATCAACCTCCTTGATGAACAGCGGTTTTCAGCATCCGACAGATCATCGGGCAGCCGGAGGCGGCCTTCCTCCCATGCGGCTGCGCCGACTCCTGGTGAGGAGCAGGTTATGCTTCAACGATCCCGACGCGCCTTCACCCTGGTCGAGCTGCTGGTGGTGATTGCCATCATCGCCATCCTCATCGCCCTGCTGCTGCCGGCGGTCCAGAAGGTCCGCGAGGCGGCGATGCGGAGCCAGTGCCAGAATAACCTCAAGCAGATCGGCCTTGCTCTCCATAATTACCACAGCGATCACGGGACCTTTCCGCCCGGTGGAACCACCGTCGGCGGGCAGGGGCTGGCCTTCCATGTCCTGATCCTGCCTTATGTCGAACAGGACAACCTGTACAAGCAATTTAACCTGAACCAGGCTTATGGCGGCGCCACGAACAAGCCGCTGGGGTTGGTGAGGGTGCCCATCTATCTCTGTCCGCTGCCCGCGCAGGGCCTTCGTTCCGAGGCCAGCTTCGAGTTTGTGAACAACGCCCCACCTTGGGCGAGCCACTACATCGGCAACATGGGGCCGAATGACCGGCCCAGCGGCGGCACCCGCTATGACGTGACCCTGACCAACTCTCCCCAAGGCGGGGTCGCCCGGCAGGGAGTGCTCGGCTACGACACCAAGATTCGGGTCACGGATATCATCGACGGTTCCTCCAACACCTTCCTCGTTGGCGAGATGTCCACCGTCCGACCGGGCGGCCTCAGCATGGGGCGGCGGGCCTGGACGCGCGGCTGCTGGAGCGGCAGCGATCTGCAATGCACCTCGGCCCGGAACGTAGCCAACGCCATGAACACCGTCTGGTATAACGGCTCCAACAACTTCAACAACGTCAGCTTCGGCAGCATGCACCCCGGCGGCGCGAACTGGCTCTTCGCCGACGGCAGCATCCGCTTTGTCACGGAAGGGATCACGATGAGCGTCTACCTAGCCACGGCCAGCCGCGACGGGGGCGAGACACAGATCGTCCCGTAAGTGCTGTCGGATCTTCCTCCAACGATTGCTCCAAGGTGGCCATGACTCGGAAACTTGCCTGGTTCGCCGCGGCTGGTCTGCTACTGGCGCTGGGCTGCAGCAAGGGGGGCCCCGAGCGCTACGACGTTCGGGGCACCGTCACGTTCAAGGGCAGCCTGGTCCCCGCCGGCCAGGTCATCTTTGATCCCGATCAGTCGAAGGGGAACGACGGCGCGCAAGGCTACGCAGAGATCCACGACGGCCGCTACGATACGCGCAAGAGCGCCAAGGGGGCCCCGCCCGGGCCGGTGATCGTCCGCATCGAAGGCTTCGACGGTCAGGCCACCGTGGACCGGCCCTATGGCAACCCGCTTTTCGTTGATTACCGGGTGCGAATGGAGATACCCCGCGAAAACATTCAAAAAGACTTCGACGTGCCGGCGTCAGCCGCGGAGTCCGTCCGCAAGCTCAGCCCAACGTCGCCTTAAGGCATGGCTCAACCTGTCAAGACACTTGGCCTTCGGCCGGGTCCACTCTGTCCGCTTGCTTGCGTTTTGCCCCATCCCCCGCTAAGGTAAAACCCAGAGATCTGGGCGCGCCTTTCAAGGACTTTTCGGATGATCCGACACCTCGGTGCTTGCCTCCTGGTACTGGCCGCTGCCGCAACGACGCCGGCGGCGCCCACCCTTAAAGAAGCCCGTCAGCGCTGGCTTCGCGGTAACTATGAGGAGGCTCGCGAAACCTACGAGCAACTCGCCAAGGACCCCAAGACCCGGGCGGCTGCTCGCATCGGCATCAGCCGCACCTGGCAAAGCCAGGGGGAATACGACAAGGCCTTGGCCGTCATTGATACCGCTCTCAAGGACGAACCCCGCAGCGCTGACCTGCACGCCCGCCGAGCCGAGCTGCTTTATCTCCGCGGCCGCTGGGAAGAGGCCGAGAAACACGCCGACACCGCCCTGGACCTCAACAAGCAGCACTTTCTGGCCCGCTGGGTCCGAGCCCAGGTCTATCGTGACCGCGGCGAGCTGACCAAGGCCGACCAGGAGTTCCGCTGGTTCGTCCGCACCTACACCGAACGGAGCAACAACGACGACGACATCAAGGACCCCGACGAACTGCTCATCGTCGGCCAGGCCGGCGCTGAGAATGCCCGCTGGCACAAGCTGGCCGACCAGTTCCCCTTCATCCTTGACGAGGTCTACGGCGACGCCCTCAAGTACGACAAGGATCTCTGGCAGGCCGAGTACCTCGCCGGCATGCTCCTGTTGGAGAAGTACAACCGCGGCGAGGCGATCGACGCCTTCGACAAGGCGCTGAAGATCAATCCCAGCGCTGCCGAGCCGCTGGTCGGCAAGGGGATGGCGGCCTTGCAGCGGCTGGAGTACAAGGACGCCGAGCAGTTCGCCGAGCAGGCCCTGAAGCTTAATCCCCATCTGCCCGAGGCCCTGCGCTTGCAGGCCGACGTCCGCCTTGGTCTAGGCGATCTTGCCGGGGCCCTGCGCGACCTGGAGAAGGCCCGCACGATCAACCCACGCGACGAGGAGACCCTGGGCCGGATCGCTGCCTGCTTCTTCCTCCAGCGCCGCGAAGCCGACTTCGACACCCTGGTCAAGCAAGTCGAGAAGCAAAACGCCAAGCCCGGCGTCTTCTACTACTACCTGGCCGAGCGGCTGGAGGAGCGCCGCCGCTTCGACGACGCCGAACGCTTCTACAAAAAGTCGGCCGAGCTGCGGCCAATGGTCCCCTGGGCCCAGAACAGCCTGGGACTGCTCTACATGCGCCTGGGCCGGGAGAACGAGGCCCGCGAAATCCTTACCAAGGCGTTCGAGGCCGACCCATTCAATGTCCGCGTCGCCAACACCATCAAGGTGCTGCGCCATCTCGACCGCTACGAGACGATCAAGACCGATCACTTCGAGCTGCGCTTCGACCCGGTCCATGACCGAGTGCTGGCCCGCTACATGGCCGAGTACCTGGAAGAGATCTACGCCGAGCTGGCCGACAAGTTCCAGTACCAACCCAAGGGGCCGATCCTGGTCGAGGTCTTCAACAATCACGACATGTTCAGCGGTCGGGTCATCGCCCTGCCCGACCTGCACACCATCGGCGCCTGCACCGGCCGGATGGTGGCGATGGTCTCGCCGCACGGCAAAGGGGTCCGCCGGCCGTTCAACTGGGCGCGCGTCCTGCGCCACGAGTTAGTCCACATCTTCAACCTGGAGCAGACCGGCTTCCAGGTGCCGCACTGGCTGACCGAGGGCCTGGCAGTCCTCAACGAGAACTTCCCGCGGCCGCAGCTCTGGAACCAGCTGCTGCTGGAGCGCGTGCCGTCCGGCGAGCTGATGAACCTGGACAATATCGACCTTGGTTTCATGCGGCCGCGGTCGCCGCTGGACTGGAACATGGCCTACTGCCAGAGCCAGCTGTACGTCGAGTACCTCAAGGAGAAGCACGGTCCCCAGGCGATCGGCGAGCTGCTCAATGCCTACCGCGACGGCCTGGACACGGCATCGGCTATCAAGAAGGTCTGCAAGGTGGACAAGGAGGTGTTCGAGAAGGGCTACCGGGCTTATTTGCAGGAGGTGGTCAAGTCGCTCAAGGGGAAGCCGGCAGAGAAGCGGCTCACTTTCACGGAATTGCGGCGGGCCTACGACAAGGACCCGACCAATCCCGACCTGTGCGCCCAGTTGGCGGAGCAGTACCGGCTCCGCGGACAGCGAGCCGAGGCGCGGAAGCTGGCCGATGCCGCCCTGGCGAGGAACCGGAACCACCCGCTGGCCGTGGCCGTCAAGGCCCGGCTGCTGTTGCTGGCAGGGGACGCCGAATCGGCCAAGGAAATCTTGAAAAAGGCGCTGGAGGCCCATCCGTCGGATGTCCAGTTGCTCAAGGAGCTGGGCAAGCTCTGCTACGAGGCTGGGGAGTTCGCCGAGGCGGCGGCCCATTTCGAACAGGGACACCAGGTCGAGCCGTATGACAGGGAGTGGCTCTTGCAGCTGGCCAAGGTCTATGCCCAGACCTCGGAGCGGGACAAGCAGATCCGGGTGCTGAAGGAGTTGGTGCCGATGGACGCCGACGACCTGGAGCACCGCAAGCGCCTGGCCCGGCTGCTGAGCGAGTCGGGCCGCCACGCCGAAGCGGAACGCTACGCCCGGCAGGCGCTGGAGATCGACATCCGCGACGCCGACTGTCAGGCGATCCTGATCCAATCGCTGAAGGCGCAGAAGAAGGAGGCCGAGGCCGAGCGGATGCAGAAGCTGCTGGCGAAGTGAATCAGCAGCGGCCTTTCAACGAAGCAGAGGGCTGCTTTGCAAGCCGAGAAAAGTTTATGCGCCCGGAAGAGTTGACCGAGTTGCTGCGCGTCCACCCGTTCGTGCCGTTGCGCATCCACCTGACGGACGGTCAGAGCTATGAAATCCACCACCCCGACCAGGTGCTGGTGCTGCGGGGCCGGGTGGATATCGGCATCGGGGCCGATCCGGTAACGGGAGTGCTGGAGCGCGTGGAGCACTGTTCCCTGCTGCACATTGTGCGCGTGGAGGAGATACGTACCGCCGTTCCCCCGGGTGACGGTGCGGCAAACGCATCGTAGCAGACATAGGTTGCAGAACCGACCGAGATAGACGGCGGCGGTTTGCCGAGCTGTGGTTTGGTGCTATCATCCCTATCCCTTGGGCTGAAAGGATAGACTAAAGCAAGGACTCTGGCATGACAGCCGACAACTTCGAGAGCGTCCTTACCGGCCTCAGGCAGCTCCAGCCGTCGTTCACGCTGTCATCGCCTACTACCTCCGGCACCGCGAGGAAGTGCGCGCTTACCTGAAGCGCCGGGCTGAGGAAGCCGACGCCCTGCGGTCCAAGATAGAGGCCGAGCGCCCGTTGGGGCGAATAAGACGTTGTGATGGATATAAAATGGCGATGTCTCTTTCTGAGTTGCAGGAGTTGATCCGCGTCACCTACGATGCCAAGGACCGCCGCCGGGGCGTCGAGGGGACGTTCATGTGGTTCATGGAAGAGGTCGGCGAACTGGCCGCCGCCTTGCGCAGCGGCGCCACCCAGCAACAGGCCGAGGAGTTCGCTGACGTGCTGGCCTGGCTGGCGACGTTGGCCAACGTCGTCGGTGTCGATCTGGAGGCGGCGGTGCAGGCCAAGTACGGCAGCGGCTGCCCGGGCTGCCGCCATAGCCCGTGCCTCTGCAACCAGGCGGAGAAACCCTGACGGAGCCACCCTGAGGAGCCCATGACCTCGATAACCGCTTCAACCGGCCGCACCGCCGTCCGGCAACCTTTCTTCCTGTTCCCCGTCCTTGCCCTCCTGCTTCTGCCGGCGGCGGCGCCGGCCCAACCGCTCAAGATCACCATCGAGGGAGTCCGCGTCGGCTTCCCGGCCGGCGTGGCGGGCGAGACGCGCCTCAAGTCGGGCGCCTGGGCCCCGGTCTACGTCGAGGTCAAATCCAACAAGGACTTTCCTCCTGGGCGGGCGGTGCTGATCGTCGAGACTGCCGACAGCGACAATGTCCAGAACCGCTACCTCACCCCGGTGCCGGCCCTGGATGAGGACCGCCTGGTCAGCCTGCTCAGCTATGTCCGGCCGGGCAACCTCGGTGCCGACATCAAGGTGACCATCCGCGACGAGGACCGGGAGTACGATTCCATCAAGCCGGGGCGGATGTCGCAGTACCCGCTCGGCCCCGACACGGTCCTTTACCTGGTGGCCGGACGGTCCCGGCCGCCCCGGCTGCGCCAGGTGATCCTGCAAGACCGCCGCGAGGAAGAGCAGGGAGAGGACGAGATTCAGGACCTGGGCTTCCGCCGCATCGCCTACATCGACCGGATCGAACAAATGCCGACACGCTGGTTCGGCTACCAGGCGGTGGACATCCTGGTGCTGACGACCGGCAACGAGTCGTTCATCAAGGAGTTGGTCGAGGAGCAGAGCCACTGCAAGGAGGCGCTGGCCGAGTGGGTGCGCCGCGGCGGCAAGCTGGTCCTCAGCGTCGGCCACAACCACCAATGGGTCAGCCGGCTGCTGAGCCAGATCGAGCAGCTTTCCAAAGTCAAACTCATCGACTGCGAGATTCAGGGGACTGTCTTGCGCCGGCACCTGGTGCTGCACCCCTGGGTCGGGCAGCGCCAGGTGCGGCCGTTTGCCCGCGAGCCGCTCGAGGTGGCCATGCTCGCTCCGGGCAAGAATGTCGATGTCCTGGTCAAGGAGAGGGACTTCCCTGTGGAGGGCGAGGCGGGAGGTAAGGTGGACAATGTGGAGCGGCCGCTGCTGGTGCAGGCGCCGTGCGGACTGGGGCGCGTGCTGCTGGTCGCCTTTGACCTGGAGCAGGGGGCCTTCACCCAGTGGCCCGGCCAGACCGACTTCTACTTGCGGCTCAAGCAGGAGTTGGAGCCGCGGCCCAGCCGGGCGGCCGCCGACCGCCCCGCGATCCCTGGTCAGCCGATACCCAACCCGATGGCGTTCGACGCCAGCCCGTCGCCGGAGATCGCCAGCTTGCTCCAGGACAGCCTGGAGTCGTTCGACGATATCCCGGTGGTATCGTTCGGCTGGGTCGCTCTGTTCATCTTCCTCTATATCCTGGTCGTCGGACCGCTCGACTACCTCTTCCTGAAAAAAGTGGTCAAGCGGTTGGAACTAACCTGGATCACCTTCCCGGTGGTGGTGGTCGTCGTCAGCACCCTGGCCTATTTCACCGCCTACTACCTCAAGGGGAACGACCTGAAAATCAACAAGGTGGACCTGGTTGACGTGGACCTGCACAGCGGGCGGTCTTATGGCAGCACCTGGTTCACCCTTTTCAGCCCGCGGATCCAGAACTACACGGTCGGGGTGGAGCCGGCCTATCCTGGCTGGGCGCGGGAGCCGGACCCGGCTGGCCCCGGCGATGACTACTCGACGTTGGTCGGCTGGATGGGCCGGCCGGAGAACGTCTGGGGGGGCAGCGGCCGTTCGGGCGGCGGCGGCTTGTTCCGGCGGGCCTACACCTACGCTCCCAACGCTGCCGGGCTGGAAGGCGTGCCGATCCAGGTCTGGGCGACCAAGTCGTTCACCGCTTCATGGGAGGCTCCCTTCCCGGCGGACCGGCCGCTGTTCACCGCCAAGCTGCGGCACACGCCTGCCTCGCCCGAGAACGTGGACGGCCCGCTCACCAGTAACCTCCCCGTCGATTTGGAGGACGTGGTCGCCTTTTACCGCGGCCAGGTCTATCCCATCGGCCGGCTTACTCCGGGAGTCCCCTACACGCTCAACACCGGCGATGCCCAGCGTCAGGGAGCAAGGTCGCTCGACCAATGGTTCCAGGAGTATCTGCCGGATGCTCGTCTGCAACAGACGCCGCGCTCGGGGCGCTTCGGTTGGGCGATGACTGGCGACCTGTCGTATCCCGCGCTGATGAAAGCGATCCTTTTCTTCCGCAAGAACGAGAATTACGCCAGCTCCGACAATGCCACCTTGCGGCACCTCGACCAGAGCTGGCGGCTTTCCCGGGAGCGGGAGAACGAGGTAATCCTCTTCGGCCGGACCGCCCCAAGGCCGGCCGAGGCGGCCGAGGCGGTGACGAAGGACGGCCTCACGGCCAGCCGGCTCTGGCTGGGGGCTGTGCCGCGGCCGAACACGAGCCGGCCCGAGCTGGCCGGCACCATACTCCAGCGGACTTTCGTGCGCGTCTTTATCCCCGTGGCACCCAAGGAGTGACCCTGTCCGTAGTCTGTACTCAGCAGCAAAGAACCGCCTGACTACGGACTACGGACTACGGACTAATGACATGATCGAGACACGCGACCTGACCAAGATGTACGGCGACCTGTACGCCCTGAACCGCTTGACGATCAAGCTGGAGCGGGGCGACGTCTACGGCTTCATCGGGCCCAACGGCGCCGGCAAGACCACCACCATGCGTATCCTGGCCACGCTCCTGAATCCGACCTGGGGCGAGGCGACGGTGTGCGGCTATTCGATTTACAACGGCGCCAAAGAGATTCGCCGGCTGATCGGCTACATGCCCGACTTCTTCGGCGTCTACGACGACATGAAGGTGATCGAGTACCTGGAATTCTTCGCGGCCGCCTACCGGATCAAGGGGCCGGAGCGGCGCAAGAAATGCGAACAGGTACTGGAGCTGGTGGACCTCGGCTACAAACGCGACGCCCTGGTGACGAGCCTGTCGCGCGGCATGACCCAGCGGCTGGGTCTGGCCCGGGTGCTGTTGCACGAGCCGCAGGTGTTGCTCCTGGACGAGCCGGCCAGCGGTCTTGATCCGCGTGCCCGCATCGAGATGCGCGGCCTCTTGAAGGAGCTGCGCAACATGGGCAAGACCATCCTGGTCTCCAGCCACATCCTGCCGGAGTTGGCCGACATCTGCAACAAGATCGGCATCATCGAGCGCGGCAAGCTCCTGTTCGACGGCGACGTGCAAACCGCCATCCGCCAGGTGCAGCAACACACCGTCTACCAGGTCCAGGTGGCCGGCGGCCTGACCAATATGGCCCGCGACCTGTTGGCCGGACAGCCCAATGTCCTCAAGATCGAGGAGACCGACGGCGACGTGCTGCGGGTGACGCTCAGCGATGGCGTCCACGACGGCAGTTTCATCCCTGAGCTGCTGGTGAAGAACGGCTTTCGGCTGAAGATGTTCAAGGAGGAAGAGATCGACTTGGAAGACGTCTTCATGGGCATCACCAAGGGGATTACCCAGTAGCGGTGAGCGGGGCAAGCCGGCGCCGCGGCGGGGGATGTTCCTGTTCCGGCTCGACTGCAACCGTTCCTGGGAATCCGGGGAGCGCCGCAGGGGTCAAAGGTTGGGGATGACAGAGGGCGCAACGAAAAAGGCCCACGGAGCCTACTCCGTGGGCCCGTCCTGGTTCGATGGGAATCAGTTGGTGGGCGGGTTGGGCGGCGTCTCGCCGGCCGGCGGCGCGGCCTCGGGGGCAGGCGCCGGGGTGGCGGCCTCGGGCGCGGGGGGCGGCTCGCTGACGCGCGG
>DATLYH010000042.1:0-3406 GCA_035575035.1 Gemmataceae bacterium
ACCGGAGTCCTCCGGTCGCTCACGCTCCCGGCTCGCCCCCAAATTAGGGCCAGAGTCCCGGGACGACGGCCGGGGTTTATCCCCGTAGCGAGACGGTTCGGCCGGCGCCGGATCATCTTGCTCTGTCAAGGAGATTTCCCATGACCCGCCGAGCGTTGCTCGTCGCCCTGGCCTTTTGCCTCGGCGTTGTCCTGGTCCAGTCGGCATTGGCCCAGGACCGAGCAATCGCTCAGCCGCCGGACCGGCGGCCCGACCGGAGCCCGCTGGAGCTGCGCGTGCAGGAACTGGAAAGAGAGGTCGCTCGTCTGAAGCATGAGGTGGTCGCGCTGAAGGAACGAGCCGGGCAGCCGGATGCTCCCCCAGCGGAACGGGCGCAGATCAAGGTCTACACCCTGAAGAAAGCTGACGCCATCCGCATGACGCGAATCATCCAGGAACTGTTTGACGGCGGCCAGCGGGCCAGGCTGCGCGTCGTGGCGGACGAGCGCACCAATAGCGTCATCGCGGTGGGGCACCCCAACGACCTGGAAGTCATCGAGGCGATCATCAACCGCCTCGACCTCATCGACCCGCCGGCCCGGCCCGAACCGCGCCGTCCGGAGAAGCGCCGGGACGAGGAGATCCAGCGGCTCCCGCAAGATCGGGAGAAACTAAGGCTGAAGAAGGAGCCCGAGAAGGACCAGAAGCCCAAGAAGTAAGTCGTTTCGCTTTGCTGAGGAGATGACGATGCGTCGCGCCCTTCTTGTGTGTCTGCTCGGCGGGTGCTGCCTGGCGGTTGGCGGGACGGTGGAGCGGCCGCAGGCGCTGGCCCAGCCGGTCCAACCGGTGCCCGCGGCGATCCCGAAGAACTTCGACATCCGACTCGTCCGGGTCGGAATCAATTACCAGGGCATCCGGTTCAAGCCGGCCACCGGCGAGACCTGGCAGATCGGCGATGGTCGCTGGGAACGGCTCGGCGAGACCGGTCCTGTTCCGCCGGGAGATTACGACATCATCCTGGTGGCCAACGATGAGGACTTCTCGGCCCTTCGCTTCGACTATCGCAGCGGGACCGCCTGGCAGCTTCGCAACCGGAAATGGGTCAAGATCGAGGAGCCGCGGTGACCGGATGCCGTCGGCCTACTTTCCTTTCAGGACGGGGTGGCCGGTCATCCCGACAGGGGCCCGCGGGGCCTTGTCCGTCGGGACCGGCTCTTTGCCAAGGATTTCTTCGACGGCGGGCGGCGGTTCCGGCACCGGCTCGCGGGTGCTCATCAGGTTGGCCCACGGCTGCCAGTCGGGCACATGGGTGCAGACCGCCTTGATGGCGGCCATCAGCGGCATCGCCAGGAACAGGCCCGGCGTCCCCCAGACCAGGTCCCAGAAGAGGCAGGCCAGCAGCACCGTAGTCGCGTTCAACTCCATTGGCCGGCCCATCACCACCGGCACGATCAGGTAGCCCTCGATATTGATGATCACCAGGTAGAACAGGAGTATCCCCACGGCGTAGGCCGGCGACGGCGAGCTGATGAAGGCGTCGAGCACCGGCGGAATGCCGGCGGCGATCGGCCCCAGGTAGGGGACGTAGCAGAGGATCGCCGTCAGCATCGCCCAGGTCCACGGCTGCGACAGCCCCGCCCACTGGTAGACCAGGCCGAGGATCGCCCCCAGAGCGAAGTTGACGATCGTTCGCCAGACCAGATAGGTGCGCACCTGGCCGGCCATGTCCTTCAGCGCCTCGATCACCTTGGCCTGGACCTCGGCGCTGGGGCCGAACACCTCCACCACGCGCCGGATCAGCATCCGCCCTTCCAAAAGCAGGAAGAGCAGAATGAACATGATCAGGATCCACTGCCAGATCCAGCCGACGCCCAGGATTGCCACCGGTTGCAGGTAGTTGAGCAGTCGGGCCGGCGTGAGGGCCTCACGGACCACCTGGACGAACTTGGAGTCCTGGGCCGCCTCGGGGAAATACTCCGGGTCAAGCGGCACCGGGCTGACGAAACGGAGCCGGTCGCGGAAGCGGCTGTAGACCTCCTGCCAGCGGTGCTCGTCGGTGGGCAGATCCTGGAGCATCTTGGGGATGGCCAGGCCGAAGCCGAGCGTCACCAGCACCGCCACGGCCACGAGCACGGCGACCATGAAGGTGCAGGCGAGGGTCCAGGGAATCGGCAACCGAGCGATCGTCGGTCGCAGCCAGGGGAAGCCAGCGTGCAGCGCCAGCCAGGGGACCGGTACGCCGCGATGCAGCCAGACCACGGCCGGCCAGAGCATGGCTGCCAGGAACAATGCCAGCGTTGTCGGGATGAAGATCGAATGGCCCAGGTACAGCGCCACCACGCCGGCCAGGATCAGGGCCCCGTTCAGGCCCCAGCGGGTGGCAGCGTTCAGGTTCAGGTTGATCACAGCGGTCTCCAGCGGTCCTTGGCCGCGGCGCCTCAGCCGTGCGGGTGCTGGAGGCGGGCGGCTTGCAGCGTGTTGTATAGCAGCATGGTGATCGTCATCGGCCCGACGCCGCCCGGCACCGGGGTGATCGCCGCGGCCACCTCACGAACCGGCTCAAAGTCCACATCACCGACCAGTTTGCCGTCCGGCAGGCGGTTGACGCCGACGTCTACAACCACGGCTCCCGGTCGGATCATATCGGCCTTGAGGAAGCGGGCCTGGCCGATCGCCACAACTACCACGTCTGCACGGCGTGTCAAGTCACCCAGGTTGCGGCTCTTGCTGTGGCAGACGGTGACGGTGGCGTTGGCGCCGGGCGCCTTCTGCATCAGGATCAAGGCCAGCGGTTTGCCGACGATGTTGCTCCGGCCGACGATCACCACATGGGCCCCCTCGATGCCGATGCCGTTGCGGAGCAGCAGTTGCTGCACCCCGTGGGGAGTACACGGCAGGTAGCGCGGATGGCCGGCTGCCAGAAGTCCCAGATTCTCCGGTCCGAAGCCGTCCACGTCCTTGATCGGGGCGACCGCCTGGATGACCGCCGCCTCGTCGATCTGCGGCGGCAGCGGCAGCTGCACCAGGATGCCATGCACCGCCGGATCGGCGTTGAGCCGGGCGATCAGGTCGAGGAGTTGAGCCTGAGTGGTGTCTTTGGGAAGGTGGTGCAGCCAGCTTTCCAGGCCGGCCTTCTCGCAGGCCTTGCGCTTGTTGCGGACGTAGATCTCGCTGGCGGGGTTATCGCCGACCAGGACTGCGGCTAGTCCCGGCCGAATACCGGTGGTCTGGGCCAACCGGGCCGCCTCCGCCTGAATCTCCGCCTGCATGGTCTGAGCCAGCTGCTTGCCGTCGAGTAGCCGGGCGGGCATGCTCATCTCCTTTCCGGACATTGAGAGATCGTTTAGCCGCGCGCCTCCCGACGAGCGCGAGTCCCCCTCGCCCCCAACCCCTCTCCCCCGAAGCGGGGGCGAGGGGAGGAACTCTT
>DATLYH010000043.1:0-12574 GCA_035575035.1 Gemmataceae bacterium
CAAGGGGTGCTCAGTTCGGTCTTGCAGACGTGCAAGCAGCAGGCGAAGGCGGCGCTGGACTTCATCAGCCAGAGCCTGCGGGCCTTCGGCAACTGGCTCCTGCCCACTCCAGCCCTGCTCGCAACCCGCTAATCAAATACACCTTCTTTAGGTTCCAACCGGTTGAGCATCAGGTGAATCATGGCCAACTTGATGAATGCCTCGGAAGATAACACGCTCTTCTCCCGGTCCTTGCTCAGCCGCCGGCACTTGCCCAACCACGCGAACGTCCCCTCCACCGTCCCGCGGATCGGCAGCCGCACCCAGCCCTCGGCCCCTTCCGGCCGACGCACGATGACCAACTCCCCGGCGGCGTTCTCCTCCACCCCCTCGTACCGGGCATAGGTGTGAGACTTGTTGTCCGCGAACAGGCGCACCACCCGGCCCCTCGGCTGCCCCTCCAGCCGGGCGAACAACGCCGCCGCCTTGGCGTCATCGCCGTCGGCACCGGTGACCAGCACGGCCCGCAGCAACCCCAGGCTGTCCACGACGAGAGGGCGCTTGCGGCCAGCGACGTTCGTGGCGTTGTCCCGGCCGCGCTGCTCGCCGCCGGAGGTGGTATCGACGGACTGACGGTCCACGCTGGCGGTGGGGCGGGGCGCGGAGGGCTTCTCCGCGGTGCGGACCTTGCGGCGCCGGGCGTCGTGAATCCGGTCCCAGGTGTCGTTGGGGCGCCACTCGTCGAAGTAGCGCCAGACGGTACTCTTGGGCGGGAAGTCCTGGGGCAGGTAGCGCCACGGACAACCGGTCCGCAGGAGGTAGCAGATGGCATCGACCACGTCGCGGCGGTTAGTTTTTCGGGGCCGGCCGCCGGGGTAGACCGGGATCAGGGGCTCGAGAAGTCGCCACTGCTCGTCGGTCACGTCGCTGGGATACTTATTCGTTCGCATCCCTACGACTTATGGAAACCACCCCTTATGGGACAGACTCTTACAGCGCGGTGTGGTTGATAGCCTGTCTCTGTTCGGCCAGCGCTGCTGGCGGAAGCGCCGCTGGGACGTCGCCTTCGACCGGCACGCCCTTGGAGTCCCTCGATGGCTGCGCGGCTTGACAGTACTGTGACGGTCGCGGCTTGTGGAGTTACTTAGTTCGGGTGGGCGCCGGCTTCGCGCAGCCGGGTCCGCAGGTAACGGGCCCGGGCGGCGTTGCGTTCTTCGCTGTCGAGCTGCTCGCCCATCAGCTTTTGCAAGTGGGCCGGCTGAGTGTGGATGAACAGTGTGTTCACCGTGACAATGTTGACATCCTCAATCAGCCGTAGGTTCACCCCCAGTCGGACGCTGGACAACAGGTCCATCGTCTCTTCCGAAGTCATCATGGTGGCCGAGCAGAGCGTGCCAAAGGCCCGCGAGACCCGGTCGTGCAGCAGCTGCCGACTCTCGCGCATCATGGCTGCCCGGGCCTGACGCTCGTAAGAGATGATCTGCGGAATGACCTCGCGGATCTCGTTGAGGATGGTGGTTTCGCTCTTGCCCAGGGTAACCTGGTTGGAAATCTGGTAGAAGTCGCCGGAGGCCCGGCTCCCCTCGCCGTACAGCCCGCGCACGGCCAGGTTGATCTTCTGCAAGGCCCGGAAGACCTTCTCGATCTGCTTGGTCCAGACCAGGGCGGGCAGGTGAAGCATGACGCTGGCCCGCATGCCGGTGCCGACGTTGGTTGGGCAGGCGGTCAGGTAGCCGAATTCCTCGCTGAAGGCGTAGCTGACCCGCTGTTCCAGCAGGTCGTCAAGTCGGTCAATGTCCTGCCAGGCCTCGTCCAGGGCGAAGCCGCTGCGCATCACTTGCAGCCGGAGATGGTCCTCCTCGTTGACCATGATACTCCGGGTCTCATGGGGAGTGACGGCGACGCCGCGCGGCCCTTCAGAGGCGGCCAGCTCCCGGCTGATGAGTTGGCGTTCGACGAGGAACTGGCGGTCGAGCGGCGACAGGCTGGGCAAGTGGATGTATTCGAGCTTCGGCTCCAGGTCGAGCCGGGCGATACGGTCGCGCAGCAGGGCCTCGATCTCGGCCTTCTGATAGCTGCTGGCTCGGTTGGTAAAGGGGAAAGCGGCCAGGTTGCGGGCCAGGCGGATTCGGCTGGAGATAACGATATCCGAATCCGGCCCGGTGCCGCGCAGCCATTCGCCGCTGCTCTGCGTCAGACTATCCAGGTTCATCCGCGGCTTCCTTCTCTCGGAGGAGGTCCCGTAACCGGGCCGCCTCTTCGTAGCGTTCCGCCTCCACCGCCGCCCGGAGCTGGCGCTTCAGTTCCAGCACCTCCGCCTCGGCGGCCGCACTCCGCGGGCGGCGGCGCGGCGCCTTGCCCACGTGACGGCCCGCGCGGTGGATGCGCTGCAAGAGCGGCTCCAACCCGACGCGGAAGACCGCGTAGTCATGAGGGCAGCCGAGCCGGCCCTCGGCCCGGAACTCCATGTACTTGATGCCGCACGCCGGGCAGGCCAGCCGCGCCAGCTCATCGGTCCAGGGGCCGACGTGCTGGCCGATCAGCGTCTGCAGGATGGCGGGGAGGCTTAGTTCTTTCTGCTGCACCAACTGCTGCTGCTCGGCACAGCGCTCGCACAGGTGCAGCTCTTTCTTCTTCTGCTCGACGATCTTGGTCAGGTGCACCGTGGCCGGGTTGGAACACAGCTGGCACTTCACGCCTCGTTCCCCCTTTGGGTGAGCGGCACCGTCCTCAGCTCTCCTCGAGCTTGCGGATGCGGTCGCGGAGGCGGGCCGCCTCCTCGTAGGCCTCCCGGTTGACCGCTTGCAGGAGCTGCTTGCGGAGCTGCACCAACTCCGACTGAGTCTGTTTACTCTGCGGCAGCCGGCGCGGCGACTTGCCGCAGTGTTTCGTCTCGCCGTGGATGTTCTCCAAGAGCGGGGTCAGCTCCTCGCGGAACTCCTGGTAGTCGTGCGGGCAGCCGAGCCGACCCGAATTGCGGAACTCGACGAATTTGATGCCACACACCGGGCACTCGCGGTTGGAGAGGCCCGGCTCCTCGGCCTCTTCGGCCTGGGCGGCACTCCCCTTGGCCCCGGCAGACTTCGGCTGCGGCTCGTAGAGGTACTTATGGGCACACTCCTCACACAAGTGCAGCTCTTCAAACTGGTCGTCGCCGAGCACCTCGGTGATGTGCAGTGTGGCGGCCTTGGTACACCCCTTTTGCGTGCATTTCATGGCCCTGTACCCCACTTCAGGCCCGGCCCTGGTGCATTCCTAGCGCCATTCTAACAGGGGGGGGGATGCTGTCAAGCAGAGGGCAAGCTGCCGAGGGCGGCATTATTCTGCCTCCAGGCCGGGGAGCCAGCCCTGTCGGACAGGTCCCTTCAGAGGCGAGGCGAGCGATTGGGAGGGACGGGCGAGATAGTGGTGCCGGGGGTGGGGGACGACGGCCTCCAGGTGGAGGATCGGGCCGGGCCGGTCCTGACGGGCGGTGTGTAGCTGGGGGGCGGGGATCAGGTCGGCCAGCACGGCGCGGGCGGCGGCAGCGGCCAGGTCAGGCCGGTTGCACTGCTGGCTGAGGTGCAGTTGGACCACGTGCCGCAGCCGCCCCGGCGTCGAAAGACGCAGCACCTCGCGCAGCAGCGCCGCCGCTTGCACATTGGACAGGTGCCCCTCGTCTCCCAGTACCCGCGCGATCAGCTGGGGCTGCCGACCGCTGGCATACTCCATCGCCACGTCATGGTTGAACTCCAACGCCAGCAGGTCCACGTCAGCCAGCGCCTCCGCCAGCGGCCGGTCCCAGCAGCCCAGGTCAGCCACGTAACCCAAGGCACAGGACGGGCCGCAATGGTCGCCGGCCTGCTCGAAACGGAAGCCGAACGTCAAGCCGCCGTCGTGCCGCAGGGCCAGCGGCTGGCAGACCAGGCCGGCCGGCAGCCGTAGCACCTTGTGGGCATCATAAGGGTGGACCAGGCGCTCACGCAGCAGCGAGCGGAACGCGATGGAGTCGGCCAGCAGTGAACGGTGGTGGTCAGGATGGCAGTAGACCGGGATACGGCGGTGGTACAACTCCACGAAGGTGCGCTCGCTCCAGTGGTCAGAGTGCGTGTGGGTCAGGATCAGCGCGTTGACGGCGTTCCAGGAGGCGCCGACGGCGGCCAGCCGAGCCGTCAGCTGCCGCGGCCCCAGGCCGGCGTCCAGCAGCAGGCCAAAGGAGCCGGCTTGCAGCAGGCTGGCATTCCCCCGGCTGCCGCTGGCCAGTACTGTGAAACGCAATCCCATTCCCATTCCCTTTCGCGCCGCTGATTTATGGCCCCGCCTGGACCGCCCGCCGCCGGCGCCAGCCGATAAGCCGATCCGCCGACAACGTGCCGGCCCCCAGAAGGAACACCGCCGCGCAGACCACCAAGATCAGAAAGTTGTACTCGTAGCCGCCGTGTTGCAAGGAAAACCCCTTGGGCCCATGCACCGTCGCGATGGCACCGACCATGATGACGGCAATCCCCAGGGCCGCCAGCCGGGTCAAAAAGCCGATCGCCAATCCCGCCCCGCCGAGCAGTTCTCCCCAGGCAACCGCCATCTGGAAAGGTTTCGGCAGCGGTTGTTGGCCTTCCGGCGCCTTTGCCCAGGCTGCCCCCAGCTCGTTCCCTTCACCGGTCACTTTCGCCGTTCCATGGTAAAGGAAAATCACCGCCAGCCCCAACCGCAACAGCAGGGGAACGACGGTATTCTTGACCATATGATCGAACATGGCGGCCTCCGGGAAGGGTGACGGGCGTTCGCGGTGATGTTACACTACGACGGGCCTGTCAGGGAATCCAGAGATCCGGCGTTTCAAGCAAAAGAGGGAATGAGTTGATACACTGGGGATAGCAGATCGGCTGCCTGAATGGGATAGACAACCATGAGACACCTTCGCCATGCCGCTGTCGTGATCGTCATCCTGGGCCTGGCCGGGGGGGCGTGGGCCGGCTTGCACTACTCCGGCGAGCCGGTCGATGAGCTGCCGTCGCAGTGGCGCGGCTTCCTGCTCGACCAGCGGGCCCTGCGCAACGTTGCCTTGAAGCCGACCGCCGGCACCCCGCCCAACCCGCTGCGGACGCGCTACGAGGAGGCCGCCGCTAACCTGGAGAAGACGGCCCGCCAGCGTCAGCTGACCGCCGACGAACTGGCCGACCTCGGGGCACTGTATATCCGGCTCGGCGAGCCGGCCCGGGCCGTGGAATTACTGCGGTCGGCCCAGCGCGAGTATCCCCATCACTACCGTATCGTCAGCAACCTGGGCACCGCCTGGCAGCTGCAAGGCGACCTCGACCAGGCGGCCGCCTGTCTGCAAGAGGCGGTGCGGCTGGCACCCGGCAAATTGCAGAAGGCGGAGGAGTATCAACTGAAGCTGGTGCGGCTTCGCCAGCGCCAGCCGCGCGACAGCCAGGAGCTGGACGACCTCTTCGGAGTGCGCTTCGTCGGCGAGTCGGGTAAGTTCGAGCCGGGCAAGCTGGCCGCCGCCGAGCGCCAAAAACTTCCCGCCGACGCGGTGGCCATCGTGCAGCAGCTCGCCCTCTGGTTGCCGGCGGACGGGCGACTGCTCTGGCTGCTGGGCGAACTGGCCAATGCCCACGGCGATGTCCGCACTGCCGCGTCGATCTTCGAGGGCTGCGTGACCGAGTTCGGCATGCGCCATCCCGAGCTACGGCAACGCCGCCAGGCCGCCCGCGCCGCGGCCGACGAACTGGCCAAAACTGCCGGCGCCGAGGCCAAGGCCGCCCACGAGGGACACGCGGGCGTCCTCAAAACCCGCTCGCAGCGGCCGCTCCTGACCAAGCTCGATCCGGCCGCCCTGCCACCGGTCAGTGATACGGGGGTCAACGTGCTCCCCTGGGCGGTGCTGAACGAAACCACCATCGATCGCCAGTTCCGGCCGACCTTCCCCAAATACTTGCAGCAGCTCAACGGCAAGCAAGTGACACTGAGCGGCTTCATGCAGCCTTTGGGTGATGAGCTGGAGATGAGTAGTTTCATGCTGGTCGAGTACCCGATCGGCTGCTGGTATTGCGAGATGCCCGAGCTGACCGGCCTGGTGCTGGTGGAGTTGCCCCCCGACAAGGTCCAGACATACACGCGCGGCTTGATCAAGGTGACCGGCCGGCTGGTGCTGAACGCCACCGACCCGGAAGACTTCCTGTACACCATTCGCCGGGCGGAGGTGAAGGAAGCCAATTGAACCGCCCCTCGACCAAAGGAGTCCTCCATGCGTGCTTGCGCCCAGATGTTCCGCGGGGTGCTGCAAACCTGGCAGTCGCTGTTCGAGGAGACGGCCGAGTTCGCCAGCCGGGCCGGCCCCGACGGGCTGATCGACATTTCCCATTCGGAGGACCGCAACGAGGGGGTCGTCACCGTCTGGTACTGGGAAGGAGCGCTCACTTCGGGGGAGCCGTCGTGGCGCGTCCGGTTCGAGGTGTTCCGCGGCACGCTGACGAGCTGGCAGGCCCTCTTCGATGAGGCCGGCCGGTTCGCCGGGTCGGTCGGGCCCGAGCGGCTGATCGGCATCTCCCATTCGGAGGGGAACAACGAGGGCGTTGTCACCGTCTGGTATTGGGAGTGAACTGCTCCCTTTCAGGAAGGTGATGTCAACAGAACATCCTGAGATATTCTTTGTCGCAATCCATTTTCAGTAAGGGATGCCCGGATTGTGACCGTGAGGACTGCAAGATTGGTGAGCCGGCCCCGGCCAGCGTCGGTCGATCCGATCGTGTTTGCCAACACGGGGCAGTGTCAGGGTCGGAATCGCCCCTTTTCTTCCAGCCAAGAGGAAAACGGTCATGACGGCAACATTCTCCGGATGTCTGAGGCGAATCATCATCGGCGTGGCTTTCCTGGCGTTCGGCCCGCCGTTGCTGGCCGCGGCCCCGAAGGATGCCAAACCAAACGTGATCATCGTGCTGACCGACGATCAGGGTTACGGCGACTTCTCCTGCCACGGCAACCCAGTGCTGAAGACGCCGAACCTCGACCGGCTGCACGGCGAGAGTGTCCGCCTGACCGACTTCCATGTCACCCCGATGTGTACGCCGACGCGCGGGCAGCTCCTGACCGGCCGCGACGCTCTGGCCAACGGCGCCATGTGTGTCAGCTGCGGCCGCACTCCGCTGCGCCGCGACCTGCCGACCATGGCCGACATCTTCGCCGCCAACGGCTACCGCACCGGCCACTTCGGCAAGTGGCACCTCGGCGACAACCACCCCTACCGTCCCCACGAGCGCGGCTTCCAGGAAACGGTCTACTGCAAGTCGTGGGGAATCTCCTCCGCGGGCGATTACTGGAATAACGACTGCTTCGACGACTTTTATTATCACAACGGCGTCCTCAAGCAGTTCCCCGGCTACAACACCGATGTCTTCTTCAACGAGGCGATGCGGTGGATGAAGACCTGCCGTGACAAGGGCGAGCCGTTCTTCGTCTATCTGCCAACGACGGCGGCCCACGGCCCGCACTTTGTCCCGGAGAAGTACCGCGAGCCGTACCGCAACCTCAAGCCGCAAGTGGCCGGCTTCTTCGGCATGATCGCCAACATCGATGAGAACATGGGCCGGCTCGATGCCTTCCTCCAGGCCGAGGAGCTGCGTGACAACACCATTCTCATCTTCATGACCGACAACGGCGGCACCGCGGGGGTGCCGATCCATAACGCCGGCATGCGCGGCCGCAAGCAGGAGTTGTACGAGGGGGGCCACCGCGTGCCGTGCTTTATCCGCTGGCCCGCCGACAAGCTCCGCCCCGGCGATCTCGGCGAGCTGACCGAATGCCAGGACCTGCTGCCGACCCTCATCGACCTCTGCGGCCTGAAGAAGCCGGAAGGGGCGGTGTTCGACGGCATCAGCCTGGCGACCCGGCTGCGCGGCGAACAGAATCAGCTCCCCGACCGGATGCTGGTGGTGCAGTACAGCCGCATCACCGGCGAACTCCGCCCGAAGAAAGGCGATGCTTGTGTCATGTGGCGGCGGTGGCGGCTGATCGGCGGGCAGGAACTTTACGACCTCGACTCTGACCCCGGGCAGAAGCAGAACATCATCGACAAGCACCCCGACATCGCCCGAAAGATGCTGGACCACTACGAGCGTTGGTGGGCGGGGGTCGAGAAGCGGGTCCACGAGTTCAACCCGATCAGCATCGGCTCGGACGCGGAGAACCCGGTCCGGCTGGCGCCGGGAGATTGGCAGGAGGTCCACTGCGACCAGTCGGCCCAGGTGCGGCGCGGCGAACCGAAGAACGCCCCGTGGAATGTGCTGGTGGAGAAGGACGGCGAGTACGAAATTGCCCTGCTGCGATATCCGCCGGAGGCGAAACTGGCACTGACCGCAAGCGTGCCGCCCTACCAGGGGGCCGTCGGTCAACTCCCCGCCGGCCAGGCCCTGCCAATTGCCCGGGCCCGCCTTCGCATCGCCGACGTCGATCAGAGCCAGCCTGTCCGAGGCGACGAAACAGCGGCCGTCTTCACCGTGAAACTGAAGGCGGGGCGGACCCAGCTCCAGACGTGGTTCTACGACGCCGCGGGAAAGGAACTCTGCGGCGCGTACTACACCGTGGTCCGGCGCAAGTGAGGGACGCTCCAGCACTGGAGCGGCCGCGCGGCCCCGTTCCGACGTGGATTATCAGTGCTCTCCCGGCTACCCCGCGTCGGGAACCAGTCCCATCGACCGGGGTAGCCGGGGTGAAGTGAGTGGCCGGGGCGTCGTGGCGCCGGCTGTCAGCCGAGGTCACACTCCGCCCATAGTACACCTCCCTGATTCCGTCCCGGGCGGCCGGATGGTATCATGCATTGGTAACTCACTTCCGCCCACGTCCGTTCCTCCCCGGATGAAAGGAGGGCACCATGCGGCTGTTGCTCGTCATGGCAAGTCTGGCCCTGGCGGCAGTCCCTCTCTGCGCAACTGAGCCGGCCGGCGCCTCCGCCGAGCGCCCCGCTGGCACGATCGCCTTCTCATCCCTGGCGCCGCGCGGCTGGGACCTCTACGTCATCGACATTGAAACCGGCCAGGCCCGTCGTCTGACCAACCACCCCGCCCTCGATTTCAACGCCGCCTTCTCGCCGGACGGCAGCCAGGTCGCGTTTGTCTCGGAGCGTGACGGCAACCTGGAGCTGTACGCCGTCGGAATCGACGGCAGCGGACTGCGGCGGCTGACCACCGAATTCGCCCTGGACGACCACCCTGCCTGGTCGCCCGATGGCAAGCAACTCGCTTTCGTGAGCACGCGCCAGCCGAGCGCGACACCCGGCCGGGCGTGGAACGCCATTTACGTGATGAATGCGGATGGCTCCGGGGTGCGGCGGTTGTCGCCAGCGGACGCGGCCGACTACTCGCCGGCCTGGTCGCCGCGCGGCGACCTGATCGCGTTTGCCTCGGGCAGTGGCCGGACCGGCGGCACCGACCTGTTCGTCATGAAACCCGATGGCACTGACCGCCGCCTGGTCGTCAAGGACGGCGGCTGGCCGGCGTTCGCCGCCGACGGCACGGCCATTTACTTCCACAGCCGGCGCGACGGCACCTGGGGCATCTGGCGCGTCGGCCTGGATGGCTCGGGGCTGGAACGAATCACGCCGTCGGATGTGGAGGCTTACACCCCGCGCACCTCGACGGACGGCCGGTGGCTGGTCGCGGCGGTGCAGCGCGGCAAGCACCGGCAGATCGAGCGGATCGACCCTGCCACCCGCCGAATGACGGCCCTGACCGATGAACCGGCCGACCACTGGAATCCGTCGATCTCACCTGACGGGCGAAAGGTCGTCTATCACCGGACCAGCCCCGGCTTCGTCACGCCCAACGTGGAGTTGTGGGGAGCGCCGCCGGGAACAGGCCTGCGGCTGCTCCGCATCGCGGGGGCCTTCCCGGCCTTCGCGCCCGACGGCAAGCGGCTCGCCCTCACAGGAGGCGGGTTCGGCCAACTTGACGTGATGAACATGGACGGCACCGACCGGAAGACGCTCTACCCCGGTAGCCATCGTGCCCTGTTCAGCGTGTCGTGGGCCCACCACGGCGATCGGATCGCCTTTTCCGAAGGAGGCGTCTTCCAGGGACCAGCGGGAAAGGTGGACATCGCACTGATCCGCCCCGACGGCACCGATTACCAGAAAATCACCGCGGATACGGGCAACAATGGGTTCCCTGCGTTCTCGCCTGACGGCAAGCAACTCGTCTTCCGTTCCGGCCGCGGCGGCTCGAAGAACCTCTACATCATGAACCGCGACGGCAGCGGCGTGCGGCGGCTGACCGAGGGGAAGTGGACCGACACCATGTGTGACTGGTCGCCGACCGGGGAATGGATCGTCTTCGCCAGCGATCGCGACGGCAGCTTCGACATCTGGTTAATCCGGCCCGACGGCAGCGGTCTGCGCAAATTGATCGGCGGCGGCGGCCGGAACAACCATCCGCACTTCTCGCCAGACGGCCAGTGGCTGGTCTTCACCAGCCAGCGGGCCGGCTACTCGGCGGAGGAGATCTCCCTGCCGCGTCAGCCCCAACCTTATGGCGACCTGTTCATCATCCGGCTGGACGGCACCGGCCTGTTGCGCCTGACCCACAACGGCCACGAGGAAGGGACGCCGGCGTGGGGACCAGTCATGGACATCAAGCCGTCCGCCGAGGGCCCGAAGGCCGGCGGCGGGGAATACTAATGAGGAGCCCGGGCCATGATCGTGCTGAAACAGATCCTCGTGCCGACCGACTTCAGCGAGACGTCGGAGGTCGCCCTGCGGTACGCCAAGGCCTTCGCCGACACGTTCCAGGCCGCGCTGCACCTGCTGCACGTGATCGAGGACACCCTCATCTATGCCTGGGAGATCCCCGACCCGGCCACCATCCGCGAGAGCATCGAGAAGAACGTCCGTGCCCGGTTAGACCGTGTGCTGACAAAGGACGAACGCGAAAAGTACCGCGCCCGGTTGGTGACGGTGACGGGGAGCCCGTTCGTGGAAATCGTCCGCTACGCTCAGGAGCAGGATATCGATCTGATCGTGATGGGGACGCACGGCCGCGGACTGATTGCCCACATGTTGCTGGGCAGCGTGGCGGAGAAGGTGGTGCGCAAGGCCCCCTGTCCCGTGCTCACCGTGCGCCATCCCGAACACGAGTTTGTCATGCCTTGACCGCCTCCGGCTTCACTGGATCGGTCGCTGGCTAGGGCCGGGTGTGGCTGCCGGCCCCCCCTGCCGAGAAACCCGAGCAGCGTGGTGGACATAGATGGGTCCTCCGTTGGCTAGGAGCAGGAAGGGGATTCAGGAAACCTCCATAGAGCATCCGCTATCGGCAGCAAACTTCGATGCGGTTTAGAGACAGCTCAACCTAGCCACTGATCCAGGGTTCATAAAGTGGGTTTCAACGGTGTCCCGGTGCCCTTATCCTGTTGGAACCAGTTGTAGTCCGGGTATTCAATCGGCTTCCGAGGGTCGTTTTCGCAATAAATGAGCATGGCACGCAAATGACGCATGGTCTCGTCGTCATCGCGGTCGGCAATCGGTTGGGTCCGTCGGTTCAATTCGGCGCGCAACACTTCCCCCTCCAAGACGCGGGGCGTGGCGGCCTGACCCCGGTAGCGGTCGGCTCGGTCCGCATACAGCGTCATCTTGTCGATTGTGATCTGGACGCTGCCGCCACCTTGGGGCTTGCAACCGCCGAACTTGTGCCGCAGAGGGCCGGTGAGCGTTACAGGCGCTTGGGCGTCCGGTCCTAACGCCGCCTTGCTCAACGTGACTGTGACATTTTCCTCCAGCACCAGGCAGTAGAGCAGCAGGTTGAGTTCCTCGTCCCGGAGGTTCTCGAAATGCACCTGGAAGGTGAAGCGCGTGCCGGGCGGCAAGGGATACACGGTTCGCGTTTGCGTGATGCTGGAGGGTGCTGGCACTAATCCATTGGCACCGACGTGGTGATGGTAGAACTTCCGCCGCCGGTCATCGGGGTAAAAGGGCTTGTGGCTATCCGGTCGAGGTTGACCGACAACAACCTTGAACGGCCCGATTTCCTTGGCAGTCCCTTGGAGCACCCCATCCGTGAAGCGGACCAGGCCGGCGAACACCTGTCTTCGGTTCAAATAGCCGAACATCCGGGCGGCGATGTCCAAGCGCCGATTGACGCCCTCCCCTTCCGCGGCTTTTTCGAGTTTATGTCCCGGATCCGCCCGGCCATTGGGAAAAGGAATGGCGGCGTTGCCGATCAGTTCTGCCAGGGAGCGGATCAGGCCTTTGAGTGACGTGCCGGGGATGAACGGCTGATTCGTGCGACCACTGCGGATGAACCGGCCGTCCCCCTTGCTGCTGCCGATGAGGAACGGCGTGAGCGCTTCCAAGGTGCAATCGAGCCGGCCCGACAGCCCCTGCCAGCGGTGGCGATAGGCGGGTTTCGCGCGGGCCACTTTCTCCTCAGACACTGGCACCCAGCGGTACGGATTCCAAAAGTTTTCGCCCTGAGGCATGGCTAGCTCTCCCAACTGGTGGTCAGGTCGCAGAAGCGGAGGAACTGCACTTCGCCGCGACGGTCTTTCCAGAGTTCCACGTGCATCTTGACGATCAATCGGCCTTGTTCCGGCGTCTGAGCGTCCACCGGGTAGCGAAAGCGATGAGGGA
>DATLYH010000044.1:0-8427 GCA_035575035.1 Gemmataceae bacterium
GGGCCCGCCATTCCAGCGCCTCGTACTTCGCCGCCAGCACGTCAAGCTGAGCGGCCAACACCTCGGGGACGCAGTGGTCGGCAAGCGACTTCTCCTCGGCCCGGCGGCGCTCAGCTAGCGACTCCAGCTCGTTCCGCTCCGCTACCATTGCCTGGCGGGCAGCGGTCAATCCTTGCAGGACCCGGTCGCGCCAGACTTTGGGCGTGGAGAAAAAGTAGCGAACCGAGAGGAAAAATAGGAGAGTCAGACTGGTGGCGGCCAGTGCGGCCAGCGCCATCGGCAGGAACTTATCCCAGAGCATTGCGGACCCGGGCTGCGACGCCGGAACGGGCCGGCGTCAGGAACAATGGAGCAAGGCGTCGCCCGAGAAACTCTAGCATACCGATGAGAAACAGGGAGCAGAAATGACCCCGATGACCGAGGCCGAGTGGTTGGGCTGCACCGATCCGCAGCGGATGCTGGCGTTTCTTGACGTCGGGGTCAGTGATCGCAAGCGCCGGCTCTTCACCTGCGCCTGTTGCCGGCGCATCTGGGATTTCCTGGACCGACGGGCGCGCCAGGCGGTCGAGGTGGCGGAGCGGTACGCCGACGGCCAGGCCGGACACGGCGATCTGGTGCAGGCACGCAACGCCCTCCTGGGCTTTTTCCCGGACAATAGCCGGGGCCGGGCGACCGCAGCGGCCTATTGCGCCGTGCAGGATTGGGCCGACGCCGCCGGGGCCGCCCGCTATGCAGCCGAGATAGTCGAGTATCCCGACCCCGGCACCTGGGTCATTTTCAACGGCGGCAAGATCATGGGGGCCGTCGAGCGGGCAGTCCAGGCCGGCTTGCTTCGCGAGATCGTCGGCAACCCGTTCCGGCGCATCTACGCAGAGGATTCGTGGCTGCGCTGGAATGATGAATGCGTGGTGAAGATCGCCCGCAACATCTACGAGAAACAGCGCTTCGACGACCTGCCCATCCTCGCCGACGCCCTGATCGACGCCGGCTGCAGTCACTGGAACGTCATCCACCACTGCCAGGAGAGGGGCCCCCACGTCCGCGGCTGCTGGGTCATCGATCTTTTGCTGGGAAAGGATTGACCTGCGCCTGCCACCTCAGGAGGGCGCCGTTAGCGATTCGCCGTTGTGGCGCGGGCCGAGCTGCAGCAGGAAGGGGACGGCCCGCTCGGCCCAGGTCGCGGGGTCCGGATAGCCGCCCGCCTCGTCCCCCCAGCAAGTCCGCAGCATGTCGGTGTCGATGACCCCCGGATTCAGAGCGACGGCAGCCAGGCCGCGCGGCAGCTCCTGGGCCAGCGCCTGGGTCAACCCCTCGATCGCCCACTTGGTGGCGCAGTAAGGGGCGACCTGCGGCGAGGTCGAACGGCCCCAGCCTGAGCTGAAGTTGACGATCACCCCGCTCTGCCGCGCGATCATGGCCGGCAGGAAATGGCGGAGGACGTTGACCGTCCCCTTGATATTGACGTCGATCACCTGGTCAAACTCCTCGCGCGGCACCTGCCAGAGCGGGGCACAGCGGTTGATCAGGGCGGCATTATTCAGCAGCAAGTCGGGCGACCCGTGGCTGGCCAGCAGCCGTTCGGCCCATGCCCGGACCTGGCCGTCGTTGGCCACGTCCACTGTGTCGAAATCATGCGGCGGGCCAAACAAGCGACGCAATTCCTCCACCCGGTCGGGCGAACGGCCGCAGCCCAGGACCGTGTGGCCCAGCGCGGCCAGCTTCGCCGTCATGGCCCGGCCCAGCCCGCGCGTCGCCCCCGTGATCACCACCAGTCGTCGTTTCGCTGCCATAAACCGTAGTTGACCGAGCGACGGAGCATTCGTCAAGGAATGATGGCATCGCAATTCCTTTGTACCCGACGAGAGCAGACGTTATCCTGGAGCCGCACTGAAAAGCGATGTCGTTTCCTTGCTCAGGGAGGCCCTCACCATGCACCCATCTGACAACCACCCCGCCCACCCGACCGATTCCGCTTCCGCCAGCCGCCGTGACTTCCTGCAACAGGCCGCCGGGCTGGCCGCGGGTGTGACGATCCTGACCCAATCCGCCGCCGCGGCCGACCCACCCGCTGAGCCGCTGCTGCCGACTATCAAGTTAGGGCCGCACCAGGTCACCCGGCTGATCATCGGCGGCAACCCGATCTACGGCCATTCGCACTTCAACAAACTATTCAGTCAGCACATGATCGACTGGCACACGCCGGAACGGGTCGTCGCCCTGATCAAGCGCTGCGAGCAGGCCGGCATCAACACCTGGCAGAACAGTTACGACCAGCGCACCCTGGAAGACGTGGACCGGGTCCGCGCCGCCGGCTGCAAGGTCCACTGGCTCTGCCTGGGCAAGCCGGACTGGGATCGCTATCCCGACCGCATCGAGGACGCGGCCCGGCGCCGGCCGATCGGCATCGCGCCGCATGGGGCGCTGGCCGAGCGGCTGCACCGCCAGGGCAAACTTGATGTCCTGACCGGGTTGCTCAAGCGCATCCGCGACACCGGCGTACTGGTCGGCCTGTCGGCCCACAACCCGGCCCTGATCGAGCTGGCCGAGGAGAAGGGCTGGGACGTTGACTACTACATGTGCTGCCTGTACTACCTGACCCGGCCGCGCGAGGAGTTCCAGAAGATCCTCGGCAGCGACCTGCCGCTGGGCGAGATCTATTTGCCGTCCGACCCGCCGCGGATGTTCAAGGTGATCCAGGCGGCGCGCAAGCCCTGCCTGGCCTACAAGGTGCTGGCAGCGGGCCGGCGCATCGGCAGCCCCGCCGAGGTCCGCCGCTGCTTCGAGACCGCCCTGGCGAATATCAAACCGACCGATGCCCTGATCGTCGGCATGTACCAGCAGTTCGGCGACCAGGTGGGTGAGAACTCTCGGATTGTGCGTGAGATCCTGGCGAAGAAGTGAGTGACAGAATCGCTCGCCACGGCTGACCCGAATCGCGCTTCAAGCCCGCCGGGGACTCCTCTATGCTAAGGGAAGGCTTGCCTTCTATTCCGGCCTTCCTGGGAGGGTTCCGTCATGTCCGGCGGTACGGGCAGCATCACCCGGCGCGATTTCCTGAAAACTTCGGTGGGTGGCGGCTTCGCGCTGGGCGGTTTGCTGGGACTCGGCCTCGACCTGCGGGCGGCGCAGGCAGAGGTGCGGCGGCTGAAGATCGCCAGCGCCCGCGAGGTGCCGAGCGTCTGCCCCTACTGCGCCGTCGGCTGCGGCCAGCTGGTTGCCGTCCGCGATGGTGCCATCATCAATATCGAAGGCAACCCGGAAAGCCCGATCAACCGCGGCACCCTCTGCCCCAAAGGGGCGGCCACCTTTCAGCTTGCCGTCAACCCTCACCGTGTCACCCGGGTCTGGTATCGCGCCCCCGGCGCCCGGGACTGGGACAAAACCAAGACGCTCGACTGGGCGATGCGGCGCATTGCCGAGCTGACCAAGCAGACGCGCGACCAGACCTTCTGCGAGTGGTGGGAGCCGCGCGATTCGGAGGGGAAGCCAGTCCTCGATCAGGACGGCCGACCGCTGCGCAAGCGCGTCAACCACACGCTGGCCATCGCCTCGCTCGGCGGGGCGACCATGGACAACGAGTGGAACTACCTCCAGTGCAAGCTGATGCGGGCGCTGGGGGTGGTCTTCCTTGAAAACCAGGCGCGGATCTGACACAGCGCCACCGTGCCCGGTCTGGGCACTTCGTTCGGTCGTGGCGGCGCCACCACCTTCGCCGCCGACCTCCGCCATGCCGACAGCATTCTCATCATGGGCTCGAACATGGCCGAGTGCCATCCGGTCGCCTTCCGCTGGGTGATGCAGGCCCGCACCCGCACGCCGGATCCCTGCACCGTCATCCATGCCGACCCGCGCTTCACGCGCACCTCGGCCATGGCCCAGATCTATGCCCCGCTGCGCGCCGGCACCGACATCGTTTTCCTTGGCGCTCTCATCCGCCACGTCCTGGAGCACCATGAGCCGATCTTCCGCAAGGCCCCGGCCGAGCGCTCGCCGCGCGAGCGCTTCTTCCACGATTACCTGGTCCACTACACCAACGCCGCTACCCTGATCAGTGAAGATTTCAAGGACACCGAGGATGGCGATGGCGTGTTCTCCGGCTTTGATGCGCAGACCGGCAAGTACGACCCGCAGACATGGCGCTACGACACGGAGCCGGCCGGTTCGCCGCGGTCCGAGCCCGCGCCGGGGGAAGGAAGGGGCCAGTCATTCACGGAGCAGGTTGGCAAACTGATCGGCCCGCGCCCCCGGCAGGACCCAACGCTGCAACACCCACGCTGCGTCTTCCAGGTGCTGCGCCGCCACTTCCGCCGCTACACCCCGGCGCTGGTCGAGGAGGTCTGCGGCACCCCGCGCGAAACCTTCCTCAAGGTGGCCGAGACCCTCCTGGCCAACGCCGGACCCGACCGCACCGGCGCCATCTGCTATGCCGTCGGCTGGACACAGCACACCACCGGCGTGCAGATGATCCGCGCCGCTGCCATCTTGCAACTGTTGCTGGGCAACATCGGCCGGCCCGGCGGCGGCATTCTGGCCCTGCGCGGCCATGCCACCATCCAGGGATCGACCGACATCGCCACCCTCTACAACCTCCTGCCCGGCTATTTGAACGCGCCCAGCGCCCTCCGCAACCATGACACCCTGCTTGACTACATCAAGCAGGAGACAACTCCGACCTCGTACTGGGCCAACCTGCCGAAGTTCCTTGTCAGCCAGCTGCGGGCCTGGTTTGGCGAGGCGGCCACGGCGGCAAACGATTACTGCTTCGATTACTTGCCCAAGAACGTTGGCGACCATTCCCACCTGCCGATGTTCGTGGCGATGCAGCAGGGGCAGATCAAGGGCTTCTTTGTCATGGGTCAGAACCCAGCGGTGGGTGGGCAGAACGCCTCGTTCCAGCGGCAGGCGCTGGCCAAGCTCGACTGGATGGTGGTGCGCGATCTGTACGAGACAGAGACGGCCAGCTTCTGGAAGGACTCCCCCGAGGTGCAGGACGGCCGGCTGAGGCCCGAGGACATCAAGACCGAGGTCTTCTTCCTGCCGGCGGCTGCGGTGCCCGAGATGGACGGCAGCTTCACCAACACCCAGCGCCTGGTGCAGTGGCATGACAAGGCCGTCGATCCGCCCGACGATGCCCGCTCCGACGCCTGGTTCACCTACCACCTGGGCCGGCTGCTCAAGGAACTGTACGCCGACAGCCGCCAGCCGCGCGACCGGCCAATCCAGGACCTGACCTGGGACTACCTGGATCCCCAGGCCAACGCCGAATGGCGGATCAAGGACGAGCCCTCGACCGAGTTGGTCTTGAAGGAGATCAACGGCTACCGCTGGCCGGCGGGGAGTGCTCATCCGCTGAAGGATGGCGCGCCGTTGCGCTCGGCCGACGAACTGCGCGACGACGGCAGCACGGCCTGCGGCGCCTGGATCTACACCGGCATCTACGCCGATGGCCGGAACCACGCGGCCAACCGCCGGGGGGACGAGTGGGTCTCGTCCGGCTGGGGCTTCGCCTGGCCGGGCAACCGCCGCATCCTCTACAACCGCGCGTCCGCCGACCCGCAGGGGAACCCCTGGCCCAAGGAGGCCCGTCTGGCGAAAGCAGAAGGACACCGCGGCTACGTTTACTGGGACGCCGAGCGAAAGCGCTGGGTCGGCCTGGATGTGCCGGACTTCCCGGCGAGCAAGCCGCCGGACGCCAAGGCTGAGCCGAACGGCGTGGGCCTGGCCGCCCATGACGGCACCTCTCCCTTCTTGTTGAAGGCGGACGGCAAGGGGTGGCTATACGTGCCGACCGGCCTGGTGGACGGCCCGCTGCCGGCCCACTATGAGCCGTATGAGTCACCGGTCGCCAACATCGTCTACCGTCAGCAGGCGAACCCGGCTGCGCTGGTCTGGAAGGTCCGGGGCAATCCGTATGCCGAGGTCGGCTCGCCGGATTATCCGTGCGTGCTCTCGACCTACCGGTTGACGGAGCACCACTTGAGCGGCACGATGAGCCGGTGGCTGCCGTGGCTGGCGGAGCTACAGCCGGAGCTGTTCTGCGAGCTTTCGCCCGAGCATGCCGCCGAGATCGGCGTCGGTAACACCGACTGGGTCCGGATCACGACGCCGCGCGGCTCGATCCGGGCCAAGGCGCTGGTGACGCGCCGCATCCGGCCATACCGCCTCCGGGACAAGGTCGTACATCACGTCGGCCTGCCGTGGCACTGGGGCTACAAGGGACTGACCACGGGGGACGTGGTCAACGATCTGTCGGCGCTGGTCGGCGACCCGAACGTGACCATCCACGAGGCGAAGGTGTTCGTGTGCCGGGTGAGCAAGGGGTAGAATGAGGAGAGAAGAAACCCAGTGCGTTGACCGGGAGAAGAGCCATGAACATCGAGGAACTCCTGAAGGCCAAACGGGAGGAGATCCTGCAGATCGCCGATCGGCACGGCGCGCGGAATCTGCGAATCTTCGGCTCGGTGGCACGAGGCGAGGCCGGCCCAGAAAGCGACGTGGACGTGCTGGTCGATCTCGAACCCGGCCGGAGCTTGTTTGACCTCGGTGGCCTGCTCATGGACCTGCAAGAGCTGCTGGGCCGCAAGGTAGATGTGGTAACCGAGGCGGGACTGCACTGGTATATTCGGGAACGCGTCCTGGACGAAGCGGTGCCGTTATGAAGGATGACAGGCTGTACTTAATCCACATCAGTGAGTGCATCGCCCGTATCGAGCAGTACACCGCGGGTGGGCAGTCCGCATTCCTGGCCTCGACGTTGATCCAGGACGCGGTGCTGCGTAACCTTCAGACGCTGGCGGAATCCACTCAACGCCTGTCGGACGCGCTCAAAGCGCAGTACCCGCAAACCGACTGGACGGGCATCTCAGGTTTCCGAAATGTCCTCGTGCACAACTATCTGGGTGTGGATGTCGCGCGCGTCTGGGCGATTGTGGAGAACGATCTGCCAAACCTGAAAAGCACTGTCCAGGCGATGCTGCAGAACCTGCAAACTCAACCCTGAGCAGCTGCCTCCCATGGCCGAAGTCTACGTCAGCACCGATGTCGAGACCGACGGCCCGATCCCGGGGCCGCACTCGATGCTCAGCTTTGCCTCCGCGGCCTTCCTCGCGGACAAGACCCTGATCGACACCTTCAGCGCCAACCTGGAGACGCTGCCGGGCGCGTCCGGCGATCCGGGAACGATGGCGTGGTGGAGCCAGCATCCCGAGGCCTGGGCGGCGGCGCGGAGCAATCCGGAAGACCCGGCCGCGGCCATGCGCCGCTATGTGGCCTGGCTCAAGCAGCTGCCCGGCCGGCCGGTCTTCGTTGCCTACCCGGCCGCCTTTGACTTCCTGTTTGTCTACTGGTACCTGATCCGCTTCACTGGCGAGAGCCCGTTCTCTTTCTCGGCGCTCGATATAAAGACCTATGCGATGGCCCTGCTGAAGATCGAGTACCGCGAGGCGGTCAAACGGAACATGCCCAAGCGCTGGTTCGACCCGCTCAAGCACACGCACCAGGCCCTGGACGACGCCATCGAACAGGGAGCGCTGTTCTGCAACATGCTGGCGGAGAACATGGCCCGCCACTCATGAGGATCAGCTGACGGAGACGGCCCCATGCCCGAGGCCGTAGGCTTCTTCACGGACACGACCATCTGCATCGGCTGCAAGGCCTGTCAGGTCGCCTGCCATCAGTGGAACGACCTGCCCGCCGGCCGAGGACCGGGGCGCTACGGCCTGCCGGTACTCAGCGGCAACAGCTACGACAACACCGGCGGCTTCTCCGATGTCAACTGGCGGCACGTCAAGTTCATCGAGCAGTTCAGCGCCGACCGCGGCCAGGCCGCCTGGCTGATGATGTCCGACGTTTGCAAGCATTGCGCCAACGCCCCCTGCCTGGAAGTCTGCCCGACGGGGGCCATCCTCCGCACCGAGTTCGATACCGTTTACATCAACACCCCGGCCTGCAACGGCTGTCGCGACTGCATCGCCGCCTGCCCCTTCGGCGTCATCCACATCAGCCCGACCCGGCACGTCGCCCAGAAGTGCACATTCTGCTATGACCGGCTGCAGCACAACCTGGTCCCTGCCTGCGCTCAGGCGTGCCCCACTGGATCGATCCGCTTCGGGCCGTTGCAGCAACTCCGCCAAGAAGCCCAGGCCCGCGTCGCCCAGCTGCATGCCGAGGGACAGACAGACGCATACCTCTATGGTGCCGACGAGAAGGTGCTAGGCGGCCTGAACGCCTTCTACCTGTTGGTGGACCGGCCCGAGACGTATGGCCTGCCGTCGAACCCGAAGCTGCCCAGCCGAAGTGTGCCGCGGTCGTCGGTCTGGAGCATCATCACGGCGTGCCTGACGGCACTGGGAATGCTGTTCGCCTTCCGCGGCCGGGCCAGGAATTCGGTTAGCCACTCGCCCCCCTCACCCCCCACCCCTCTCCCCC
>DATLYH010000045.1:0-8221 GCA_035575035.1 Gemmataceae bacterium
CCGAACAGGACCGGGTCGTCACCCTCCTGGTCAACACGGCGGTGGGCGACCGCCGGCCGCTCTGCCGGCTGGCCGCCATCCAGGCGCTGGGCCGCTTCCATGACCCGCGGGCAGTGCAGGGGCTGATCGATGCCTACTATGCCGTGACCGAGCAGCGACTCGACCCATCCGGGATCACGGGGGCCTACGTGCCGGCTGGCAAGCGAACCGAGTTGGTGAGCACGTTCTCCCCGGAGATGGTCAGCCGCATTCAATGTCAGGCGCTGATGGCACTGGGGCAGACCGGCAATCCCCGGGCAGTGGAACTGCTGACCACGGTGGTCCGTGAGCCGCAGCCGGAGGGACAGGGCCGACAGCAGGCAATGGAAGTGCGGCTCGCTGCCGTGCGGGCACTGGCGAAGTTCCAGCATTATCAGGCGACGGAGGCCCTCGTCCACGTGCTGCGGACGGAGAAGGATGTGGCGTTGCGCGATGCCGCCCATGAGTCGCTCCAGGCTGCCACCGGCCAGAAACTGCCGCCGGACGCCCGGGCATGGGAACGGCTGCTACACCCCGGCAGCGGGGGAGCAATCGCCGGGGCCGGCCCATCCGGACCGCACCAGACCGTCGGCTTTGTCGAGGGCGGAAACAACTCGCCGGGGCCGCGGCCCGGGCAAGGACCCACGCCGGTCCCGCCCGGGCCGTAGACAGCCTCGGCCGGTCAATCGACCTTGCCGTTGAAGCCCGCCTTACGCAGCGTCTCCAGCACTTCCGCCTTGTCCAGGCCCGTGCCGCTGACCTTGACATCCCGCTGCGGGCCTTTGCCCTCGTAGCTCACCTTGCCGTCCTTGAACAGGGCGTCGATGGCGTTCTGGCACTGCTTGCAGCAAACGTGGACGGCCTTGACCGTGACCTCGTTGGCCCGCTCGCCTTTCCGGGGCGTTGCCTCTTCCAGCTTGATCGGCTTGCCGTCCTCGGTGGCGGTCCCAAAGAAGCCGGCGTCGAACAGGGCCTTGACGCCGGCGGTGGCCGCCTTGGAGTCCTTGGCTGTGAAGGTGACGGTCCTGGTATCACGATCGCACTTAGCCTCCGAGACGCCGTCCACCTTGGCCAGCGTCGCGCCGACGATCTTGACACACTGGTTGCAGCAGAGGTGAGCCCCCTTCACCTCCACCTTGCCCGCCTGGGTCAGGCCCGTCAGCAGGCCGAGCCCAGCGATCGCCGCGACGGCGACGAACAGTTGGCGCATGTCAGCTCTCCTTGTAAAAGAAACCTAGGTGCCATCTCAGGTCTTGTAATCCCCAGCGCGGGCGAATGCAAGACCCTAGTGCCGATTCCATCCCTTTTGCCGAGAGTTACA
This sequence comes from Gemmataceae bacterium, assembly GCA_035575035.1. Taxonomy (GTDB): domain Bacteria; phylum Planctomycetota; class Planctomycetia; order Gemmatales; family Gemmataceae; genus DATLYH01. The sequence goes on from DATLYH010000045.1 coordinate 1,340, forward strand.
CCGTGCCATCTATTCTACGAGTCGGCTTGGTTGGGGCAGGAGCCAACACCCGGGCCCGACATATTCCTGGCCTGCGGGCGATCCCTGATGTCGAGATCGTCGCGGTCTGCAATCGGCGGCCCGAGTCCACGGCCGCCGTCGCCCGCGAGTACGGCATCCCGCGCACTTTCGAGACCTGGCAGGCACTGGTAGCCGACCCCGACATCGACGCGGTCGTGATCGGCACCTGGCCGTACCTGCACTGCCCGATCACGCTGGCAGCCCTGGAAGCGGGCAAGCACGTGCTCACCGAGGCGCGGATGAGCATGAACGCTGCCGAGGCCCACCGCATGCTGGCAGCGGCCCGCCGCCATCCCCACCTAGTCACCCAGATCGTGCCGAGCCCCTACGGGCTGAAGGGGCACGATGTCATGCGCGAGCTGATCGCGTCGGGCTTTTTGGGCGAGCTGCGCGAAGTCCATGTCGTCGGCCTGTCGGCGTCGCTGGCCGACCCGGCCGCCCCGCTGTCGTGGCGGCAGGATGTCAACCTGTCGGGTTTCAACATGCTGTCGCTGGGGATCGTGCACGAGACGCTGTTGCGCTGGGTGCCGCCGCCGGTGCGGGTGCTGGCCCAGGTACACGCCTTCATCCCACGGCGGATCGACCCGACCAGTGGCGTGCTGCGGCCGGTAGGCACGCCCGACAGCGTCCAGGTGCTGGCGGTGCTGGAGAACGGCGCCCGCGCCGTCTATCACTTCAGCGGCGTGACCCCCTTCGGCCAGGAAATGGGTATCTGGCTGTATGGCTCGGAGGGAGTGCTGTACTACGACCTGGCCACCGACCGCATCCGCGGCGCCAGCAAACGCCGCGGCGCGGTGCCCGGCCGAGCCGATGCCCTGGAGGAAATCCCGATCCCGCCGGAGAAGGCCCGCTCCTGGCGCGTCGAGGCCGACTTCGTGGATGCCATTCGCGGCGGCGAGCCGCCCCAGTTGACCGACTTCGCGACCGGTGTGGCCTACATGGAGTTCACCGAAGCGGTGGCCCGCAGCGCCCGCCGCGGCGAGGCCGTCGAATTGCCGCTGGAGGAGTTCATCGGCGAGGAGGCCGACGAGTTCGAGCGGGAAGGGTAGGCCGGCCTGCCGACCGCGTGAGCAACCGTCCGCGCGTAAAGGACAGGACCTCCCATGCCAACCGGGGCGCTGGCGGAAGCGAGCGGCTCGTGTCCGCGGGTCGGTGTACCCCGCAGCGCCTCGACCGGCCGGCTCACGCCGGCCGCTCACCCACCGCGTCAGCTGGCCGGTGGCGAGCGGCCCGTGTCCGCGGGCCGGTGGGGCATGGACCAACTCTCCCGAACCGCGACCGCCTCTGCGGCCCCGTCGCGGCACCGGCTGTCAGTCGGTGCCATCGGCCGGTTCGACCTGCAACGACCAACCGAGACGGCATGGGCCTACCCCGCTAAGATGATGACAAGGGCGAGCCGGTAGCTCAGTCGGCAGAGCATGTGACTTTTAATCACAGGGTCGAGGGTTCGAGTCCCTCCCGGCTCAGTAACTTCGGACAAGACCGCGCTGATGGAGAAGCCGATTGCTATGCTTGCCAGCAGCCGGGGCAGCGCCCTTGCCCTGTCCCTGTAGGTGCCAAACCAACCCGAGGCCAACTTCCATGACCGGACTCTGTCAACGCCTCCGGCGTCACGGCCGTGCCGTGCTCCTGACGCTCGCTGTCGTCCTCGCCGGCCTGACCCTCGCTTTCGTGACCCACACCCCTTTCCGAGCCGCCGCCGTCCAACCGGTCGCCAAGCTCGAAATCCGGCCCGGCGACCACATCTGCATCATCGGCAACACCCTCGCCGAGCGCATGCAGCATGACGGCTGGCTGGAGACGATGCTCCACAGCCGCTTCCCCAAGCATGAGCTGGTCATCCGCAACCTCGGCTTCTCCGGCGACGAGCTGACGATTCGGCTCCGTTCCATGGACTTCGGTACTCCCGACCAGTGGCTGGCCGGGTCGGCACCGGTGCCGCAGCCGCGGAAGCTGGCCAACCCCAGCGCGGTCCGCGCCAACCGCTTCGAGCTGACGAACACGAAAGCCGACGTGATCTTTGCCTTCTTCGGCTACAACGAGTCGTTCGCCGGTCCGGCGGGACTCGACAAGTTCAAGAAGGACCTCGACGCCTTCATCAAGCACACCCTGAGCCAGAAGTACAACGGTAAAAGTGCCCCGCGGCTGGTCCTCTTTTCACCCATTGCCCACGAGAATCTCGGCGACCGCAACCTGCCCGACGGCAGCGAGAACAACAAACGCATTGAGCTTTACACCGCCGCGATGGCGGAGGTCGCCCGGGCCAATCAGGTCCCCTTCGTGGACCTCTACCGGCCCACACGCCAGTTGTACGCCGCGACGAAGTCGCACCTCACCATCAACGGCGTCCACCTGAATGAACAGGGCAACCGCCTGGTGGCCCAGATCATCGACCGGGCGCTCTTCGCCGACCAACCGGAGCCGCGCCGCGATCCGGAGGCGATCGAAAAACTCCGCCAGGCCGTCCGCGACAAGAACTTCTACTGGTTCCATCGCTACCGCACCGTGGACGGCTACTCGACCTACGGCGACCGGGCCTTCTTAAAGTTCGCCCCCGATGACCAGTCCAACTACGAGGTCTTGCAGCGCGAGCTGGAGGTCCTCGATGTGATGACCGCCAACCGCGACAAGCGCATCTGGGCCGTGGCCCAGGGTAAAGACCTGAAGGTGGACGACAGCAACACGCCGCCGTTCATCCCGGTCAAGACCAACAAGCCCGGCCCGGGACCGAACGGCACCCATCTCTTCCTCGGCGGCGAGGAGGCAATCACAAAGATGACCGTCGCCAAGGGGATGAAGGTGAACCTGTTCGCCTCGGAGGAGATGTTCCCCGACCTGATCAACCCGGTGCAGATGGCGTTTGACACGAAGGGCCGGCTGTGGGTGGCGACCTGGCCGACCTATCCGCACTGGAAGCCCAAGGAGCCGATGAACGACAAGCTCCTTATCTTGGAGGACACCGACGGCGACGGCAAGGCCGACAAGGCCACCGTCTTCGCCGACGGTCTGCACAACCCTACCGGCTTCGAATTCTGGGGCGGCGGGGTCCTGGTGGCCCAGGGACCCGACCTGATGTTCCTCCAGGACACCAATGGTGACGACAAGGCCGATGTCCGCCGGCGCATCCTGCACGGCCTCGACACGGCCGACACGCACCACACGGCCAACAGTTTCACACTCGACCCGGGCGGGGCGCTCTATTTCCAGGAGGGGACCTTCCACCATACCCAGGTGGAGACGCCCTATGGGCCGCCGGTCCGCTGTGCCAATGCCGGCGTCTTCCGCTATGAGCCGCGCACTCAGAAGTTCGAAGTCTATATCACCTGCCCCTTCGCCAATCCGCATGGTCATGTCTTCGACCGCTGGGGCCAGGACATCGTCATCGACGGTACCGGCGCCCAGCCGTACCATGCGGCCCTCTTCTCCGGCTACCTGCCGTTCCCGCTGAAGCATCCCCGACCGCCGCAGGTTTACCAACAGCGGACTCGGCCCTGCCCCGGCGTCGAGATTCTCTCCAGCCGGCACTTCCCTCCCGAGAACCAGGGCAACCTGCTGGTCCCCAACGTCATCGGCTTCCAGGGCATCCTCCAGTACAAGCTTGACGAGCACGGCGCCAGCTTCATCGGCACTGAGGTCGAGCCAATCGTCTACTCCAGCGATCCCAACTTCCGTCCCTCCGACATCGAGATGGGGCCCGACGGCGCCATTTACTTCACCGACTGGCACAACCCGATCATCGGCCACATGCAGCACAACCTGCGCGACCCCAACCGCGACCGCACCCACGGTCGGGTCTACCGGGTCACCTATGAGAACCGGCCGTTGCTCAAGCCGGTGAAGGTGGCCGGCGAGCCGATCGAGAAACTGCTTGAACTGCTCCAGGAACCGGAAGACCGCGTCCGCTACCGCGCCCGGATCGAGCTGAGCGCCCGCAATACCGACGAGGTCATTGCCGCGGTGAAGAAGTGGGTCGCCGCCCTGAACCCGAACGATGCCGAGTATCAGCATCACCTGACCGAGGCGCTCTGGGTCCATCAACAGCACAATGTCGTCGATCCCGAACTTCTGAAGCGAGTGCTCAGCTCGCCGGACCACCGTGCCCGGGCCGCGGCCACCCGCGTCCTTTGCTACTGGCGGGATCGCGTGCCTGAGGCCCTGGAGCTGCTCCGCAAGCTGGCCGCCGACCCGCACCCGCGTGTCCGCCTGGAGGCGGTCCGCGCCGCCAGCTTCTTCACCGACCCCGAGGCGATCGAGGTGGCCCTTATCTCGGCCGAGCACCCGTCGGACATCTACCTTGACTACACTCGCAACGAAACCATGAAGGCCCTGGAGCCGATCTGGAAGAAGGCCCTCGCCGAGGGACGGCCGATCGCCTTCCGCAGCGATGCCGGCGCCCGCTTTTTCCTGCGCAGCCTGAGCACCGACCAGCTGCTCAAGATGAAGCGCAGCCGGGCCGTCTACCTGGAATTGCTCTTCCGCAAGGGGGTCCGTGACGAGCACCGCCGCGAGGCGCTGGCCGGCCTGGCCAAGCTGGCAAACAGTACCGAGCTGCGTGTGCTGCTCGATGCCATCGCGGACCAGGATGGGCAAAGCGGCGACCGCGACGAGAGTGTGGTCTTTGATCTGGTCCGGCTGCTTACCAGCCGCGATGCCAAGGAACTGGCGGGCGTGCGGGCCGAGCTGGAGAGGTTGGCGACCAGCGCACGGCATCCGGTGACCCGGCAGCTTGGTTTCGTGGCCCTGATCGCGGCGGACGGCGGCATCGACCGGGCCTGGGCGCTGGCCGCGAAGTCGCTGCCAGCGCTGCAAGACCTGGTCAACGCCATGCCGTTGATTCGCGATCCCAGCGTGCGGGCAAGTCTCTACCCCAAGGTTGAGCCGCTGCTGTACGGCTTGCCGAAGGAACTGGCCGCCGCGGCGCCGACAGGCAAAGGGACGGTCGGCCGCTTCGTGCGGATCGAATTGCCGGGCCGGCGGCGGACGCTGACGCTGGCCGAGGTCGAAGTCTACAGCGACGGCCGCAACGTCGCCCGCCAGGGTCGGGCATCGCAGAAGAACACCGCCCACGGCGGCGACGCCAGCCGTGCCATCGACGGCAACCGCAGCGGCCGCTACGCCGACGGCGGCCAGACCCACACCGAGGAGAACACCGCCAACCCCTGGTGGGAGGTCGATCTGGGTCAGGAACGACCGATCGATGCGGTCGTGATCTACAACCGCACCGACGCCGGCCTCGGCAAGCGGCTGGAGGGCTTCACGATCCAGATTCTCGACAATCACCGGAAGGTGGTCTTCCAGAAGGAAAAGCTCCCTGCCCCTGAGGTGAGCGCCACCTACGAGGTGGGCGGCAGCGGGCCGGAAGCTTCCCTCCGCCGGGCCGCCATGAACGCCCTGACCTACGTCCGGGGCGAGGAGGTCAAGACGTTCAAGGCGCTGGCTCGCTTCATTCGTGAGGACATCGACCGGCACGCGGCCATCCAGGCCTTGCAGCGCATCCCGGTCGTCCACTGGCCGAAGGAGGAAGCGAAGCCGCTGCTGGACAGCCTCCTCGCCTATGTGCGCACCATCCCGGCGGCGGAGCGCACGGCCCCGGCGGTGCTGGACGCGATGCAGCTGGCCGAGGCCCTTGCACCGCTGCTGCCGCCGGCCGAGGCCCGCCAGGTCCGCAAGGAGCTGGGCGAACTGGGCGTGCGGGTCATCCGCCTGGGAGCCGTGCCGGATCAGATGCTCTTCGACAAGGAGCGCATCGCCGTCCCGGCCGGCAAGCCGGTGGAGATCATCTTCGAGAACAACGACCTGATGCCGCACAACTTCGTGGTGACCCGGCCTGGGGCACTCGAAGAGATCGGCACGCTGGCCGAGGCCACCGCCACCGAGCCGGGCGCCCTGGAACGGCATTATGTGCCGGCCTCGCCGAAGGTGCTCTTCGCCAGCCGGCTGCTTCAGCCGCGTGATACCCAGCGGCTGACCTTCGAGGCGCCGAAGGAGCCGGGCGTTTACCCCTACGTCTGCACCTACCCTGGCCACTGGCGGCGCATGTACGGGGCGATGTACGTTGTGGCCGACCTGGACGAGTACCTGCTCGATCCCACGGCCTACCTGGCCCGGCATCCGCTACCGATCGCCGACGAACTGCTCAAGTTCGTCCGGCCGCGGACCGAATGGAAGTTCGAAGACCTGGTCGCCGCGGTGGAGCAGATGAAGGACGGCCGCTCCTTCAGCAACGGCAAGCAGCTGTTCCAGGTAGCCGCCTGTGTCTCCTGCCACCGATTGAACGGCGTCGGCCAGGAGTTCGGCCCCGACCTGGCCAAGCTCGATCCCAAGCTGAAGCCGGCCGACATCCTCCGCGACCTGGTGGAGCCCTCCTACCGCATCAACGAGAAGTACCAGACCTACGTCTTTGCCACCAACGCAGGCCAGACGATTACCGGGATCATCGTCGAGGAGACGCCGGAGGCGGTGAAGGTGGTCGAAAATCCGCTGGTGAAGACGGAACCGGTGGTGCTGAAGAAGTCGGACATTGCCCTGCGCGAGAAGGCCCCCACTTCGATCATGCCCAAGGGGCTGCTTGACAAGCTGACGCGCGAGGAGATCCTCGACCTGATCGCTTACGTCATCGCGGGCGGCAACCCGCGCCACCCACTCTTCCAGGAGGGCCACAACCACGGCCACGGGCCAGGGCACTGATCGCGCGAGTTGTGGTCAGCGCCCGCGGCGGGTGATGTTACTACGAGCCGCCGACCGGCCGGCGGACGCTCCGAGCGCTCGCCCCCCGCGGGAGCAGGCCGGTGGACCCCGCAGCGCCTCGACCGGCCGGCTGAC
>DATLYH010000046.1:0-32835 GCA_035575035.1 Gemmataceae bacterium
GCCGAAGGTGTTGGCTGATTTTCAAGCAATTGTCGAGGGCGGCGGCTAACAAGTCGCTGCAGCAGACGGCGGGGGCATGTCGCGTTTCCAGGGTTCAACGCTCTTGCAGCCCCCGCCGCTGCTGAGCTTGGTCGTTCGGCCACCGGAGGATCGCTGATGGGTGCCTGGGGGCATGGGAGCTTCGAGAACGACGACGCGCTGGATTGGGTCGGTGAACTCGAAGGTGCAGAGGACACTGAGCCGATCTCCGAAGCGTTTGACGCGGTACTGGAAGCCGAGGATTACCTGGAAGCGCCCGAGGCCTCGAGGGGCATCGCCGCTGCCGAGGTCGTGGCCGCCCTGATCGGCCAGCCGGCTGCCAAACTCCCGGGCGAGGTCACCTCCTGGCTCGTCGGCAAGAAGCCGCCAAAGCCCGCTCTGGTTCAGAAGGCGCAGCGAGTCGTCAAGCGGATTCTCAAAAATTCCGAATTGAAGGAGTTGTGGGCAGAGTCGGAGGATTCGGCCAAGTGGCAGCAGGAGGTCGAGGGGCTGTTGCATCGATTGCGCGGGGCATAGGCCGAACCATCCGCTGCAGCAGACCCGGCCCGCCATGTTGCTTCCTGGGAGTTCGTAGCTCCCCGAGGCGGGCCGGGCTGCTGAGCAGGGTCGTTCGGCGGTCGAGTAGGAGGTCTCGGATGGCTGCGATTCGCATCCGACGACCGACCCAGTATGCGGACTGGCTGCGCAAGTACAGGCTCTTTGTCGATGGCGTCCCGGTAGCGGAGATCAGCCGAGGTTCGGAGGTCGAGATTGACGTGACGCCGGGATGGCACGAAGTCCTCGCCCGGATCGACTGGTGTTCGAGCGGCACGCTGTGGATCGAGGTCCGGCAGGATGAGGTGTGCCAGTTGGAGGTGGGGTCGAACATCCGCGGCTGGCGTATGTTCGTCGGGTTCGTCTACGCGTTCATCCTCCGGTCGCGCTACCTGTACCTACGTTGCTGTTAGCGCCGGGTTGCGAGACGTGGTGGCACAAAAGAACAGGGTGCGTGTCGGAACTGCGCGCATCCGGCCCTTGGTCAAGGGGCACGCGCCGAACCAATCGTTGCAGCAGACCCCCGCCGCTCAAGCTGGTTCGGGGTTCAACGGCCCTTCAGCGGCGAGGGCTGCTGAACTGGGTCGTTCGGCGAGGGAGGCACACCGGATGGACGGCGTCGGCCGGGTGACGGCCGAGTTGACGTTCCTGCCCCGCTCCGAGGGCGGACGGAACGCCCCGCCGATGCCGCCGTGGTCCGCGGCCGGGTACGGCGGGTACATGCCGCACCTGGTGGTCGAGGGCGGGACCGAGTACCTCGGGGTGCGTTTCGTCGGAGGCCCGCAGCCGGTGTTCGGCGAGCCGGCCGTGTTCGAGTTGGTGCTCATGTACCCCGGCGTGGACTACTCCCCGCTGGTGCCCGGCGTCGCGGTCACCGTCCGCGAGGGCGGGCGGGTGGTTGCCAGGGGCCGGGTGCTGGAGCGGGTGTAGCCCAGACGCCGAACCATCCGCTGCAGCAGACCGGCGGGGCATGATTCGTTTCTGGGAGTTCGTAGCTCACCGATGCCCCGCCGGCTGCTGAGCGGGGTCGTTCGGCCCGGGAGCGTGACTCGCTCCGTTGGCGTGGGGTTTCGACCGGAGGTACTCGATGTCCCTGACCATCACCACACCCGACGCGGACGCCCTGCGGGCAGGGATCTTGGAGCGGCTCGGCCAACGGGCCGTCGAGGGGTGGGAGACCGACGGGGAGAGCTTCACCCTGACCGACCCGGAATGGGGCGGGAATCTTCCCGCTACCCGACCGACAAGCCGTTGCTTGACGAGGGCGCTGTGACGGATCTCACGAAGAGCTTTGTTCCTTCAGGCGAACAGCCGACGCTACCCCCGAGGAACGACGGCGTGGCTCTGCCGTCCCCTTCGGCTTCGGATCTCGTGGGACGGCGGTTCGGAAAGTTCGAGATCGTGACTGAACTTGGTCGGGGCGGCATGGGCGCTGTGTTCAAAGCCAACCAGCTCGACTTGCACAGGACCGTGGCCGTCAAGGTCATTCTGAGTGGGGCGGTCGCCGGTCCGGACGACTTGGCTCGCTTTCGGATGGAAGCGGAAGCGATCGCCACCCTCCACCATCCGAACATTGTCCGCATCTATGAAGTTGGCGAAACCGATGGCTGTGCCTTTTTCAGCATGGAGTACGTCGAGGGGCCAACGCTGGCGCAGCGGCTCGCCGAGGGACCCCTTCCGGGGAAGATCGCCGCGCGCCACACCGCTACGGTCGCCCGGGCGATCCAGCACGCCCATGAGCACGGCATCCTGCACCGCGACCTGAAGCCGTCGAACGTGCTGCTCGACGCCGCGGAGGAACCGCACGTCACGGACTTCGGGCTGGTGAAACGTCTGCAAGCGGATTCAGGACAAACCCGAACAGGAGCCATTCTTGGCACCCCCAGCTACATGGCGCCAGAGCAAGCGGGCGGGAGAAAGGATCTGACCCCGGCGGTTGACGTCTACGGGCTGGGTGCCCTTCTTTACGAACTGATAACCGGCCGCCCTCCCTTTCGGGCGGAAACGCCCCTCGACACCATTCTCCAAGTGCTCGAGCGTGACCCGGCACCGCCGAGACTGTTGAACCCGAATGTGGACCGTGACCTGGAGACGATCTGCCTCAAGTGCCTGGAGAAAGAGCCGACGCGGCGGTACGCCAGTGCCAGGGCCGTCGCTGAAGATCTCGAGCGCTACCTGGCCGGAGAGTCCATCAACGCCCGAACTCTGAACCTGGTCAGCCGGGTCGCATCGCTTCTGGAGCACAGCCATTACGACGAGCAATTCGCGAACTACAGCACCATCCTGTTTGGGCTAGCAGCGATCATGGCGCTGACCGAATCCGCCAAGTTCTGGGCATTCCACTCCGGCCAAGGCTTACCTGTGGTGTCAGCGATTGAGGCGGCCCGGTTCGGATCGGCGGCTGCGCTCCTTCTGTGGCGGCGGCCGTCCGGGCTGCGCCCCACCAGTACCGCCGAGCGACTGCTGTGGACGGTCTGGATCGGTTATTTCCTCACGCTGTTCACCGTGGCGATTGCTCACTGGTCCGTCCTTGGTGGTTGGGCCGTCGAACAAGAGTTCAAACTGTATCCGCCGTTCGCCGCGGTGACCGGCATGGCTTTCTTCATTCTGGGGTGCAGTTACTGGGGTTGGTGCCTCGCCCTTGGGCTCGCCTTTGAGGTTCTGGCGCTGCTGATGGTACTGGATCTCCAGTGGTCGCCACTCGAGTACGGGACGCTCTGGGCGATGGCTCTTACGCTGATCGGGATTCGCTTGCGTCGCCTGGCAGCCCGTGCGCGGTGCGAGAACCGAGCGGGCTTGCAGGAGGAAGCGATGACATCGCAACGGACAAAAGGGCACTTCGCGGGTGCGCTGAGGATTGCGCGGTACAACTGGCCGTTCTACGCGGCGGCCGCGGTGGTCTTGGTCGTGGGTATCGTTGTGGCGGCCTTGCCACTGCTACCTGGTCTCGCTCGCGCGCTGGCCGGCATTGCGGCGGCAGTGGCCGGATGGTTTGCTTTCGCCTCGCTGTTCGCCTCGCACTTGGTCTTTGACCGGTCCCCCCTGACCCGGTGGCGGTGGCTGGCGGACATCTTTCCGCGTCCGCCGGCACATTGGGTCCACATCAACGCCGGGTTAGAGGAAACGAGCGCCCCGTTGACTGACGTCTTTCCTGGCTCGGAAGGCAAGGTCCTCGACATTTACGACCCAGCGGCCATGACCGAGCCTGCCATTGCACGAGCACGCCGCATGACAGGTGCAGTACCTGCGGAGCGGGCAAGGGTGAGTTCCTTGCCGGTCCCGGATGCCTGGGCGGACGCAGTCTTCTTGCTAATGACGGCACATGAGATCCGGAGAGCAGAGGATCGCAACGCGTTCTTCTCCGAGGTTGGCCGCATCCTGACCGGTGACGGGAGGGTCGTCCTCGTTGAACACCTCCGTGACCTGTTCAATGGGTTGGCGTTTGGCCCGGGCTTTTTCCATTTTCTGCCGCGGAGTGAGTGGTTGCGCGTGACCGCACAAGCGGGGTTGAGGTTGGAGCGCGAGAGCCGTATTACCCCTTTCGTCCGTATCTTTGTGTTTCGTAAAGTCGTGGCCCTTACCGGGGTCGCCGAACAAGTCGCTGCACCTGACCGGGGCCGCGTCTAGGCTTATACCGAGACCAGGCTCCCCGAGCGGCCCCGGCAGGTGAGCGTGGCCGTTCAGCCGCGTCGCGAGTCCCGGTCAGGGGCGGCGCGACCGGCCTGACGGGACGTGAGGCCCCCGGTCCAAGTGCCTCACCGGCCGGCCACGCCGCCCGCGACCGGCCTGACAGGAGCGCGAGCGGAGCGACGCGACGCGGCTGAACGCGGCGCGGAGCGGTGCGCTGCGACGCGACGCGGCCGAACTCTCCGCGGGAGCGGACGCGCCCGGCAGCGCGTGGGCGGGCTCAGCCCTTCCAGGCGCGCCGCTCAGCTCCGCGTTCGGCGATTGGAGGGGGCAACGGAATGGGTGCGGTCGAGCGGATCGTGGAACGGCTCCAGCGTCACCCCGAGTTGGTGTACCGGGTGGTTGCTGGTACGGTCACCGTCGAGCCGCCGACCGCCGAGGGGTTCCCGGTGTCCCTGACCGAGGGGGCGGGCGAGTGGGTGGTCAGCTTCGGCGGCTGGCACGAGCACTTCACGTCTGAGGACGAGGCGCTCAACTGCTTCGCGTTCGGGCTGAGTGACCGGTGCCGGCTGCGGGTCCACTACCGCGGCGCGTTCCCATACCGCTGGGCCGTGGAGGAGCGGACAGACGGCGCCTGGCGGCAAGTCAGCACCACAGGCCTGCTGTTCTTCCCGTTCTGGCGAAGGCCGCGGATCGAGTATCGTCAGAACGCCGTTATCAGCACGGCCGAACCAGGCGCTGCACCTGACCGGCGGGGCATGTAGGGTTTCTGGGACTGTAAGCTCACTGACGCCCCGCCGGCGGCTGAGCTTGATCGTTCGGCACGCGACCGCACGGTTGTTACACACCGTTTTCACGCCCATCACAGCATGCTGCCTTGTTGGGTGCTTGGGGAGGGAAATATCGTCAATGGCGCGTTGGTGGTTCCTGTTAGCGAGCGCTCTCCTCTACGGTGCCTCGATGGCACTTCCCGTGGGGCAGGACGAGGGCCCTCCACGACCAGGCTTCCTGTACCTCGTCCTCGGGGGCTATTTCCTTGCAGGGGCCTTGATGGCTCCCGCGAACCCACTCTTTCTCGTGGGTTGCGTCGGTCTTGTAACGCGGCGCTGTCTCCTTGCCCTCATCCCTGGTATCTGTGCCTTGTCGCTGGGCATTGTCGGCGTCGTCCCCCTTGCTCTTGTATGTGAAGTATTAACCTTTCCGGCGTACTGGGTGTGGCTATCATCTTTCATGGTGCTTATTGTCGGCGCTTGCTGGCTGCCTCGGACAAAGTCCGCGGCCGTCTCGCCGGCTTGACGACAAGCAGACAGCAACTGTAGGAGTTGGATATCGCGGCCGAACAAGCCGCTGCAGCAGACCGGGCCGCAGTACGGTTATTCGAGGTGTTACGTCAGCCGAGCGGCCCGGCTGCTGAGCTTGGTCGTTCGGCGGCGGAGGCGCGGATGGCGGAGCGGATTCGCAGTGATCAACGACTCGCGGCCACTATCGCCGCACTGATCTTCGGACCGCTGTTCATGCTGGGTCCGGTCGTCGGCGGGATCTGGTTGTTCGTCGTCGGGTGGCCGAGCGTGTGGCCGATTCTCGGCGGCCTCGGCCTATGCGGTTGGGGGGCGCTTTTCGCCTACCACATGACGCAGAATTATCAGTGGGTGGAGTTCGACGGCATTCGGATCCGCGGCAGGCGCTTCTGGTCTCGGCGTCTGGTCGAGAACACCTTGGAGGATGTCCGCGACATTCGCGTGCTGGGTGCGATCGTGCGGAACGCGGAAACCATATGCACCGATGCCATCCTCGGCTCCGTCCGCGGGTGGGAGATTCGCTTTCGTCACGGGCCGAGTATTGCCGTGGTCCGTTACGACATGAGGAACGCGGAGCAGTTAGTCGCGGCGGTGGAACACGCCCTTGCGCAGCGGGAGGCCTGAGTTCAAGTTGCCGAATCAGGCGCTGCAGCAGACGGCGGCCGCGATACTGGTTCCTCGTGAGTTCCCGGGCTCAGCGCGGCTGCCGCTGCTGAGCGGTGTCGTTCGGCGGCGGAAACGACTTCGGAGGAGCGGATGGTCAAGACCTACGGGCTGACGCACCTCGCACTGGCCGTGCGCGATGTCGAGCGGTCGCTGTGCTTCTACCAGCAGGTTTTTGGCGTGGAGGCATACTTCCGCGAGGAGGGCCGTGTCCACGTCAAGACCCCGGGCTGCCACGATGTCATCACCTTTGACGAAAGCGCGCCTGCGCCTGGCGCCGGCGGCGGCGTCATCCACTTCGGGTTCCGGCTCCAGGCGCCGAGCGACATCGACGAAGCGGTTCGAGAGGTCGAACGCGCAGGCGGCCAGGTTCTGCGGCGCGGGGAATTCAGTCCCGGGTTCCCCTACGCGTACGTCGCCGACCCCGACGGTTACGAAGTTGAAATCTGGTACGAGTGAGCCGCCGAACCCGGTGCTGCAGCCGACCGCGGCCGCCTTTGCGGTTTCTACCCGGCATTGCGCCAATCGAGGTCGAGGCGGCCGCGGCTGCTGAGCTAGGTCGTTCAGCCGCGTCGCGAGTCCCGGTCAGGGGCGGCGCGACCGGCCTGACGGGAGGTGAGGCCCCCGGTCCGAGTGCCTCACCGGCCGGCCGCGCCGCCCGCGACCGGCTGGACAGGAGCGCGAGCGGAGCGGCGCGACGCGGCTGAACGCGGCGCGGAGCGGTGCGCTGCGACGCGACGCGGCCGAACTCTCCGCGGGAGCGGACGCGCCCGGCAGCGCGTGGGCGGGTTCCGTCCTTCCAGACGCGCCGCTCAGCTCCGCGTTCGGCGGCTTTTTACACGGAGTCTGCTGTGAAGCGTTTTGCAATCCTTGCTGCTCTCGCCATTGCAATAACGATCGTCATCGACGTTGCTCGCGTCGAGAGTTGCGGAAGGCGACGGCAGATGATTGTGTTTGGTCCGCTGTGTCCGTGCATAACCTCGCCGTCCCCGTCAGTCGTTCCAAGCAAGAGGCCGGATCTTACTCCAGAGGGGGCACGTCTTGCGCTAATCCGGTATCTGAAGTCAACGGAGCGAGCCAAGGGGCCAGCGACGTTGCTGAACGTCAGGGCGAACAGAGATGCACTTTGCGAGGACCTGCTTGCGGGCAAGCTCACCGAGAATGACGGAGTGTACTACATCGCTGGTTTTCATATATCGGTGTCCGGAAATTGGTATGCCATCAAGATGGTAGGCCGTGGCTTTTTCGAGGATTACCGAGGAGAATTTGAGTTTGATGGAACGCAATGGAAGGCGACGCCGGCCGAGCTTCGAGCTATCGGCCACTTCAAGGATAAGGACGGATTCAAATAATCCGAGGAGCTCCGTCTGGTCTGCTCCCCCAAAACTGGTCCAGGTAGTATGAGAGTCTCTGAGGCCCCGCAGGGGCAGGAGACGAACCATGAAGCGGCACACGGCTGAGGAGGTCATCGCCAAGTTGCGCCAGGCCGAGGCCGACCTGGCCCAGGGCTTGGGCATCGCCCAGGTCTGCCAGCGCCTCGGCGTCAGCGAGCCGACCCTGCACCGCTGGCGCAACCAGTACGGCGGCCTCAAGGCTGACGAGGCCAAGAGGCTCAAGGAGCTGGAGGCGGAGAACGCCCGCCTGAAGCGCCTCGTCGCCGAGCTGGCCCTCGACAAGCAGATGCTCCAGGAGGTCGCCCCCAAAAAGTTCTGACCGCCCGGCAGCGCCGGCAGGCCGTGTGCTTCCTCCAGGAGCGCTTCGCTGTCTCCGAGCGTCGCGCCTGCCGGGTGCTGGGGCAGCAGCGCTCGACACAACGGCAGCCGCCGAGGAAAGCCACCGAAGAGGAGAGGCGGTTGGTGGCGCGGATGCTGGAGCTGGTGAGCAAGCACCCGCGCTTTGGCTACCGGCGCATCTGGGCCTTGCTGCGGCGGGAGGGCTGGCGCGTCAACCGCAAGCGCGTCCACCGGCTGTGGAGGCAGCAGGGGCTGAAAGTGCCGCGAAAGCAGCGGAAGAAGCGGCGGTTGGGCAGCAGCGCCAACAGCTGCGTGCGCCGGCCGGCGGAGCACAAGGATCACGTCTGGGCGTGGGACTTCCTGCACGACCGAACCAGCGACGGCCGGCCCTTGAAGTGGCTGACGCTGGTGGACGAGTATACGCGCGAGTGCCTGGCGCTGGAGGTGGAGCGGGGTATGACGGCCAGGGCGGTGGCTGCGGTGCTGGCCGGGGTGGTGCGTGAGCGCGGGGCGCCGGCGCACATCCGCTCGGACAACGGCCCGGAGTTCATCGCCCAGGGGATCCGGGCCTGGATGTCCGAGGCGCGCCTGGGAACCTTGTACATCGACCCGGGGGCGCCGTGGGAGAACGGCTACGCCGAGTCGTTCAACAGCAAGGTGCGGGACGAACTGCTGAACGCGGAGGAGTTCGGCAGTGTGCGGGAGGCGCGGGTGCTGGCGAAGGAGTGGAAGCGGGCGTACAACCACGTCCGGCCTCACAGTTCGTTGGGGTATCGGACGCCGGCGGAGTACGGGGCGATGGTCCCTCGGGCCGACTCCGCTGCGCTGCGCCGGCCCGAGGGACCATCCGTAACGGTTGATCCGACTCTCACAGCGCCTGGACCATAAAACGGGGGCAAGTCAGAGTTAGAGCTCCCCGAGGGTTATCCGGATAGGCTCTTAGTCGAGGAACGCAGGCAGACGATTGAAGGCCTGCGGCACCGGAATACGCTTGGGATCATTCCCGGCATTGCTTTGGTTAATTAACCATAGACGCAGGCAGGGAGGGCCAACGTGGGTTCAAAAGTTTGGTGATCCGTTATGCAGATTCTCCGACATCCCTGCGCTGTGGTTTCGGCCAGGTTCTCGCCGGATGGACGATTGCTCGCGTCGGGAGGAACTGATGAAACCTTGAGGATATGGGACGTTGACCAATGCACGATCCTTCATTCCGTGAGGGAAGCGCCCCGTGAGGACGACTACATGGGCTTCGTACGATCTATTTGCTTTCACCCCCATGGCCACCTGGTTGCGCACATATCCCCCAATAGCGAGCCTTGCATCCTCGATATGACATCTTGGTACAGGTGTATTTGGCCTCGCGATGACTGGGACGTAAGTGAGATCCTTTTCTCGCCTGATGGCCTACACATGGGCGTCGGTGAGTATACGGATGTCGTCTCTTTGGTGTTTCCTTCGTCAAAGGAACGGTTATGGTCTGTGAGCGTTGATAGCTATCCTATTTCCCTTGCTTTTTCGCCGGACGGGCATTTGTTGGCGGTTGCGACTTGCGAATCGTTCGTCTATGCAATCGACACATTGACGGGAACCATCGTTCAACGCTTCGGAGGATTTGAGTCTCAAGTCCGACAGGTTGGGTTCTCCTTCGACGGACGAGTACTGGCCATAGCGTCGGAAACCCTGTTGGAAGCTCGTGACACTACACAATGGGATGTAGTGTGCCGAGCAAAGGAGTTGCCGGGTCTTATCTACTCAATCTCCATGTGTCCGAGAGATGACAGGCTAGCTGTCGGCTTCGATGATGGAGCCATCGAAATATGGACCTTGGAAGGCCTGGGTATGTTGTTGAGGCTATTAGGGCATGATGATTTCATTTATTCGCTGGATTGGTCGCTTGACGGCCGATTTCTCGCATCTGGCGGGGACGATGGCACGGTCAGGATTTGGACCCTTGCCGAGGCTACTTGAGGGTAGCAACAAAGACAACTTTCAGGGCAGGGGCTGCCCATGAAGATAGTAATCGAAGGGAACAAAAGGAAGAAGAAAAGAAGAAAAACAAAAGGGGACGCAGCTCATTCTGGGGGTGTCTTTTTGGGTCGTCCGCAGGGGCGGAGAGTGAACTCCAAGTGCAGACGGCGGGCGACCGCCTTCTGCCAGGCGGGCGGCCCGTACGGCGTGCCGCGGCGTCGTAAGCGGCGGCCAGCAGCCGGTCCCCCACCGCGTGCTGGCCGGCCGCCTCCCGCCCGGTTCCAAACTCTGTAAAGGCCGAGCGACAGCAACTGGAGAGTTTCTTTACGAAGGGAGTGCTGTAGTGACCTCCGTGCGTGCGAGCGCGATGGCGCTTCTGAGCATCTTGGTGTTCGCCAGCTCTGGCAGCGCAGACAACCAAGCCGCGAACCCCGTGAGAGAACGCTTCTTGCACGAGGCCCCATCCGCATGGGCCGTGCTCGAAGAATGGGACAAGGAACTCGAAATCGAAGGCCAATTCTTCGAAGATCCCCGCTACCCGCAGCGGAAGAAACTGTTCCGCTTTGCCCGGAAAGGCGACTTGATGCTCGCCGAGGAGAGCGGGGCTCCGTCCGGCGATTCATCGAAAATCACCAGCGGCTTGTTCGCACTCGGACCGGATTACGGGTTCTGGCTTCAGCGCAAATCGAGCGACTCTCCCTGGGTGGTCCTTTACTTGTACCCCGGGGATAAAAAAACCGACGCAGGCCGGGAAATCTACCGGCGCTACGCTCTTTACATCAATCCGCACGATCACGTCGGCGCCATCCCGCTCACCCGACTGGATAAGGAAGAGGGGTTTTCCTGGACGGACTTCCAAGTGGTTCGTCGCGACGGTAAAGAATTCGTGAAAGCTAGCTACCGAAAGCTCAATCACTACCGTCGGGAGAAGCGGTCGATCCCGGTGAGTGGCTATCTCATTTTGGACCCCGACAACTCTTGGGCATGTGTCGAAAGCTCTGCCAGTTTGCTGGAATTGGTGCGTCAAGGGGCCCAGAGAAGTGGCCATCGTGTCAGCTATGCTGACATTCCGTTGGGACGCGTGCGACCGTTTACCCGGGTGGAGTCCTTCGTGTCCTGGGACGGCAAGAATGAGCAGAAGTCGGTTTTCGAGGTCACGCAGGTCCGCCGAGCCACCGTGGACGACTCCGCGTTCACTCTCTCGGGATACGGACTACCGGAACTGGTAAAGCGGCCGGTGCAAACTGGGTGGAGTCTGTGGCTCTGGGTCCTTCTAGCCGCGAGTGGTGTTTTGGCGCTCGGCGGCTTGTTCCGCTGGTTATGGCGGCGGACGGCGTGAGCAAAATGAGCTGGAGCCGCGTTACTTGTGGCTAGCGGGTCTTTACTGGCCAAGAGTACCGGGCACTCGGGGTGCAAAGTTGATGAGGTCCGCTATGTTGTGGCAACGTTTGTCGTGGGCATCCATCGGGCTCGCCATGATCTTACTTGTACTCGCTGTCGCCCTCGCGCTCCAGCCGGCGCACGTTGCCGCCGTCTTCATTCCGGAGCCGGAGCGGGAGTTCCGGACTTGTCCCGTTGGGGGCATAAGCCGGCTAACGTTCCGCGTAGAGAACCCCACGCGGTACCCGGCCCGGGTCGTCGGCCTCTCAGAATGTTGAGGAGTGAATTGTCGCTTCCGTGCGAAGCATGCTCTTGGGCGTGCGCGAGCGCAACCGGGGCGGGCCTTACGTCGCGAGCTGCCCCCGCGGCCCGTATCACTTCCGTCCCGGGCGTGTGAACGAGCAGTGCGATCT
Source organism: Gemmataceae bacterium (assembly GCA_035575035.1). Classification (GTDB taxonomy): domain Bacteria; phylum Planctomycetota; class Planctomycetia; order Gemmatales; family Gemmataceae; genus DATLYH01. The sequence goes on from DATLYH010000046.1 coordinate 11,656, forward strand.
GTTCCACTTCTGGAGTCTGCACAGTGGCGGCGCGCACTTCTTGTTCGCCGATGGCGCGGTGCGCTTTCTGGCCTACAGCGCCGATCCCGTCCTGCCCGCTTGGGCCACTCGCGCTGGCGGTGAGATGGTTGCAATTCCCTGACCGGCCACAGTGCCGCAGTCTCCCGTGTAGGATACGGCCGGGCACCGTCCATGCCCGCCTTGGTGCCGTGGATACCCTGTAGTCCCCCGTGGCCAATGGCAGGCCGCCGGACCGGAGCGCCAGTGACAGGGCTGACTTTATCCCGTCGCTGGCGCTCCAGGTGCTGACGGTGGACGAAGATGGGGAAGGATCAACTTGGGACTCCGGCCGCTTGAAAACGCGGGGCGCGGCGATAATGTAGGCATCGCTGACAGTATCGGTTCCTTACCCTCCTTGGAAAGGTGCGACCGTGAACGCGAGGAAACCTACCGCCTTGGTCCGCGTTTTGGGGGCAGTCGCCCTAGTGAGCCTGCTCGGTTCCCGGGCCGGGGCCGAGGATCCGTGGGTCGTTTATGAGGGCTCCGCCGGCCCCGGCAAAGGCAAACACATCGTCCTGGTTAGCGGTGACGAGGAGTATCGCTCCGAGGAGATGCTGCCGCAGCTCGGCAAGATCCTGGCCCGACACCACGGCTTTAAGTGTACCGTTCTGTTCGCCATCGACCCGCGGGACGGCACCATCAACCCCAACCAGCGCGACAACATCCCTGGCTTGGAAGCGCTCCCGACAGCTGACCTGATGGTCCTGTTTATCCGCTTCCGCGACCTGCCCGATGAGCAGATGAAGCACCTGGTTGATTACATCGAGTCGGGCCGGCCAATCATCGGTCTGCGAACGGCTACCCATGCCTTCGCCCCGAAATCGAAGACCTATGCTCGCTATCACTGGCAGAGCAAGGAATGGGACGGCGGCTTCGGCCGGCAGGTGCTCGGCGAGACTTGGGTCAGCCACCACGGCCAGCATGGTAAGCAGAGCACCCGCGGCGTCATCGCCCAGGGGATGGAGGGCCACCCCATCCTTCGCGGCATCCGTGACGGCGACATCTGGGGGCCGACCGACGTCTACGGTGTCCGCCTGCCGCTGCCCGGCGACAGCAAGCCGCTCGTTCTGGGCCAGGTGCTCGCGGGAATGGCACCGACCGACCCGCCGCTAGCCGGCCCGAAGAATGACCCGATGATGCCCATTGCCTGGACCAGGACCTACACAACGCCCTCGGGCAAGACCGCCCGCGTGTTCACCTCCACGATCGCCTCGGCCCAGGATTTCGAGAGCGAAGGGTTGCGGCGGCTGCTGGTCAACGCCTGCTACTGGGCGCTGGGCATGGAGGAGCAGATTCCTCCGAAAAGCAAGGTAGATCTCGTCGGCGAGTATCGGCCGCTCCCCTTCAAGCCCAACGGCTTCCGGAAAGGCGTCCGGCCGGCCGATCATGCGCTCAAGTAAGCCCGGTCCTCGCCCTGGGAATGGGCAAGAGGTCGGCCCGTTCCGCGTGCTTTCCAGGCGGTTGGTGACACGCAAAGGTCACCGGCAGGCCGGACATGGCGTGGGAGGACAACTAAAACATCGGGGGCCCGGTTGCAAAGCGGCCCCGGGTTCGGTACAACGAGAAACCAAGTATTTCAGGAAGCGTCGGCTGCCGGGGGGCGTCAAGTTGACCAACCCTCGGCGGCGGAACCGGCTGTATTCCATCGAAAGGAGAGGATCCATGAAACGCAGCCTGGCCCTGACCCGAGCGGGCCTGGCAGGGGTGCTCCTGCTGGGCGTCACCGTATTGCTCTCCGGCTCGTCGGCCGACTTCGCGGCCGCCCAGGAAAAGATTCGCGAGCCGGACGTGATCTTCGTGCCGACGCCCCAGGAGGTGGTGGAGAAAATGCTGGAGGTGGCGGGCGTCAAGAAGGATGACGTGGTCTATGACCTCGGCTGCGGTGATGGCCGGATCGTCGTCACTGCCGCCAAGAAGTACGGCTGCAAGGCAGTCGGCTTCGACATCGACCCGCAGCGGGTCAAGGAGTCGCTGGAAAACGTCAAGAAAAACAATGTCGAGAAACTGGTCGAGATCAAGCAGGCCGACATCTTCACCCTCGACCTGAGCCCGGCCAGCGTGATCACCCTCTACCTGCTTCCCGATTTGAACGTCAAATTGATCCCGCAGCTGGAGAAGCTCAAGCCCGGCTCGCGGATCGTCTCGCACAGTTTCGACATGCGCGGCGTCAAGCCGGACAAGATCGTCCAGGTCAAGACCAAGGATGCCGGCGAGCGCACCATCTACCTGTGGACGACGCCGCTGAAGAAGGAGAAATGACCGGGCGAGCCGCACGGTTGCGGACCGGTCATGACCCGTCTGAAAACGCCCACAGGGCGTAGAACCCTGTGGGCTTTCGTCATTTTGCACTTGTCCTGGAGGGAGGACCAGGCCGCGGCCACTTGGACCAATGCAGGTGAGAGAGGATTGTCAGGAGAAAGGCTCGATGGAGGCATGTCCCGGTTTTGGTGATGGCGCTCCCCGCCGCTGACGCTCCAGGCTCCGTAATACAACAACCGCCTTCAAGGACGCGGGCAAGGTCGGCCTGTGGACCAAGACCGACGCCCAGACACATTTCGACAACTTCCGGGTGCAGCCGCGGGGGAAGTGATGGGAAAACACCGGGCCGATCGCCGTGCGGGCGGGACCGCCTGGGGTTGCTTGTCCCGCTGAATTGGGCTGCAATGTCCCGGATCACGCGTCGGCCGCCCCGGTAAGTGCCGCGGCCAACAGCGCCATCTTGATGAATGGTTCGCCCTGCAATTCGGGGGCAAAGGTGAGCCGCAGGTCCTCCCCCGACCGGTCCAGCCAGGCCACTTCCCGGCCATCGCGGCCATGAAAGCGGGCGCCGCCATTGGGCGCATGGTCCACCCAGGCCAGGCAGTCGCCGAACCGATCCAGCACCCAGCCCGGCCACACCAGCGCCACTCGGTGGCCGTCGGCATCGCCCACCTCCCAGCGCGGCCGCAGGACCCCCCGCCGCCGCACCGTGAACACCAACGGTTCGTCGTCCGCCTCGTGGACCGTCAGCACTGGTCCCGAGAACCACGGGAACCACAAGCGCCGGGCGGGGAGTTGCCAGCGGGCAACCCCCACGAGCCGGCCGGTTGCCGGATCAACGAGGGTGCGTGTCTCGCCGGGACCCGGGGAGCCAGGCCGGAGCAGTAAGGATGGGTGTTCCAGCATGCTATCCCCGGGTAATAGTCGCCGACAAGCCCCTTCGTCAAGGGCCACCGAGCCGGCCCGACCGGGCGCGTGGTCAGCGGATGCCGGCGAATGCGGCTACCTCGGGAAGAAATAATGGTTTTTCCGAATTTGCATGGCCCCGAGCAGTAAGCTAGGATTGGGCAACGAAACCGACATCGACACCTGCCCCTCATCGGATTTCGCGGTCATGGAATCGCTTTATGGCCCCGTTACTGCCCTGGCGGTGGCGGCCATTTACTACATCTGGCGCGGCTACTTTCAGCTGACCCTCCAGCGCGAGCGCACCCTGCGCCGCCGGGTTGCTTACATGCTCTGGGTCATGGCCAACGGCGATCCTCTCTGGTCGTCCGAGGCAGACGCTGACTACCGGCTCCTCGACCTGATGCATGACGTGTCGGTGAACGGTTGATGGCTTGGACTTCTCCCCTGGTCCAACTTCCCCTCCCAATCATCCCGTGCTGCTGGCGGGCATATCGGTGGCCCGCCAGGCAATGCCCCGGAAGGGGCGGCATCCTCCACCGAGACAGAGGTTCCCGTCTGGGGTCTCCCCAGCGGGGCCTCTGTTTTTTTATGCGCTGCGGTCCCGCTCACCGGCCGGCTGACGCCGGCCGCTCACCGGCCGATCTCGCGCCGCCGCTGGTGACTTTGTGCCAGGCCGCAAGCAGCAGCGTCGTATCGCCCTGGCGCCCGGTATCACTTGGTCTTCCGCCGGAGTTCCTGCGTCTTGCCGCTCATATCTTCCACGACCAGGACCTCGTCGGTCACCTTCTTGATCGTGCTGACCTCCTTCTGCTCCTTACCCCCCTGCTTGACGGTGGTGGTGAGCTTGTTCCCGTTCAGCACGTAGGTCCCGTCAAACGAAACCGTTCGATCCTCCACCTTGGCCGTCAGCTTCATCTTGCCGTCCTTGGTGAACTCAACCACGATGCCTTCCTTGATCTGCCAGGTGCCGATGAGCTTTTCCTGGCTCACCTTGTCCTGCCCGAGCGCGGCAGTGGTCAGTCCGAGGACGATGCACCCCGCCAGGGCTAGTCCGAACTCTTTCATGGTCACGCTCCTTCGCTGAGAAAACCGACCGGCTGCGGCCGGCAACAACAGGAGTGCGATTATCGAGACGGGGTTGACCCGCCGCAAGAGGAATGTAAACGCCGCCCTGCCGCAATCGTTGCTTCCTCAGCGCTCCGCTCGCATTCCCTGGACCACATCCCGCGAGTAGCCGGGCAAGGCTGCCGTGTTCTGCGGGCGGCACCGAAGCTCCCCGAATGACCGCGCTTGCCGTCGGCACGGATTGTCCGGTTCGGCCCGCAAACCGCCGAGAAAACCTGGCGGCGGTTTTTCAGTGGAAATAGACTAGATATTGTGGTAGCATCCGGATTCCACACTAGATCTTTGACTCTTCTTCGCATTTGCGACAACTAACCTGGCCTTCTGTCCACTGGCAGGAGAGAATGTCCAAAGGAAGGGAGACAATCATGGGGGTGCTACCCGACTGGCAAATTCAGCGTGACATTCGCATTGAGCCGTTCGCCGAGTCACGGGTTCGGCCCGGGATCATCTCTTACGGGCTGAGCAGCTACGGCTACGATGTGCGGGTCGGCCGGCGCTTCAAAGTCTTCACCAACGCCCGCTGCGCCATTGTCGATCCGAAAAACTTCGACCCCGCCTCGTTCGTGGATGTCGAGGGAGATTACTGTCTGATTCCGCCCAACAGCTTCGCCCTGGGCGAGACGGTCGAGCACCTGGAAATCCCCAGGGATGTCATCGCAATTGCCGTTGGCAAAAGCACTTACGCGCGTTGTGGCATTGTGGTGAACGTAACCCCTTTGGAGCCGGAGTGGCGCGGCCGGGTCACCATCGAGATCAGCAACACCACTCCGCTGCCAGCCAAGATCTACGCTGGCGAGGGAATCGCCCAGATCCTCTTCCTCCGCACCGAGGCGGTTTGCCAGACCAGCTACGCCGACAAGAAAGGAAAGTACCAGGACCAAAAAGGCCTGACCTTGCCGTTCGTCATCGGCCCAAACCCGCAGTCAAACCATCAGTCGGATCACCTGTAAGCACTGCTGCCGGACGCCTGACCCTGCCACCCAGCACAGGGTTCCTCTCGGACGGGAGGCAGCCTGGGGATACATGTAGGTATGAAGATCATCCGCCGCTATACCGCCGAGGGACAGGACCCCTTCGGCACTCTGAAGTTTGTGCCCCGCACCTCGCGGATCGTCAACCCGGACGGCTCCGTGGTCTTCGAGATGAAAGACCTGTTGGCCCCGGAGCAGTGGTCAGCCGTGGCTGTGGATGTTCTGGCCCAGAAATACTTCCGCCGGGCCGGCGTGCCGGAGCGGACCGAGCGGGTGGCCGAGCCGGGCGTCCCCGAGTGGCTCCAGCGCGGCCGGCCCGCTGCCGGCGCCCGCACCGGCGGCGAAACCGACGCCCGGCAGGTCTTCCGGCGGCTGGCCGGCTGCTGGACCTACTGGGGCTGGAAGGGGGGCTACTTTGCGACCGAGGCCGACGCCCGCGCCTTCTTCGACGAGACCTGTTACATGCTGGCGGCGCAGCTGGCCGCCCCGAACTCGCCGCAGTGGTTCAACACCGGCCTGCACTGGGCCTACGGCATCGAAGGGCCCTCCCAGGGACACTACCGGGTCAATCCGCGCACCGGTCAGCTCGAGCAGACGACCAATTCCTACGAGTATCCGCAGGCCCATGCGTGCTACATCCAGTCGATCCAGGACGATCTGGTGAACGAGGGCGGCATCATGGACCTGTGGGTCCGCGAGGCGCGGATCTTCAAATACGGCAGTGGCACAGGGACGAACTTCTCTGCGATCCGCGCCGAGGGAGAGCCGCTCTCCGGCGGCGGCAAGTCGAGCGGGCTGATGAGCTTCCTGAAAATCGGCGATCGGGCCGCCGGCGCCATCAAGTCAGGAGGGACCACCCGCCGGGCTGCCAAGATGGTCATTCTGGACCTCGATCATCCGGATATCGAGGAATTCATCAACTGGAAGGTGGTCGAGGAGCAGAAGGTTGCCGCTCTGGTCGCCGGTTCCAAGCTGCTCAACCGCCATCTCAACGCCATCCTCCAGGCTTGCCACAGCTGGGTTGACCCGGAGGAGCGCTTCGACCGCCGCCGCAATGCCAACCTGCACAAGGCGATTGCCGACGCCCGGGCCGCCCTGGTGCCGGCCAACTACATTGAGCGCGTACTCCAGCTGGCCCGTCAGGGGTTTACCTCCCTGCACATCGAGGAGTATGACACCGACTGGAATTCCCAGGCCTACTACACCGTCTCCGGGCAAAACAGCAACAATTCGGTGCGCGTTCCCCACGCCTTTATGGAGGCGGTGAAGAATGATGGTCCCTGGCATCTCTACTGGCGGACGGAAAAGGAGAAGGCCCGGCGTGAGGGACGGGCGCCCCGACCCCAGAAGACGATCCGGGCCCGTGATCTGTGGGACCAGATCGCCTATGCCGCCTGGGCCTGCGCCGATCCGGGCGTGCAGTTCGACACCACCATCAACGAGTGGCACACCTGCCCGGCCGCCGGCCCGCAGAAGGCCACCAATCCGTGCAGTGAGTTCCTCTGGATTGATGATTCCAGCTGCAACCTGGCCTCGCTGAACCTGATGAAGTTCTACGACGCTCAGGCCGGCCGGTTCGATGTCGAATCCTTCCGCCATGCGTGCCGCCTGTGGACGCTGATTTTGGAAATCTCCGTCTACATGGCTCAATACCCCAGCGCGGCCATCGCCCGGAACTCCTACGAGTACCGGACGCTCGGCCTCGGCTATGCCAACCTCGGCGCCCTGCTCATGGTCCAGGGCATCCCCTACGATTCCGAACAGGGGCGCGCCCAGGCGGCGGCGCTGACGGCCCTGATGCACGCGACCGCCTACGCCACCTCTGCGGAGATCGCGGCGGAGATGGGGCCTTTCCCGCGCTACCAGGCCAACCGCGAGGCGATGCTGCGCGTCATCCGCAATCACCGCCGCGCCGCCTACAACGTCCCGCGCGAGCAGTACGAGGGGCTGAGCATTCCGCCGGTCGGCATCGATGAGCGCTTTTGTCCTGATTATCTCCTCCGAGCGGCCCGCGCGGAGTGCGACCGTATGCTGGAACTGGGCGAGAAGCACGGCTACCGCAACGCCCAGGTGACGGTGATCGCGCCGACGGGCACCATCGGGTTGGTGATGGACTGCGACACCACCGGCATCGAGCCTGACTTCGCCCTGGTCAAGTTCAAGAAGCTGGCGGGAGGCGGCTACTTCAAGATCATCAACAGCTCCCTCCCGCCTGCCCTGGCCCGGCTCGGCTACACCCCGGCCCAGATCAACGACATCATCCGTTACTGCCTCGGCACCGGCACCTTGCAAGGCTGTCCGCACATCAACCCGGCCAGCCTCAAGGCCCGCGGTTTTACCGACGAGGTGCTCCAGCGCATCGAGGCCCAGCTGCCCAGCGCCTTCGAGCTGCCTTTCGCCTTCAACCGCTGGACGGTCGGTGACGACTTCTGCCGCAACCGTCTCGGCATCTCCAAGGAAGAACTGGAAAAACCGGGCTTCGACCTGCTCCGGGCGCTCGGTTTCACGCGCGAGCAAATTGCCGAGGCCAGCGCCTACGTCTGCGGCACCATGACCATCGAGGGGGCGCCGCACCTGAAAGCGGAGCACTACCCAGTCTTCGACTGCGCCAACAAGTGCGGCAAGACCGGCCGGCGCTTTCTCTCGCCCGAGGCGCACGTCCGCATGATGGCGGCCGCTCAGCCCTTCATCAGCGGCGGCATCTCCAAGACCATCAACATGCCGCACGACGCGACCATCGAAGACGTCAAGCGGGTCTACTGGCTGTCGTGGGAGCTAGGGGTCAAGTGCATGGCGCTGTACCGCGACGGCTCCAAACTTAGCCAACCGCTCAACACCGTGGCCGACCTGTCGGAAGAGGCCGCTGCCCTGGCCGAGGAGCCGAAGGCCGAGCCAGTTCGCATTGCGGAGAAGATCGTTTATCGCTATATCGCCCATCGCCGGCGGTTGCCCGACCGCCGGGCCGGCTACACCCAGAAGGCCCGCATCGGCAACCACAAGATTTACCTGCGCACCGGCGAGTACGAGGACGGCACCCTGGGCGAGATCTTCATCGACATGCACAAGGAAGGGGCCGCCTTCCGCTCGATGTGCAACTGTTTTGCCATCGCCGTCTCGCTCGGCTTGCAGCACGGCGTGCCGCTGGAAGAGTTCGTCGATGCTTTCCTGTTCACCCGCTTCGAGCCGAACGGCGTGGTCCAGGGAAACCCCCACATCAAGATGACCACGTCGATCATTGACTACATCTTCCGCGAACTGGCCATCACCTACCTCGGCCGGCACGAGCTGGCCCAGGTTGAGCCGGAGGACCTGCGCGGCGATGCCCTCCATCGTGAGCGCAAGGAGCCTGAGTTCGAGTCGGAGGAGGTGGTGGAGGAGCGCCTCATCGAGCCGTCGGCCGGTGCGGGCAAGGCTTTCGCCACGCCGCGTAGCGGGCACCTCCACCCACTGCCGGAGAACGGCAGCAACGGCCACAAGCTCGCCCGGCAGACGGGGATGCTGGCCCTGGAAGAGAAGATCCGGCAGGCGCGGCTCAAAGGGTACGAGGGCGACCCCTGCCCCGAGTGCGGCCAGCTGACCTTGGTACGTTCCGGCGCTTGCTGCAAATGCGATACGTGCGGCGCCAGCTCCGGTTGCAGCTGATGTGGTCCGAGCCTGGAGCGCCTGTTGTGGCTTGGTCTCCGGACCAAGCCCCACACGGGCTGTGGCTTGGTCTCCGGACCAAGCCCCACACGGGCTGTGGCTTGGTCTCCGGACCAAGCCACAGCCCCGACCGCAGGTCTCCCTCATCAGCAGAAGACCTGCGGTCGGGATCGGTGGCCCGGTCCGGAGACCGGGCCACAACTGGGGGGTGAGGGGGCGAGCGCGGCCGCCGCGCTCGCCGGAGGCTCGCGGCTAAACAGGCCGCGGGGCCCGTGAAAAGATGGGCAAACCGGAACCACTCTGTTGCAAGGGCGCTCTAAGATTGGTATAGACACAGTGAGGGCCGGTTGTTCTCCCCCGATGAACGACGGGGCCGTGGGGGCGGAGAGCAACCGGCGGGGGATTGTCAACCCGGGCCCGGCCCGGCGGCCCTATCCGGCGCGAGAGCACCGGCAGCTCACGGGCTGAGCCGTCGTGAAAGGAGCGGCCGCCATGTTATATGGCGAGCCAGAAACATCGCGGTTTCTGGCAGCGGTGCAGCGTCTCAAGCGCCAGCAGCGCAAGAAAGAGCGGCAGACCCGCCAGGCCAAGCAGCGCGTTCGCGCCGCGCTGCGCAAGATGCGGGAATGCTAGACGGACAGGTCCACCTCCCCAGGGAATACGGCTCCACACCCTGGCCGCAGGAATGCGCCCTCGCCGCCAGGGTGTTCTGCTGCGCTCTTCCATCCTTCAGGAAAACTTCCCATGCGCCGACCTCAAGGTCTCGCCGCCTTTGTCCTTGTCCTGGTGCTAACGGCACCGGTCCTTGCCCAGCGGACCCCATACACCCCCGAACAGCTCTCCCTAATCCGCACTGTCACCGAATGCGAGCTTTCGCCCGACGGCCAGACGGTCGCCTTCGTCACCGACATCACCGGTGCCCTCGAACTGTGGACGGTCCCCGCAGCCGGCGGCTGGCCAACGCAGCTGACCAACCTCGACGAGCAGGTCGCCGACATCCGCTGGTCCCCCGACGGCAGGTGGATCGTCTTTACCTCCGATTACGGCGGCAACGAACGCCGCGACCTCTACCGGGTGCCGGCCGGCGGCCCCATCGAAAAACTGACCGACACCAAACTCTCCGAGACCAACCCTCGCTTCTCGCCCGACGGCAAGCGTCTCGCCTTCACCGCCGACCCCGACCGGGAGTTCCTCTTCCAGCTCCACGTCATGGACCTGGAAACGAAGCAGACAGTGCAGCTGACACGCGAGCCTGTCAACGTCCAAGAGCCGGTCTGGTCGCCCGACGGCACCGCCATCGCCGTCACCCGCTCCGGCGACGACCAGAAGGGCGAGCTGCTGCTGGTGGACGCCGGCAGCGGGGCCACGGTGGTGGTCAAGCCGCCGATCAAGGACGGCATCCTCTGGCCAGAAGCCTTCGCACCCGACGGCCGGTCGCTGCTCGTGACGGCGCGGAACCAGGCCGGCTTTTTACAGCTGGCGGTGCTGGAGCTGGCGGGGGCCGCCGAGGCCGGCAAGCCGCCGAGACCGACCGGGCCGCCGACGTTCATTGGTCCGGAGAAGTGGGACATCAGTGACGCCCGCTGGAATCGGGACGGCATCTATTTCCTGCGCAACGAAGGGGGCGCGACTAGTCTGAACTTCCTCGCCTCCCCGCGCGACCAGGCCCGCGTGCTGCTGCCGCCTCTGGGGGTGATCGACCGGTTCAGCCTGGACCGCTCGGGCAGCAACCTGGCCTTGCTGCGTGAGGACATCAACCGGCCCGCGGACGTGTGGAGGTTGCAGAGCATCCCGGGCCGGCCAGCGGCCCGGGCCTTGATGGACGACTCGGCGCCGCCGCTCCGGCAGGTCACCTTCAGCCTGCTGGGCGGCGTCAAACCGGAGGAACTTTCGCCGGGCGAGATGATCACCTACGAGAGCTTCGACCGGACGAAAATCGAAACGCTCTTTCTGAAGCCCCCGGTGAGCCGCCTGGGCTCCCCGCCGCCGGCAGTGGTCTATGTGCACGGCGGCCCGAACGGGCAGGTGCGAAAGGAGTTCTATCCCTTCTTCCATGTGCTGACGGAGGCGGGCTTCGCAGTGATCGCGCCGAACTACCGCGGCTCGACGGGGTACGGCAAGGCGTTCGAGGACCTTAACAACAAGGACTGGGGCGGTGGCGATCTGAAGGACCTGGTGGCGGCGGTGGAGCATTTCGGCAAGCGCGGCGACATCGACCCGAAGCGGGTGGGCATCACCGGCGGCAGTTACGGCGGCTACATGACGCTGATGGCCCTGTGCCGGACGCCCGGTGTCTGGAAGGCCGGCGTCGAGCGCTACGGCATGCCCGACCTGGTGATGGACTACCTGCTCTGCAAGAGCCGCTTCGCCGACTGGTACGAGACGGAAATGGGCAACCCGCGCCGGGACGCCGCCCTGTTCCGCGAGCGCTCGCCGCTGCCCTACCTTGACGACATCAAGGCGCCGCTGCTGGTCTTCCAGGGGGCCAACGACACCAACGTGCCGAAGTCGGAATCGGACCTGCTGGTGGCGGTGCTCCGGGAATTGAAGAAGCCGCACGAATACATCGTCTACGACGACGAGGGCCACGGCTTCACCCGCCGCAAGAACCTGCTCGACTGCTACCGACGGACGGCAGCGTTCTTCGTCAGGCACCTCCGTGAGTAGGGCGAGGCCCGACCGCTAGCCTGGCCAATTCGGCGGTGTAATTCCGCCAATTTCCCTCCGTGTAGAGAAGGTCGTCCCCCGCATAGAGCCGGAGGGCGTCCAGGGTCCACTCTGTTTCCCAGTAGGCGATAAACCGGGCATCGATTAGCCCGAGAGGGCCCGGCAGGGGGAATTCAATTTGGGAGAGCCCCTTGCACTGCACGTGCCGGCGGACGACCTTCCCGTTGACCCGGGCGCTGTCGTAGCCGAACCCCCGTCCGTTGTACTCGACGGTGGCCCGGATCTTCCCGGTCAGTCGGATCACCCGCCGCACCCAGCCGCGGGCGATCAGCTCGCTCTTCTGGGGCAGGCAGGCGAGCGGGTCGCCGTATTCGGCCGCCAGCCGGCGCGCCCGCTCCTCCAGCGCCGGGCGGCGACCGTCGCGGACGGCCAGGTTGGTCAACCAACATTGCAAGCGGACCAGTTCGCCGCGCGGGTCGCCCTGCTCCTCCAGCCAGTCGGCGTAGATCAGGCGCAGGCCGTCGTCGTCAGGATCTGCGATGATCGCCCGCAGGAAAGTGTCTTCCTCGCCCATCTTCACTTCTCCTCATACGCAATGCCACTGTCCAGGGAGATGAGGAAGTACTGAAGCCGGATTATCCCGCAGAACACCGTCACGCCGGCGCGAACCAGACCCAGCGGCCCCGGGACCGGAACCCATTCGATCCAACCCGGGGCCTTGTGGAACTGGTCACAGACCACCTCGCCGTTCACCCGGATAACGTCGCGCCCGCGCCGCCGGCTGTACTCGATGGTCCCCTGCACCGGCCCGGACAGCCGGATGACCCGCCGTTTCCGTCCCTTCTCCAACAGCCGGCTCCGCTGGGGCAGCCGGATCAACGGGTTGCCGTGTTCCGCCGCCAGCAAGCGGGCCCGCTCCTCCAATTCGGGCCGGCGGGGATCGGTGAGCCCCAGGTTCAGCAGGAGGCACTGCAAGCGGACCAGTTCGCCGCGGGGGTCGCCTTGCTCCTCCAGCCAGTCGGCGTAAATCAGGCGCAGGCCGTCGTCGTCGGGGTCCTCGAAGATCGCCCGCAGGAAGGCGCCTTCTTCGCCGCTCATGGCTCAATCCGGGTGCCGAGTACCTGGAGGAACTTCGCCAACCACTCGGGGTGGGCGGGCCAGGCCGGGGCGGTCACCAGCACGCCGTCGGCGTGGGCCTTGTCCGCGGCCAGCTCCACCCACTTGCCGCCGGCAGCCCGCACCTCCGGGCCAACCGCTGGGTACGCCGTACACGCCAGGCCGCTCACCACACCGGCGGCGGTCAACAGCTGCACCCCGTGGCAGATGGCGGCGATCGGTTTGCCCGCCTCCCGGAAGTGGCGCACCATCTGAAGGACTTCCTCGTTCAGTCGCAGATACTCCGGGGCCCGGCCGCCGGGGATGACCAGGGCGTCGTAATCCCGCGCCCGGACCTCGCTGAACGTGGCATTCAGGGTGAAGTTATGGCCGGGCTTCTCGCTGTAGGTTTGGTCCCCCTCGAAATCGTGGACGGCCGTCCGCACCGTCTGGCCGGCCTTCTTGCCGGGGCAGACCGCGTGGACAGTGTGGCCCACCATCAGGAGCGCCTGGAAGGGAACCATCGCTTCGTAATCCTCGACGTAATCACCGACCAGCATCAAGATCTTCTTGGCAGCCATGTCGGGTTCCTTTCTCCTCATACGGGAAGGCCTGGGGCGCGCTGCTGCAAGCGGCGCACCGGCGCCGCTCATTAGGATACCTCAGGCGCCACGGTTCCCGCCAGCCGGTCGGCTCTCCGCGCAAGGGTTGGCTTGCCCTGCGTTCTCCGGGTGGAGGCCGAAGGAAGCAGTTTCACTGCGGAGGACGTCATGAGCTGGAAATACCTCGTCGCCCTGGCGATCCTTGCGGCGGCAGGCACCGCCGCCCAGGCTCACGAAAAGAAGATCATGTATGGCAGGCCGGACCGCCATGCCCCAGGGTATGTGGTCCCGCCGGCGCTCAGTCTTCCGGTCATCGTGGGCCATCCGGGGCTCACCAGGCCGGCGCGGCTGCATCTGCCCTGCAATCTGGAACGGCACCTTGAGCGCACTATCCGGCATTACTACGGCCACTGCGTTGAGGATGTCGATGTGGACGTGGACGGGCGCCGGGGCCGTGTCACAATCGAGGTGGAAGTCCGGCATCCGATCCCGCGCGGGCATCTGCTCCACCTGCTTCGGTCCCTGCCTGAGCTGTACGGTTACCAGATCTGCCTGGAGATCGAGTGCGACTGAGGAAGGGATTAGCCGGTGACCAATCGGGGCGCGGGCGAGTGGAATCCTTGCCGGCGCCCCGCCGTTTTTTACCGACGGCACCTCTCGGCCGCCTCGATGGCCGCCTTTGGTGGCGCTGCCGGCTTCAACAGCGGTCAGCAGCCGGTGTGGGCGTCAGTCGCGTCGGCGTGAACGCCTCCAGCCAGGCACGGACTTCGTGGATGACCCGGTCCGGCGTAGAGGTGCCAGCCGTCAGGCCGACCACGCGCACCCCGTGGAACCACTCGGGGCGCAGCTCGGCGGCACGGGCCACCTGGTAAGCCGGCCGCCCCAGCCGACGGGCCAGCTCGGTTAGCTTGCGGCTGTTGTTACTGTCGGGGCCGCCGACCACGATCACTACCTCCACCTCGGCTGCCAAACGGTGCAGTGCCTCCTGGCGGTCCTTGGTCGGCTGGCAGACGGTGTCGATGAAGCGGATGTCCGCCTCGGGGAAGCGGCGGCGAAGGCAGGCAACCAGTTCCCGGACGCGTTCCAGCGGCTGCGTTGTCTGGGCCACCACGCCCAGCCGCGGCCGGCCGGCCAGCTGGTCGAGGTCTTCTTCATGCAGCACCACCGTGTAGTCGTCCAGGTCGCCCACCAGGCCGCGCACCTCGACGTGGTCGCGTTGGCCGATGACGACAGGGTGCCGCCCCTCTTCCACCAGCCGGGCCAACGCCAGGTGGGCGCGGCGGACGAGCGGACAGGTGGCATCATGAATGTTCAGCCCCTTTTCCCGGAGCTGGAGCCGGACGCGGTCAGCGATGCCGTGGGCGGTCACCAGGACGTCGGCCGTACTGACCTCCTCGGGACGGCGGGCGCGACGGGCGCCGGCGGCGTCGAGCTGGGCCACCACGTCGGGATTGTGCACCAGGTCGCCCAGGATGGTCAGCGGCCGCGAACCGGTCAGCCCCAGCGCCAGGTCAATCGCGTCGCGCACCCCGAAGCACATGCCCAGGTGTTCCGCCATGCGCACTTCCATCGTTGACTCCTTCTTGCGGCCGGGCGTTGAAGAAATAACCGCGGCCCGGCTGACTCGTTAACCGGCTGGCTCATGCCCGGGCCTGGCCACGGCCGCGCTGGACGATCGCTTCCAGATGGTCGAGGTAGCGGCTGAAAGCCTGCCGGCCGGCCCGGGTGAGACGGCAAGTGGTCTGCGGCCGCCGGCCGACGAACTGCTTGGTGGTGGCGACGTAGCCTTTTTCTTCGAGCTTCTGTAAATGAACGCTGAGGTTGCCGTCGGTCATCCCCAGCGTATCGCGCAGCTCGGTGAAGGTCAGGCCCTCGACCGCGGCCAGCACCGAGACAATGGCCAGCCGACCGCGCTCGTGCAGCAGAGGGTCGAGCTCTTCGACGAGGCGTTTGAGGGCATTCACGGCGTACCTCACCGGCAAAAGCAGTTTCAGGCGACAGAGCGGTGCAGGCGGATGGCGTTCTCACGGCGTTCGGCGGCGAGCAGGGCGGCCCCCAGGGCGATGTGGCCCAGGCCAAATACCAGGCCCATCATCACCACCGACCAAGCCGGCCCCAGCCAAAGCGTCAGCCCGCCCAGGCCGAGCACAACGATCCCCAGCCGCCGGATCGGTGCCGGGGCGTAGGCAGAGGTGGCCAGCGCCCCCTGGCCATAGCAGAGCATCCAGACGCCCGGCAGCCAGAGATGCTGGCCGCGGGCGAAGAAAAAGATGCTCAGCACGAAGGCCGCGAACAGAGAGGGGGCCAGGGCCAGCACCACGGCCCGCGCCTGGCGCGACCAGACCGGCTCGCCGCGCCGTCGGCTGCGGAGCACCGTGCCGAGGCAGGTGGCCAGCAACGAGCCGGCGAAGACCGCTCCCCAGACACCGCCGAAATGCCAGGGGTTGTCCGGGTCGAGGGCGAGGAAGGCCAGCGCCCCGGCCCCGGCCATGCTGCCAGCCGCCAGACCCGCCCGGGCGGTGAGGAGTTGGTACTGCGTAGTGCGCTCCATCAGTGTGCGGATGACTTCCAGGGTGCGCGCGGCCTCGCGAGCGTCCATCGAATTCCTCCACAAATTGGTTTGTGACGCAAAGCACTCTACCATCAAATAGCAGCCCTGTCAAGGCAGTCACCCCCCGGGATTGCCTGGGAGAGCGCCTTGGAGGTTCGCCGTCTGATCCCTTCTGCCCAAGGCAAGCGCCGGCCCCGGGCCGAGGTGACTGGCCGGGGCCGGCGCTTCAAGTGTAGCACCGATTCCTGATCGGGCGGGGTTTTGCCCCGACGACGTGCCGCGTATCCGGGATGGCCGGGGCTGAGTCCGCGAAGCTCCGGCACCTTCTAGGTCTTCGAAGACTCAGCCCCGACCACACTCCCTCGGCACTTCTACAGAGCCGTGGGCCTCATTTCACCGTGATCAGCTTGTCCTCTGGGAAAGTGGTGAGGACCAGGTCCTTGAAGTGGACCTCCTGGGGGACGTTATTGGAGTGGAGTTGCAAGGCGATCGGCCCCTCCATGATCAGCTCGGGCTGCGGATCGCGCCAGTCCACCACGGCGACGCCGTTGACCGCGACGCGGACCCGGTTGCCCTGGGCCAGGATTTCCAGGTGGTTCCAGTCCTTTTGCTTGCCCGCCTTCTGGGCAGGCCGGCCGTCCACCTTCAGGCTGCCGCGGCGGTGCAGGTCGTACATGCCCCAGCCGGTCGGGAACATCACCAGATGGCCCATGTAAGTGTACTTGTCCCCCTTCTCGGGCGCCAGCCGGCCCCAGAAGGCGATGCCCGAGTGCATGTCCTTGGGGCCGCCGTCCACCAGTTTCACCGTGGCCAGCAGGCGGAAGTCGCTGAACTTTCGCTTGGTCACCAGGTAGGTGCTAACCTTGATTGGCTCGGCGTTCTTGGCCACGATAACCCCATCCTTGACCGACCAGAGATGTTCATGCCCCTCCCAGCCTTCCAGGTCTCTGCCGTTGAAGAGCTTGATTGTCTCGGATTTGCCCTGGCGCGGCGGGACAATAGGCGGCTCCTTCTGGTCATCCGCCGCGGCCAGGGCGGCGATGCCGACAAGGAGGAGGGCAGCGCAAACAGCGGTGCGTCTCATACGGGTTACTCCGGGTTGGTGGTGAGCGTGCATCTTCCCAAGGGACGGCGCGTCCCGGTCCCGGACCATACCAGCGGGTGCCGCTGGAATCAAGCGTCCTGGCGGTTTATGCTGGCCTTGGGGGGGGAGTGCCACGGGTATTATCTACCAATTCGATCCGTATAAGCTGCTCACCCGGCCGGCCTACGCCGCTGCCGATTCGGTGCTACAGGTCGCCTCACCCATCCCCAGCCGGGGCTGCTGCATGGTTGAGGCATCACCTTGCCGGGTCGAAAAAATCGGTGCCGGCGCTTGACACGGCTCGCTCGGCGAGTGTATAGAAAGGGGTGAAAAAGGCAGTTAGTATCGGTGAGGGTCCTGGGCTGACAACCAGGCCGCTGCGGTGGCTGGGACGACCCGTCCCAACACGAACGGCGACCGCTGTCTTCCACGGCTGAAAGGTCGTGGTCGCGCCGAAGGGCGCACGGGCAAAGAGAGGACGGCCCAGGTCAACCAAGCCGATACGTGGGGCCCGCCACCCGGTCGGATTTCGACTTATACGGTCTCCGGTGGCTAGACCTTGACCACGGTTGAAAGGCCGTGGCCGCACAGAAAGACCCGGAGAAACCTGATAAGTAACCAGCGATCCTGCCGAGCCGACGGGCCCCTTGACCTACCAACAAAGGAGGTGAGCCAGTCAACACTCCAAACGGCAACCGGCGGAGCCCGTCGCCCGGTTGGATTTTGGCACATACGGTCCTGGGTGGCTCCCTCGCCTGACGGCGTTGCTCCCCCCAGGAAGCCTGATCGGTAATCACCCATCCGGCCTGGTCACGGGTTCCGGTGTGGTTCATGTCTGGGATGCTTTGGGCGTCCAAGCCTTCGACGGCTGTTTGGCCGTAGGGAAGAAAGCAAGTCGATACCCAGGGCATCGGCGGAAGCCCGTTTTCCGACGCGAAAACGGGCTTCTGTTTTGATCAGGGGACGGACCGGTTCCCAGCTTCCATGCCACCGTTTCCATGCCACCTTCTCCGGCCGCCATGTCCACAAGACAATCGGCATCGGTCTGGAAGCGACCAACAACGTCATCGCTGTTCTTGACTTGACCGACAGCACCTCCATATCGCCGGAGGGATCAAGGCCGATTTGTCAGCGCAGGCTACGGACCGGGCGGATCTTGGAGGCCAGCCCGGAGGATGATGCTGGTTTCCTTGAAGGAAGGTTATGAGGTTGCTAGGCTGGGGTCAGTAGTCCGTAGTCCGCAGCAAGAGGCCGGCCTCTGACCAGAGACTACGGACTACGGACTACTAACTACTGATATGCCCGCTGTTGAATTCTTACCACCCTCGCTGGGCTCCGATACCAGCCTCGTCCTCACCGGCGTTCTCGGTTTCGCTGCGCTGGCGCTGCTCGTCGGCTTGTGGCAGGTCTTTGGCCGGGGGCCGCGCCGCCGTGGACGTGCAGGTCCACGTAGCCGGGCACCAGGTAGCCGCCGTGCAGGTCGATGACCCAGGCGCCGTTTGGCGGGCCGGGCGCGGCGCGGACCGTGGCGATTCGCTCGCCGTCCACTTCAACCTGTCCGCCGGCGAGCAGCCGGTCTTCAAGGACGATGGTGCCGTTCTGAAAAGAGCACCGTGGTCATGCGACGCGTACCAATCAGGACCTGGGCGGTCGTGGCGTTTCGATGACGAAGGAGTTCTCCCCTGCCTCGACGCGGTACTTCATGGGCAGAATGGATAAGGCGAGTCGCTCTCGGCTGCCCCTCGGAAGGGCCAACCACCAACTTGGGCCCATGAGCCCTCAGCGGTTTGCCTTCGGCGGTTTGGTGAGTCGCTCAAGAGCGGCTTTGGCCTCCTGACTGATCGACGACTCCGGCGCGCCTTTCGCCAGCTTCCCTAAAAGTGACCGCGCTTCGGTCGAACCAATCTGTTCAAGCACTTCAACGGCACGTAAGGACCGCAGGGTCTCAGGCAACGTCACCGGCCCTTCTAATGCCTCTAGGAGTCGTTCCACTTCCCGCCTAACGTTCAGGGGCAAGTTATCCGCCAGGGCCCGCCGGAGAGGTCGTTCGGCCAACTCGCCCAGACCCGCCAGCTCCTTGCGGGCCGCTTCCCGGACCGCAAAGCGGTCGCTGTCGAGGTTGGCGATCAATCGGGCGATCTGCCCTGAGTCGGCCGGAGCGACGGGCTGGAGATGCCTCCCCAAGAAGGCGACAGCATCCTCGCGGCCAAGGACGAAGCGCCAGCAGGCCTCGTAAGCTTTGCCTGCGTCCGTCTCGGCCAGGGCGTCCCAGAGGCGTTCCTGCTCCCTGGTGGAGAAGGCAGGCGGATCGCCTGGGTTAGCCGACCCGCCTTCGGGCACCTGCCAGGTGAGGGCGGTCGTGTCTGCGCTCCCGGAGGCCAGGAAGTTGCCGTCCGGTGAAAAGACCAGCGCGTTGACCCAGCCGAGGTGCCCTTGCAGCGTGCGGCCGGGCTTCGCCGTTGTCGCGTCCCACAGGCGGACCGTGGCGTCCGTATCGCCCGAGGCCAGGAGCTGGCCGTTCGGCGCGAAGGCGAGCGCCGAGACGTAACCCGTGTGCCCGGAGAACCGGCGGGCCTCCTTGCCGCTCCGGAGCTCCCAGAGGCGGACGGTCTTGTCCGCGTACCCCGCGGAGGCCAGCCACTGGCCGTTTGGCGCGAAGGCCAGGGCCCCGACCCGCCCGTCGTGGTCGCCCAGCCGGCGTACCTTCTTGCCTGTGCCGACGTCCCAGATGTAGATGCTCCCGTCGTCGCCCCCCGCGGCCAGCCTCCCCCCGTCCGAAGAGAACACCAGGGCCAGGCCCGGTTTCTCACACCCCTCGAGCCGGCGCCCTTCTTTCCCTGTGGCCACGTCCCAGAGGCGGATGTGGCCACCGTCCCCCTCCCCCCGCGTGACGCTCGCACAGGCCAGCGTCTTGCCGTCCGGGGAGAGCGCGAGGCCGTAGACCGTGCGCTCCGTGTCCTCCGGAAACCGGCGGACTTCCCGTGCCCCTGCGAGATCCCATAAGCGGATCACCGGGCCCTCACTCAACGCAGCCGCGAGCCGGCCGTCACCGGAGAAAACGGGGGCGCGGTAACCGACATGCTCCAGAGGTTGCTCACCGAGCTGTTTGCCCGCGGCGGCCTCCCAAAGCCGGATCGTCCCGTCCTGGCCCCCGCTCAACAGGCGCTTGCCGTCGGGGGAATAGGCGACGCTGGTGACCTGCCCCTCGTGCCCCGGAAACGTCCGGACCTCCTTGCCGGTGGCCACGTCCCAGCGCCGAACCAGTCCGTCGTCGGTCCCCGCGGCCAGGATCACACCGTCGGGAGAAAAGGCGATGGACCGGGCCCAACCCCGGCCCCCCAGGTCCAGCCGGCGGAGTAGCTCCCCTGTGGTCGGGTTCCAAAGACAAATCTCGGTCATGCTTTCCGAGGCCAGGGTCTTGCCGTCTGGGGAAAAAGCGACCGAATTCACGTAGTGGGTCCCTCGGTGTCCTTTGAGCTGGGCGGTCTCTTTGCCGGTCGCCATATCCCAGAGACGGACCACCGGGTCTCCGCCCGCTGAGGCTAGGGTCTGGCCGTCGGGGGAGAAAGCGACCGACCGGACCCCGTTCTCATGCCCCCGCAGCACATGGGCCTGGGTACCCTTGGACACGTCCCACAGGCGGACCGTCTTGTCCGCGCTGGCCGAGGCCAGGGTCTTGCCGTCGGGGGAAAAGCGAACCAAGAGGATCCAGTCCTCGTGGCCAACGAACTGGCGCACTTCCCGACCCGTGGGCACCTCCCAGAGGTGGACCATGCCGTCGTTGCCGGCCGAGGCGAGAGTCTTGCCGTCGGGGGAGAAGGCGACCGACCGGACGCCCCCGGGTGGCTCATCTGCTTTGATTTCGCTGACCAACCGCCCGGTGGCCACTTCCCAGAAGCGAAGGCTTCCGGCCACGTCGGCTGTCGCCAGGTACTTGCCGTTCGGGGAGAAGGCGACGGTGTTGATGCCGTGTTCAGGACGTGGCAGACGCCAGATTTCTTTCCCGGTGGCCGCATCCCACAGCGTGTCATTGCCGGCCACGACCCTGCCGTCGGGCGAGAAGGCGACTGCGTAGACGGCGCGCCCCTGCCGGAAGCGAACGGTCCCGAACCGCGCCTCCGCCTCGGGCGGCAACGGGTCGCCGTGGAGATCCTTGCGGGGCACCTCAGGAGCCGGCGGCTGGGGTCCAGCGGGCGACGAAGGCGGCGACCCGCC
>DATLYH010000047.1:0-2305 GCA_035575035.1 Gemmataceae bacterium
GGCGGCCAACCCCAGGCCGTGGGCCTCGTACATCAACTCGAGCATCTGGGCGGCGTGCTGTCGCACCCGGTTGTCGATGCTCGTCAGGGGCCTGGCCTTGTGGCGCAGGGCAGGATGCGGGTACTTGACAATCTTCATTCCACTTCTGGGGTAGAGGTCAAGGCGGACTACCGAACGCAACTTCTTCGTTCATTATACCACCGCAGGAGCAGAAGTGATCCGAGTCGGCCACCGCGGCGGACCGAACGGGCGCCGGCCCCCAGGGATGAGTGGGGATGTCCGGGAGACCCGATTCGGAGATGATAAAAGGGCGCTCGGCCGGCGCATGATAAAGGCCCCGCGCCGAGAGCGTCCGAGACCGAAGCGTTCTGATCTCGGTCGCGGACACTCCCAGAGCGGAGCCGGTCGCGGACACTCCCGGCGTGAACCGCTGTCAATCCTGCACGCCCGTCTTGGTCTCCTTCGTGTCGTACTGCTTCAGCCGCACGTTCTTGAACTCGACCAGCATCGGCGGGCCCTGGTGGATCTGCAACGCCAGGATGCCCTTCAGCGCACTCCCCTTCGGGTCGTTGTCGATCACATCAATCGTCTGGACGCCGTTGATGTAATGGACCAGATGGTTACCCTTGGCAATGATGATGTAGTCGTTCCAGTCCCCCTTCTTGTAAGCGCGGCCAATGACCGCCCGGTCGCCGAGCTTGCCGACCACCCTCGGCTTGCCGTCCTCGCCGATGACGACCTTGTCCCCCACGTTGCACAGGTAGCCGCGGCCTTTCTCGTGGTAGAGGAAGCCGACCTTGCCGGGCGTGTCCTCTACCTCCGCCTGGTAGCCGGACACGACCCACTTGTTTTGGTCGGTCTCCTTGAAGGGGAGGTGCTTGCTGCGGTACTGGATGCCCGAGTTGCCGTTGCGGATGCGGAACGACAGCCGCAGCTCGAAGTCGCCGACCTCGCCCCCCTTCCAGATGAGGAAGGTGTTGCCCTTGGCCGGGTTTTCCTTGGTGGTCTCGCCGCGGACGACACCGTCCCTGAACGACCAGAGGCGTGGGTCGCCGTCCCAGCCGGTCAGGTCCTTGCCGTTGAACAGCGGGATCATCCCTGGCGGCTCCGGCGGGGCGGTTGGTTGGGGGACATCGGCCGGCTGCGCGGCCAGGGTTCCCAGACTGACCAACAGGCCCATCAATGCAGAGAGCGGAAGCATGACAAGGTCTCCTGGTGAACGAAAGGTTTCCCTCTCACGAAGGATCATTATCGGGTCCGGGGGGTTGAGAGGCGAGGCCGGCGGCTATTCCGCGTGGATGCACTGCCCCGCCAGATACACCTGTCTCACCCGCAGGGCTTCATCGAGCACCAGCAGATCGGCGAGCTTGCCCGGCGCGATGCTGCCGATCTCATGGTCCCAGCCGGCGATGCGGGCCGGCGTCAGGCTGGCCATGCGCACCACCTCGGCCAGCGGCACGCCGGTCAGTTGATGGAATGTCCGCACGCAGTGGTCCATCCCCACCACACCCGAGGCCAGCGCCTGGCCATCAGGCATGATCCCCACACCGTCGCGGCGCAGGATTGGCTCGCCGCCATCCTTCGGACCAAAGATGTACTCGCCGTCGGGCATGTCCAGGGCCCGATTGCAATCGGTCACCAGGGCGAGCCGGTCGGGGCCCTTGATCTTGTACGCCAGCAGGAGCAGCTCGCGTTGGAGGTGCTTGCCGTCGGCGATCACCTCGGTGGTCAGCTCGTCGAAGAAGAGGGTTGCCTCCATTACCCCGCCGCGCATCGGGTAGGTCTGGCTCTGGCGCAGGCGGGCCCGGTCGGACATGGCGCAGAACAGGTGATCGACATGGCGGACGCCCCAGGCGATCGCTGCCTCCATCTGGTCGAAGGTGGCGAAGGAATGGCCGACGTTGCAGCGGATGCCGCGCGCCCGGCAGGCGCGGACGAATTCCTCAGCACCCGGCAGCTCGGGCGCGATCGTGGCGGTGACAATGCAGTCGGCATAGGCAAGGTACTGCTCGTATTCCGCGGCCACGGGCGGCCGCACCGGGCCGGCCGGATGGCAGCCGCGGGCCTCCCGGGCGAAGTACGGGCCGTAGAAGTGGGCGCCGAGGATGCGGGCCCCTGGGAAGGAGGAAGGCGGAAGGAGGAAGGATGAAGCAGAGCCTTCGCCGCTCACTTTTTCATCCTTCCGCCTTCGGCCCTCATCCTTTGCTTGGAGCTGCCGGCACACTTCAAGGAACGCCAGGTGCTGCTCGTGGCGGGCGGCGGTGGTGGTCGGCAGCAGGCTGGTGGTGCCGTGGCGGGCATGCGC
>DATLYH010000048.1:0-4791 GCA_035575035.1 Gemmataceae bacterium
GCGGGAGGGCAAGCTGAGTGCCCATGACCGCGGCCTCAACCTGACGCCCGATGCGGCTAACTACTTCGCCTGGTACTGCCCGGAGGAGAAGGGCTTCTTCGACCACCGCACCCAGCCGTTCGCACACGCCGTCAAGGACTACGTCGAGCTGCGCGAGGCGCTGATGCCGGCTCCTGAGGAGGTGGACGAGGCCGTCCAGCAGATGCAGCAGGAAGTCATCCGCGGCGAGCCTTTCCCCCGCCGGGCCGACCTCCCCTGGCAGAAAATCTTCCGCGCGCGTGGGATCAAGTATGTCCTGGTGCATCGCATGCCGCACCGGGTCGCGCGGTGGATGCTGGCCGATCCGCGGCAGTGGACGCCGCTTTACCTGGACGGCCGGGTCATGATCCTGGGCTGGACCGACCCGGCCGCCCCGGCGCCGGGCGCGACGCCATTCCCGGAGCTGCGTTTCGACCCAGCCCGGCTGGCCTTCGGACCGCCCGGGGTGGCGACAGAGGCGCCGGCTCAGGGACCGGAGCAACCCCTACAGCCGCCGCCGCGGGAGTGGTGGGAGCGCTACCTCCGCGCAGCGGCGCCCGCCTCGCTGCACGCTGATGAAGTCGAAATGCTGCTCCGCTATTTCGAGTGGCAGAGCCAGGCCCACCTGGTGCGCCTGTCGTGGGTCGGCCATTGCAGCTTCGCGGCCGGGCTGGTGGGAGCAGCGGTTCCGATGCCCGGGCCGACAGCGATGCCCGGCCTGGTGGCGTGCCGGCTCCGCTTCGCCGATGACCTGCTCCGGGGCTACTTCGCCCGCCACGACGATGGCCCCCCGGGGGTGCTGTGGCTGGCGGTGCGCGCCGGCCGCAAGGCCCTGGCCGAGAACCCCAACGACCCGATCGCGTACCTGCGGCTGTACCGGGCCTATGCCATGTTGCAGCAGCACACCCGCGAGCGAAGCTGGGCCGACCGGATGCCGCTGCTCCGGGCGGTCCGACGGGCGCAGATGATGTACTGCCTGAAGCGGGCGGTGACGCTCAACCCCGACCTGGCTGAGGCCCACGCCACCTTGGCGGAGATGTACCGCCGGATGGGCTTCGGCGACCTGGCCTTGAAGCATCTGGATGAGTTTATCCGTGTGATCCGCCACGGCGGGGCGGCTCCTGAGGCGCCGCCCGGCGAGTTCGAGGAACGCCTCAAGCAGGTGGAGGCCGACCGCGATCAGCTGGCCGAGCAGGTGAAGAAGGCCCAGGATGAGTTCCTGGTCGGCAGCGCCAAGATGACCCAGACGCTGGAGAAGGCCCGGTTCGCCCGGGACCTGGGCCTGCCTGAGGAGGCGCTCAAAGTGTTGACGCCGACCATCCAGCAGTTGAGTCCCGAAGAGGCCCAGTTCACCCTGCGGTTGTTGGTGGACCTCGGTGAGCTGGATGTGTTGCGTGATGTGTTGACTGACAAACTCAGCGACCTGGGTCTGGTCCGCCACGAGTTCCAGCTACTGCCGGCTTATGAGTGGTTCCAGGTGCAGCTGGCGGCGGCCTCGGGCGACTACCAGCGGGCCGACGAGCTGTTGCAAACGATCGAGGACCGGTTCCGCGAGCAGCTCCTCACCTTGCTGGGGCGGCATGCCCAGCTGTTCGTACTGGAACCGCCGGCCCTGCCGATGGTGCCGCGGGTGCTCGGCATCCTCACGACCCGCTTGCAGCGCGTGGAGGCCTTCAGCGTGTTGCGGCAGTTCCCGTTTAGCCGGCCGCAACAGGGAGACCTCGTCCTGCTGCGCGGCCTGCTGGCGCTGGAACAGGGCGACACGGCCCGGGCGGCCCAGCAGATCGAGCGGTCGCTGGCCATCGCCCCGACCGCCGACTACCCCTCCGAGCCGGCCGCTACTTACTTCCTCCAGCAACTCCGCGAGCAGGCCGTGAAGAAAGAATGATCCTGAAGCACCGGGTTAGCCGCTTGCGGCGTGGCGCTAGGCTGCAAGCGGCGGCCCGGGCTTGCTCAGAACGGATGCTGGATACCGAACCAGAACTGCACCGGGGTGTCGGCGTTGATGGTCTGGGCCAGATCGAAACGCAGGGAGGTGCGCTCGATGAAGCTGAACCAAGCCACGTCCAGCCGCAGGCCGACGCCGACCGCATGCGCCACCGGCCCGATCGAACGGCCGGCCACGTAGGCGTCGCCGACATCGTAAAAGAGGGCCGTGTACAGGTTGCGCAGGCCGAAGATGTGATCGCACACGTCCCAGCGCAACCCCTTCGCCAGCGGCACCCGCCATTCCACGCTGCCGACCCAGATTACGCTTCCCTGCCGCTGGCGCAGGTCGAACCCCCGGAAGAGTTGGCTTCCCCCCAGGGCGAACCACTCCCCCTCGTCCGGCCAGCCGGCCGCCCCCATCAGCCGCACCGCGACCCGGGTTTCCCCCAACCAGTGGAAGAACCGCTCCGCCACCGGTACCCCCTCGAACCAACCCGACAGGTCAGGTACGTACTTGACCGCCGACAGCTGGGCCGTCCCCTCATTGAGATACTCGCAGTCGTGCTGCAGGTCGGCCGCACCGGTCTGCCAGGTGGCGTCAAGCTGAAAGCCCCCTTCGGGATCCCAGTAGGGGGTCAAGTAGTTCAGGTGGTAGTGGAAGCCGGCCGTCGCCATCCGCCGGAAGCGGACCCCGCCCGGGATCATCTGCCGCGGGAAGGGAAGGAAATTCTCCTGGATCACGCTGAACAACTCGGCGTAGTGCATGGGCGGCTGGTAGAGGCTGCTGGTGTACTGGAAGACATGGCGGGCATAAAGGACGGCCCGGCTGGGGTTGGTGTCGCTGTCGTAGATCGCCGCCAGCCGCCGCTCCACATTGAAGCCGACCTGGGCCCGCGGATAGGGCCAGTGGTCGAGCAGGCCGTCCAGGCCGGCGACCAGGTCGCGGAAGTCGGTGCGGTAGGCGGCGTAGGCCCCGCCAGCGAAGAACTGCGTCCGGTAGGCCGCCGCCCGCAGCCCCACCATCGACGAGCGCGTGTACCACGGGTCGTTGTACGTCGCCCCGTAGATCCACGGGCCGGCCATCAGGTTCCAGCGGTCGTAGGCGCAGGTGAGGTCGGTCTCCTCCAACATGGTGTAGACCGGCGTCAGTCGGATGCGGAGGAACGGCCGCCAGTAGTTGTTGGCCGGGTTGGGATCGACCAGCACCTGGTCGGGGTCCACGGCGATCTGCTTCGGCCGCTGCGGCAGCAGCACCTCGACGCGGACATGGTTGTCGGGCAGCATCTCGATACGGGCCGGCGGATCGTCCAGCTCCAGCACCGGCACCTGCGGTAGGATCGGAATGCGGATCTGATAGGGGCAGCACTGGCGGTTGCACTCGTCGGCCAGGCAGAAGCCCAGGACCGTCTGCTCGTTGATCTCCGCCTTCTGCCGTAGCAGCACGACAACCCGGTAAGGCGAATGGGGAGCGTCAGCCCCCCGGTGCCCCAGCGAGGCATCCGGCCGGTGCCGCAGGGCCGACAAAAACGACGGTGCCCAGCACTTCTTGGGCCGGCCGGCCAAGGACTCGATCTCCACCTCCTTGATGCACCAGTCGCACAGCCCCTTGCTGCGCAGCCAGTCGTGGAAGAACGGCTCCCACGATTGGCCGGTGTATTCCTCCAGCTCGCGCTGGAAGTCGGCCACGCGCAGGATGCGGAACTGGTAGCGGGCATAAACGATCCGGATGAAGTCGAGGAAGGCGCAGGGACCGAGCCGGTCCTCGATCATGTTGACGATCTTGCTCCCCTTGTCGTAGCAGGTGCTGAACAGGTTGACGACGTGGCCGAACGCCGGCATGTCGCGCAGGATCGGGCCGTGCTCCCCCCGGCCGAGCATGCCGTAGAAGCCGTAGTTGCGGTAGTTCTCCCGGGTGATGACCGGCAGCCACTCCAGTCCCTTGGGGTAGCGCAGCATCGGGCTGTTCCGCCCGTACTTCTGGTTCAGGTAGCGGTGGGCGAAGTGGGTCGCCATCGCCTCGTCCATCCAGGTCTCGCAGTAGCCGTGAGTACCGATGACGTTGTACCACCACTGGTGGCAGATCTCGTGGGAGATCAGGTACTCGACATAGTGGCCGGCCAGGTGCGGCATGCCGAAGACGCGCTCGTCGATCATGACCAGGGTGGAGCACTCGTTGCCGTTCCAGCCGAAGAACGCCTCGGCAATGGTGAAGTCGGGCCAGGGGTAAGGGCCCATCCAGTCGGAGTAGACCGGGATGACCTCGCAAGCCGTGCGGACCATCTCGCGGGCAAAGTGTTCGTGCTCGGGAAAAGCCAGGCAGCGGACGGTGACGGGGCCGGCCTGGCCGGTGAACTCCTGGTAGCGGGCGCTGCAAAGGAAGGCGAAGTCGCGGACGCCGGGGGCGGTGATGTGGACGACCTGCACCCCGTCCCGTTTCTCGATCGCGGTGATGCGGCCGGAGCAGGCGACCTTCTGGTCGCAGGGAAGGGTGACGCGAGCGGTGTAGATGCCGGCCTCGTTGAACCAGGGCTGGTGCCAGGGGCAGAACGGCACCGGGTGCCAGCCGTGCTCATCGTAGACAGCCAGGACCGGCAGCCAGTTGCTCAGGAAGGTGACATCGCGCCACTGCCCCCAGCGCCCCTGCTTCTGCGGCAGGCGCAGGGTGAAGTCGATGACGACGGTGACCGATTGTCCTGCCGCCACCGGGGCCGGCAGCGGCACCACCAGATCGGTCCCGGTGTCCCCCTGGAAGGAAAACGGCAGTTCCACCCCCTCACCCCCCACCCCTCTCCCCCCTTGGGGGGAGAGGGGAGCAAATTCTTCTCCCCTCGCCCCCGTTTCGGG
>DATLYH010000049.1:0-32086 GCA_035575035.1 Gemmataceae bacterium
CCCGGCTCGACCAGCAGGCCGTTCTCCCCGTCCCGGATTAGTCGCGGCACTCCCGCAACCCGCGTGGCCACGACCGGCACCCCCATCGCCATCGCCTCCAGCACGACGTTCGGCAGCCCCTCGCGCAGACTGCTCAGGGCGAAGACATCCATCGCCTCGTAAATCGCCCGGGGGTCGGGCTGGTAGCCAAGCAGCCGGATGCGCTCCTGCCGCCCCAGCCCTGCAACCAAGGAACGTAGCTCCCTCTCCTGATCCCCCTCGCCCACAAGGAGCAGTTCGATGTCCAGCCCGCTAGTAAGCAGGTGGTCCACCGAGCGGATCAGCAGGTCGAACCCCTTCTCCGCCGAGAGTCGGCCGACCGCCCCGATCACCAGCCGTTCCACCGGGATGCCGAGCTTCCGCTTGGCCTCGTTGATCTCATGCCGGCGCGAGTACTCGGTCGTGTCGATGGCGTTTTCGATCAGCACCAGCCGCCGGGCCGGCACGCCGCATTGCCGACATTCCCGATAGAGGTCTTCCGAGACGCAGATCACCTTTTCATAGCGGCGCAGGCAGAACTTGTCGATCGCGTAGTACAAGGGGGTCCGGCGGGTGTGCTTGACCCAGCCGTGGACCGTGGTCACCAGGCGCATCGGCCAGAATGGGCGGAGCAGCAGCCCCAGGACATTGCTCTTGTAGTCGTGGCCGTGCCAGATCCGCACGCGCTCACGGCGGCAGATGGCCAGCATTTGGCCAACGACGCTCCAGTCCCACGGTCCGCGGTCAGTGACCGCCAGCAACGGCGCCTTCCAGGCCTGGGCCTTGAGGCGAAGCAACTCGAAGCCCGGGTCGCCCGGCGGGTGCATGTAGGCGCAGAGCATCCGGTAGCCGGCCGGCGCCAGGAAGCGCGGCGAGTTGAGGATGGTCTTGTCGGGCCCGCCCCCCGTCCCGCTCACCACCCGCGTGTCCAGAACCACAGGCATCTCCGCCATCGTGCCGCCTTTAGCTTGCTCCGGCCCCTCTTAAGTATTCCATATTTCTGTCATCCGGTCGGGCCCCGGGGCGGAGATAGCGCCAGTAAATACGCACTAGACCGGCCAGAGCTCGAGGGAAGTCGATCGGTTTGACCTTGGAACCGGCCTGGTCGTGCCATTGCCGCAGCGGGTGCTCGTAGACCACCTGCTCAACCGGCGGCAGACCGGCCGCCCGGCCGAGGGCGATCATCCGGGCCAGGATTTCCACGTCCAGCAACCAGCGGCTGGCAAACGGCCGGGCAAATGCTGCCCGCATGCGCGGTGTGGTCCGGAACAACTTCGCCCCGCACTGCGTGTCATAGACGGCCAGCCCCAAGGTCAGCGAGGCCGCCGTTGCGAACACGCGCCCCAGGTAATGGCGGACGGCCGAGCGCCGGATCGACCGGCCGAGGAGCTGGACACGGGCGCCGCAGACCAACTCCAGCTGCGGCCGTTCGTCGAGGAGCGCGACAAACTCCGGGATGGCATCGAGCGGAGTGGCTAGGTCAGCATCCCAGTAGCCGACGTACTCGGCCCCCTGGGCAAAGGCAGCCAGGCAGCCCTGCCGCACCGCCTCCGCCTTCCCCTGGTTGTGCGGCAGGAGCAGAACGCCGACCCGCTCCGGTGTCTGCTGTTCGAGTTGCTTCAGCAATGCCGGCGTCCCGTCCGTGCTGCCGTCATCGACGAACAGGAAAGCGATGTCCTTGGTGCGCTGGATGAACTCCGCGAACGCTTCCGCCGGGAACCGTTTCGCCTCGTTGTAGCAGGGGACAACGATAATGATCCGGGCCATGAACCGTTCGCAAGGCAGCAGGCACCCGCCGTGGGCCGTCCACCGCGGACGGCGCGCGGGGCAGGCCGGCTCCGTTCGTCCACCCGGTCATTATCCTCCTTTCGTCGTCCTGTTGCAGTCCCCCGTGGACCGGTCAGCGCCAAGGGCCCACTCCTCGAAGGCGCGGGCCTTCGCCGACCACCCCTCCTCGGCCAACCGGGCCCGGGCCCGACGCTGCTCCTCGGGCAGTCCGGTCTCCAGGCGCAAGAGCACGGCGCGGGCGAACTCCTCTGGTGTGCTCGCCAGGTCGAGGCAGTCGGCCCAGGCGCGGTTGGCCGGCAGGTCGCGCACCACGGTCGGCTTGCCCGTGGCCAGGTACTCCTTCAGTTTCAGCGGCTGGATGGCGCGGGTCACCGGCAGGTCGGCATACGGCATGATCAGCACCGCCGCCGCGCGGCCGAGCTGCGGCAACTGACCAAAGGGAAGGGGCGGCAGGCGGACCACGCGATCCGCCCGGAAGAGCGCCGGGTCCGGGTCCGAGTCGGGGCCCGCCAGCACCACGGTCCCTTGCTTCAAGTCTGCTCCCAGTCGTTGCACAAACGCCACGTCCATGCGCCGGTCGATCACTCCCCAGAAGACCACCAGAGGACGTTCCAGCCCTTCCAGCGCCGGCAGGTCGGCCGTGGGGCCGTTGCCCTGCCAGAACTCCAGCTCGACTCCGTGAGTCAGCAGGTAGGAATCCCTCCCCATCCGTGCCAGCCTCTCCTGAAGCGTCGCACCGGCGGCGATCAGTGTATCGGCTCGCCGGATGACCTCCTCTTCCATCTGTCGCAGCGGAACCTGGTCGAGGCCGGGCCACTGCCCGAAATCGTCCACGCAATAATAGACCCAGCGGTCCACCGGCAGCGGGCCCATCAGGTCGGCGACGATCGGCAAGGTCGTCACGGCCACCACCGGACTCGGCAGTGATCGGACCAACGGCCCCAGCTGCCGCAGCAGGAGTCGTTGATTGAGCCAGCGGTCGAAGCGCCGGGTCAGCCAGGGCCACATCCGCGGATTGACGACCCGCAGATTGACCGGCAGTGTGACATCGTTCGACCGGCCAGACCAGTGCCGCAGCTTTTCCCAGCCGCGGAGGAGCGTGGCCAGGTCAAGCCGGGGCGAGCGCATGCCGATCGTGTTGACCCACCAGACCCGGTAGCGGTCCAGGAGTTGCCGGATCAGGTGCTGGCAGCTCGACGGGTGCCGGCCCCAGTCGTCGGCGAAAACGAGCAGGCTCGGGAGATGGACGTTGGCCTCAGCCATGAAGCATCTCCTGGTAGAGCCGCTGATAGTGGGCGTGCATCCGACTTTCGGAGAACCGGGCTCCGGCGCGTTCCCGACCGAGTTGTCCCATCCGCCGCCGCAAAGCGGGCTTATCGGCCAGCCGGAGGATGGCCTCAGCCAGACCAACGTCATCGCCGGCAGGGGCCAGCAGCGCCGTGACGCCCTCCTCGACGACCTCGGTCATGCCGCCGACGCGCGTGGCCACTACCGGCAGGCCCGCGGCCATCGCTTCGATGACGGTCAGTGGGATGCCCTCACTGATGCTCGTCAAGAGGAACACATCGGCCGCCGCCAGCAGCCGGCCGATATCGCTCCGCAGGCCAAGCAACCGGACATGGGCCTCCAGGCCCTTCGCGCGGACCAGTCTTTCGATTGCTTCCCGCTCGGGCCCCTCGCCGACCAGAACAAGGCGGGCATCCGGCCGGCAGCGGACCACGCGCTCGATGGTGCGGACGGCAGTGGCATGGTCCTTGAGGTAGTCGAGCCGGGCCACCTGGAGGAGCACCAAGTCCCCCTCGCCGACGCCCATCTCGCGGCGGACGGCCGGGCGGTCGTGGTAGCCGTTGCGGAAGGCCGACAGGTCGATACCGTTGTAGATTACCTGGACGCGCCCGGGCGGGATGCCCTCGTTGACGATCAGCGCCTGCCGGACTGCCTCACCAACGCCGACCACCCGATCGCGCCGCTCCAGCAGCAGCCGGTTGGCGATCATCCGCTTGCGGCGCGGATAGTCGGGCTGATGCCGGCCATGCTCGGTGAACAGCACCGCCGGCCGGCGGTAGAACAGGCGAGCAGTGATGGCGTAGAAGAACGGCGTGTACTGGTGCGGTTGGAGCAGATCGACGCGTTCGCGGCGCAGCAGCGCCGCCAGGCGGAGCACGCAGCGCCAGTCCACCCCAGGCCGGCGTCCGAGCAGGTGGACCGGGAAACCCTCGTCGCGCAGCTCCCGCCCCAACTCGCCGAGTTCATCCAGGCAGACGAAAACAAAGCGGAAGCGATCGCCCAGCTGCCGCGCCAGCCGGGCGGCCAGGACCTCGGCCCCGCCCACCTGGAGGGTGTGTAACAGTTGACAAATGGTTGGCCGATGATTCGCCATGTCGGGACGGCATCCATCTTGATCGCTGCTTGCGCCCTGGTCCAAGCCGCCAGCGGCAAGGAGGAGCCCGGATTACGCTCTCGCCAGGCGGGGGCGGCGACCGGCGGCGGTGCTCGGCCCGCTGTCGCCATCAATGAACTCGCGCTGGCCGCTCTCAAAGATCATCATGGCCAGGATCAAATAAGTGTGGTTGCGTCGGCGACTGAAGTGCTGGCGAACCACCTCCTCGACGGTGCGAGGGTTGAACACGCCTCGCGTCAGGCAACGCTTGCTGAGCAGGATCTCTTGCACCAATGGGCGCAGCTCCCGTCGCAGCCAGAGCCCGAGGCGCTCGTAAGGCTGGTAGCCCTTGACGCCAAGCTTGGCCAAAATCTTGAGCCGGGCTTTGCCCCACAGACGCGCCAGCCGGCCGGCCTCCAGCGGCACCCCCGTGTTGGAATTGACCACTCGGAGGAACTCCGGCTTGTGGCGGCGGAGGATGTGCGCCTGGATGCGGTCGCCCAGCTTCAGCTCCGGCGGGACGGCCAGCAACGCGTCCACCAGGTCGTTGTCCAGGTAGGGAAGCCGCGTCTCCAGGAGCGAGCCGAACTCCACCATCGACAGGGCCGTCTCTCGGTGGAGCCGCTGCGTCAGGAACACATGCCAGACCCGGTGCAGAGGAGGCTCCAGATGGGCCGCCTCGCGCAGGGCGGCGCGGAGCGAATCCCGGGCCAGCGCTTCAACCTCGCCCTGGTAGGTCGAGGTGAACAGCTGACCGTTCACCGCCTCCACCATGTAAGCCCGCAGGTGACGCCAAAGCCAGTCTTCCAGGGCCGCCTCGTCGCGGATTGCCAGGCCCGCGCGGTCGAGCGAATAGCTGTAGGCCTTGTCCATGTGCATCAGCTCGCCGGCGTGGCCGCGTAGCAACACCTCGATCCCCAGGTCGCGGTAGAACGGCAACGTCGGCATCACGATGCACTGGCAAAGGTACTGGCCGTCGGTCAGGTGGACCATGTGGCGGAGGTGGTCGCCGTACTGCGCCAGGAAGTCGTTGTCGAGCAGGTGGACATGGTGGCGGCGATTGGACATCTCTGCCAGCCGCGCGGCGCTGGCGTGGTCCAGACTTCCCTCCATGCCGCTGCTGACCGAGGTGATCGGCACCCGCTGGTGGTCGATGACCGCCAGGATGGTGCGGGCATCCAGGCCGCCGGAGAGCGACAGGCCCAGCCGGCTGCCGTCGGCAACCCGCCGGTCCACGGCCCGCTTGAAGAGTTCGTCGAGGCGGTCGAGGAGGTCGCTTTCTCGGGCCGGGCCGGCCGGCGGCGTCTCGGGCCGCCAGTAGCGCCGGAACTGGAGCCGCTCGCCAACGGCGTCCCAGGTCAGCCAGGCCGCCGGCGGCAGGGCGTGGATCCCCTCGTAGAGAGTGTCGTCATTAAACAGATAGCCAAAGGTGAAGAACTGGGCCAGACCGCGCGGGTTGATGCGGCGGGGCAGCTGGGGGTCGGCCAACAGTGCCTTGATCTCCGAGGCGAAGAGCAGCTTGCCCGGCAAGCGGGCATGGTAGAGCGGCTTCATGCCGAAGCGATCGTTGGTCAGGACCAGCCGCCGCCGCCGCACGTCCCAGAGCGCCGCGACAAAGGTGCCGTGCAGCCCCCGGAAGAAGCGTTCGCCGCCGGCCTCGTAGCCATGCAGCAGTAGCTCGGCATGGCTAGCACCGGCGAAGCGATGGCCGGCCGCTTCCAGCGCCCGCCGCTGCGGTTCATAATCGTAAACCTCCCCCTCCATCATCGCCAAGAGTGAGCGGTCCTCGTTGAATGCCGGTTGTAGCGCGGGGTTGACGATGCCCAGGGTGATCCGGGCCAGCCCCACCCCTGCCTCCGGGTCGAGATAGCGGCTCTCCCGATACCAAGGATAATGCTTCAGCCGGCCGGCCATCTCGGTCAGCAGGGCGGGGCCGCCGGCCCCCGGCGAGGTCGTAATCACACCGCAGATCCCGGGCATTCCACCTATCTCCTCGGTTACACGATTCCCAGGTAGGCAGCGACGTCCACCCACGCCCAGCCCGCCACCAAGAGCACGCACAGACCAACCGCCAGCCCGAATCGCCACCCAGCGCGGTGCTGCCAGATGGCCCGGACGCTAAGCAGGGCGCTGGCCGAGTACATCAGCACCAACGGCATTAGCGGCAGATGATAGCGCGAATGGCCGAAGACCACCGTGTGCATCCCGCAGATGAAGGCGATCAGCAGCAGGAAGAACCAATGCAGCCGCCGGTCGTCGGGCGGTGCCATCACCATACCGAAGATGCCGGTGAACATGGCGGCGGCATAGCTGCCAAGGATGACCGCGGCCAGCAGCACGACCGCCGGGACGGGTAATTCGCCGAAGATCCCCCGGCTGACCCCGGCGATCAACTCGCGCTCCAGGCCCCAGAACTGGAGAAACTTGATGATGTCGCGCTTCAGTGTCAGGACCGGGTGGGCCTTCACAAAGTCGATGCCGTAGCGCAGGGCCCGCTTGTCGCGCTGTCCTTGGGTCATCTGCCGGAACGAGGGGTCGGCAGCCGCCAGCACTGCATCCCAACTCTGTTCCCCTCCCACGCCGATGGCGGCCCAGGAGCGGTAGAGCGGTGTGTGCTCGTAGTTGCCCATCATGAAGTTTCGCCCGCCCATCGTATCAACGGCGACGAAGGTCTGTTCCAGCCGGGTGTTGCGGATCGACCAGGGGGCGATGGTCAGGGCAAAGGCCGCGCACAGCAGCCCCGCGGTCAGGACCCGCCACCGGACACTTCCCTTCCCCGCCACGAGGATGAACAGCGCCAGTAAGGGGGGCGACAGCCACAGCACGCTGCGCGTCAGCGCCGCCAGCCCGAGCAGCACTCCCGCCGCCGCCAGGTAGCCGGGCGTGTCCCGCCGGAGAAAGCGAACCATCGCCAGACAGCCGAGCAGGAACAAGAAGGTGAAGAGCACCTCGGTCAGCAACAAGTTGTTGTAGACCAGTAGCGACGGATAAAAACAGTACAGCCCGGCCGCCCACAGCCCCACGCGCTGCGAGAATGCCTCCGTAGCCAGGAGGTAGACCACCCCCACAGTCAACAGGCTGAGCACCAGTTGCACCGCCCGCACGGCCAGAAAATTGCCCGGTCCGAACAGATAGTAGACCGCCGCCACAAAGGCCGGGTAGAGCGGCGGCCGCAGCGAGATCGGCTTGCCCTCGGAAGCAAACTCGCCCCGCTCGACCAGGCCCAGCGCCAGGTGGTGGTAGTGGTTGGCGTCGTGGTGCGGGTCGTCGGTGTACAGCGGCAACCCGTCGAACGCCCCCAGTAGGACAAGCCGCACCGCAGCGCCGGCCACCAGGATCCAGACCAGGGGCCGGGCCGTTCCGGAGCGCGGCGGCGCAGCGACCGAGGGTGGGAGGGTTTGCAGATTCACGGTCAGAACTTCCACAAGGGCGGGACCTGCGAGGAGGGCACGTTGAACAGTCGGTACAGCGCGGGGATCTGCACAAACATCAGCGCCACAAACGCTCCCACGCAGACCACCAGGTAGATCATCAACCCCTTCTCGCGGTACAGCCGCTCCGGACTCTGGGCGGCGCTATCCTTCTTGAAGCTGACATGCAGGTAGTAGCAGACGAAGCCGGCCACCAGTGGGAAGATCAGGATTAGCTCCAGGTGGTAGCGGATGATGAATACGCCCAGGAAGAGGGCGAAGCAGGTAGTGTAGAAGAACATGCTCACCAGCAGCTTCTGCTCGTCGTAGTACCTGAACGAGCGGCGGTAAGCGCCGGCCTTCTCGGCGTGGCCGATCGAGCGGTACTCGGCGAAGCGCTTGCTGGCCATGAAGAAGGCGCCGATCATCCAGTAGGCGATCAGCAGTGACACCGGCGGGAACTCGCTGGCCGTCACCGCGAACCAGCCGAGCAGCAGACGGATCGGATTATTGATCGACTCGCTCAGGACATCCACGTAGGGCAACTCCTTGGAGCGGATCGGCGGCACATTGTAGATCAGACCCATGATTAGCAGGAACAGGCCAGAGAAGAAGAACGGCCAGTTCAGGGCCGACGCCATCCAGAGCCCGACCGCCCCGAGGGCGATCCACTCGGCGTAGGCCAACGGGAGCCAGACTCGCCCGGACGGAATGGGGCGGTGCCGCTTGGCATAGTGGTTGCGGTCGGTCGGGGCGTCGAGGATTTCGTTAAGGACGTAATTGCTCGAAGCGATCAGGCAGGTGGCCGCCACTGCCCAGAGCAGGTGCCAGGCGGTGCTCAACTGGAGCACGTGCGGGTAGTAGAACACCGCCAGGATCACACCAAGCAGCATGAAGACATTCTTGAACCAGTGGTCCGGCCGGGCAATCGAGGCGTAGCACTTCAGGGTATCCAGCAACGAGCTGCGCCCCGCCGCGCGGGATGTCGGAGGGTGTCGCTCTAAGGAGGGGACAGTACGGATTTCTTCGGGTTCACTCACACGACTCATGAACGGGCTCTCCGGTTCATTCTCCAGGTGTCGGTTCAGCCGCTTGCGGCTTAGCGCCGTTTTGCGCCAAGCTGCAAGCGGCTCATTTCGGGATCGGCGCCTGCGGCGTATTCATCCAGCGGAGGACGCAGCGCTCCAGGGGCCGCTTCAGGCGGGTGAACCAGGGTTCCTGCTCGGGCAAGGTGGGCGTCACCAGGATGGTGAACAGCCCCGCCAGCCGTCCCGCCATGACATCGGCGAAGATCTGATCGCCCACCACGCCCGCCCGGCTGGCCGGCAGCCCCAGCTTCTTCAGTCCCGCCCAGCAGCCGAACGGCAGCGGTTTGAGCGCCTTGGCCACGAAAGGGAGGTCGAGCGCGGCTGCCAGCCGGCTGATCCGCCGGGCCTTGCCGTTGGACAGCAGGCATAACCGGATGCCGACCGTCGTCATCCCCTTCACCCAGACCAGCACCTCGGCGGCGAATGAGTCGGCGCGGTAGGGCTTCAGCGTGCAGTCCACATCGAGTAGCAGCCCGTCGAGTCCCAGCCCGCGGACCCGCTCGACGGTCAGTTCCAGTACGTTCGCCAGATGCAGGTGCGGGGTGAGTAACCGCCACATGACCGATCAGGCCCCTCAACACCGTGAGAATGAGCCGCTACTCAAGTATTCCCCCAATTTCGGGGATTGGCCAATCGGAGTAGGGCGCGAGCCAGGCCGAGGGGCGATTTCAGCGCGGCGCGAATCCGGGTCTTCTGCGAGACAAAGCGCTCGGGGTCGCCGAAGTCGCTGACCTCCGGCGGATGGGGTGCCGGCGGCGGCGCCTGGACCCGGAAGGCTAGGTCGCGCGTTCCCTCGGTCAGGACAATGGCGACTGCCCGGGTAGTCAGGCGCGTCTCGAAGCGGAGCAGACTACTCCAGGCACGGTCGGCCAGCTCGTCGCCGCGGCGTAACAGCCGTGACCGCAGCGGCTCATCGGCGTGGGCAGCTGCCAGCCGGAGCACGTTTGCCTTGCGCATCTCCTGGGCCGCCCAGGTCTCGTTCGGGTACTCCAGCTCCTCGGGCCGGTCGAGGTAAGGCCGTTCATGTTCCACCATCCAGCCGGCGTAGCGGAGCAGGCTGGCCCGGGCGTAGGCATACATGAAATCGAGTTGTTCCGCCTCCGCCTTCATGTCCAGATAGCGGGCCAGGACGGACAGGTGGACCGGGTATGACCAGCGCTTCTCCACGTTGAGCAGCTGCCGCGCCGCCACATCGTCGTTGGGATGGATGGAACGTCGGATCAGCTCCTCGGCCTTGTCGAGGTAGACGCGCCGGCCGGTGAGGAGCCAGCCGTCGAGCAGGGCGTTGATGGAGTTGCCGCTCCCCCGGCCCGGGCCGTGGTAATCGGCCTCGGCGGTGTGGCTGGCCAGCCCAGTCGGGCCGCTGTCGAGGAGTCCCAGCAGCGGCACGCGCCGGCCGTCGTCCATGGCGATCACCCAGTTAGCCAGACTGATCACGGCCTCGCGGGCGCCCGGGTCGCCGGTCAGGTAGTAGTAGTGGAGCAGTCCGGTGGTGAAATTATGCTGGCTGTCCGGCCCGCCGCCGTAAGGATGGCCCGGCTTCCGATTGGCGCGCGAGTAGGTGCGGTGGGTGCAGGTGTGGGCTTCCAGGTAGTGGTCGGTGAACCAGAACAGGCCGCCGTTGTATGACGCCTTGTCCTGCTCGGTGTGATAAATGTCGATGTCGATCACGTGCCGGGCCAGCGGGTCGAACAGGTCCCGCCACCGCGGGTCGCCGGTCCGGCAGTACTGCAGGATCAGGCCGTTGATGACATCGTATTGATTGTTGTAGTGCGAGATGATCGGCGGCGGCGTGGGGCAGTGAGCCTCCTCGTGATCGGCATAAATGTCGCCGTAGTTGCGCCAGCCGTACTCGTCGATCCGCTCCCGGCGGGCGAAGAAGCTGTTCGGCCCGGTCACGACCTCCGCCAGGTAACCGTCCAACCGCGCCCCTGCCTCAACAGGGCCGGGCACGATAGACGGCACCACCCCCGCGCGGGCGTGCCACTCGGGCATCACCCGGACGTCGGCCGGCCGATGCACCCAGTCGAGCGGTGCCAGCGGCGGTCCGTCCGGTCCGCCGAAATGGAGCCAGGCGGTGTGGGTCTTCTGCTCGCCTCCTTGCAACTCGAACAGGTCGCCGAACTGCTCGGGGAAAAGCTGTAGCCGCACTGCCCTGCCTTGCACCCGAATGGCCTTGGGGAACTGCTGCCAGAATTCAGGCAGGGCGGCCGTCAGCGTGCCGCCGTCTCCCTGGAGGGAAACAACCGGGCTGGCGCGGAGGCCGAACTCTTCCCGGTCGGCCGTGCGGACCCGGTAGCCGCGGAATGTGCAAGGAACCCGGCCCTCGCGGTTGACGTGGTTGCGGCTCCGCCAGTTCTCGCCACCGCTGGAGTCCTGGTAAATCTCCAGGTCGCCTGCCCTGGCCGAGCCCGGCGCCTGCCCCGCTTCTGACCGCCAGGTGAGGCACGACCGGCCCACGTTCAACTCAACGTGGATGGAGAGATCGCGGAACAGCATCGAGTTGGGATCGCCAAGGTCCCACAGGCCGCCGCGATGTCGGGCGCGGTTGGGGTTGTGGACCGTCAGCCGGATGCGCACCAGGCCGGTCCCGGCAAAGAAACAGAGTCGGGCGACGAACCGGCAGGGGACAGTCCCCTCGAACGCCCCTTCCAGCCGTACCGTGGCTCGCACCGGCCCCCGCGTCTCCACGGCGACCTGCTCCACCCGCGGCCGGGCGCTCCGCCCCTTGGCGTCGGTGAGCCGGG
The DNA here is from genome assembly GCA_035575035.1 of Gemmataceae bacterium. Classification (GTDB taxonomy): domain Bacteria; phylum Planctomycetota; class Planctomycetia; order Gemmatales; family Gemmataceae; genus DATLYH01. Next base: position 11,432 of record DATLYH010000049.1, read on the forward strand.
CACCGATGCCGCCCGGCTCGATGATGTCCCGGCCGGCCACTCGGACGCGCGTCAGCGGGACGGCGTCCGACCGGCCAAGGTGGAACGTTGCCGCCCCGGTGTCGATGATGATCTCTGACGGTGATTCCGCCACGCGCAGCCCTGTCGGCCGGATGTCGCCCGCCTCCTCGGCCGGACCCAGCAGCCAGCGAACCTCTCCCTTTTCCAGCGGGGGCAGGACAAAGTCGAGCAGCAGCCACTTCACACTGCCGTCCGACCAGCGGGCCAGCGGCTCAGCTTGCAGCAGCAGCGGACAGCCGGCGGCATCGAAGAGGGTGACCGGGGCCGCGTCGGTCAGCATCCCGCGGGGGAACGGCAGCCCCAGCGTGATCGGCTGGCGGGCGGCCGAAGCACACCGGCTCGCGATGATCAACGGGATACGCACAGCGAAGCGGGTCTCCGCCAGGTCGCCGGGCTTCTCGGGTGGTGCCGCGATGTAGGTGTGAGGGGTCATATGATCTGGATGAATTTCTCCGGTGCAGGTCTGCCGCTTGCGGGTCTGCTGCTTGCGGCTTAGCGCCTCGGCTGCAAGCGAATGTCAAACTCCGGGCCGTTGCCGTCAGATGGCGACCGGCTCCGCCTCCTCCTCGCGCGACCGCAGGATCTCCTTCAGCCGCGGATGAGGCGCCAGGAATGGTCCGATGGCGAGGTAATCAATGTTGCCCGCCAGGAACGCCCGGATGGCATCCTCCGGCCGGCAGACGATCGGCTCTTCATGCATGTTGAAGCTGGTGTTGATCATTGCCGGGATACCGGTGCGCTCGAAGTAGCCGCGCAGGATCTTGTAAAAGCTCTCATTGGTTCGCGCGCTGACCAGCTGCGGGCGGGCCGTGCCGTCCACATGGACCGCGGCCGGGCACATCTTCCGCATCTCGGCGGTGCAGTCGAAGGTGATGGTCATGAACTCGGCCGTCTTCTCGCAGCCGGACAGGTTGCGGTAGAGCCGGTGCCCCTCGCTGGCCAATGCCGCCGGGGCGAACGGCATGAACTCGGTCCGGCCCAGTTGGTGGTTCAGCCACTGGTTGACCTCCGGCTCGCGGGCCGGATAGAGCACCGAGCGATTGCCCAGGGCCCGCGGGCCGTACTCCATCCGGCCGTTGAACCGCCCGACGATGTGGTCCTGCGTCAGCAACTGGGCCACCCGGTCCTCGATGTCGTCGAGCCGCTCGAAGGTCAGCCCCTCACGCTCCAGGGCCGCTTCGATCTCCGCCTCGGAGTAGTCCGGGCCGAAATAGACGTTGTCGTAGGGCTTGCCGGTGTACATCACCTCGGGGCCGAAGGCCAGCATGGCCGCCCCGGTGCCGCAGCCGCCGTCCCCCATGTTCGGGTAGACGAAGACCTGTTCCACCCCCTCAATCTCGCGGATGCGCTGATTGAGCTTGACATTGGCATTGACGCCGCCCGACAGGGCCACCTTCCTCAACCCCGTCTTCTTGAGCCAGTAGCGGACCATCCGCTGCGTCACTTCTTCCAGGACGCGCTGGTAGGCGGCGGCTACGTCGCGCTTGGCGAAGTGCTGCGCCAGTTCGCGGGTGAACAGGTAGTTCATGTTGCCGCGGATGACGATGTCGCCATTGTCGCACTCGAAGCGTTCGAGCAAGGTTTGGCGGAGCACCTCGGGGTTGCCGTAGGCGGCCAGGCCGACGATCTTCCCCTCGTGTCGCATCGGCCGAAATCCCAGGCCGCTGGTGACGTGCTCGTAAAACTGCCCCAGCGAGTTGGGGAAGGCGAATTTGTGCAGGCAACGGAGGCCCTGGCGCGTGCCGACGTAGACCCCGCCGCAGTTGCCCGAGCCATAGCCGTCCAGAGTGATCAGCAGTGCCTCGTCGAAGCCGGAGGCGTAGAAGGCGTTGGCGGCGTGGGTGTCGTGGTGGTCGAAACGGCGCAGTTTCTTCTCCAGACCGTAGCGGGCCAACCCCTCGTGGAGCTGCCGGGTCCGCAGGTGATGGTCGGCGATAGCCTCGTTGGCCCACTTGCGGAAGTAATAGCGGTGAGCCTTCCAGTCGAGCCAGGGGAGCTTACCGACCAGCCGGTAGGCCAGCCGCTTCAGCCACGACTTGCGCGGCATGAACTCCTGCTCGCGGGAGGTGAAACCGGGGATGGTGTGGGTCCGGTCCACGTCGTAGCTGTCGGCCAGGGCCAGGGCCAAGGCCTGCAGCGAGCCGGCCGTGGAGCGCGGGCCATGCCGCCGGGCATCCTTCGCCAGCGCCTCCTCGATGAGCCGGCCCTCGCCGTCGCCGTCGAAGAACGCATAAGCGACCACGTCGATCGACGCCGGGTCCCAGCCGGTCCGCTCGAAGCCGAGCCGGACCGCCTGCTCGGGAAAGCCGTCCTGGAGCTTGACCCGCGAGAGCCGCTCCTCGGCGCAGGCGAAGACGACTTGTCCGTCTTCCATGAAGGTAGCCGTGGCGTCCTTGTCCAGCGGACTAATTCCCAGCACGCGCATGGTACTCATTCTCCAGTCGTAGCGCCACTTCGGTCATGGTGGCCGGCTGGAACTCAGGCCAGCCGGCGATCGTGCCGAAGACCTCTTCCATCCGGGCAAAGATACCGTCCTCGTCCGCCTTTGTCGGGGTATACGGGTTGCCGCCGGCCAGCAGCGACGAGCTGTGGACGGTGAAGCAGACGCAGGGGAGGTTCAGCCGCCGCAGTCTCTGCAAGAAAGGTAGCATCTGCATTCCCAGGGGTTGCTCGAAATTGAGCCAGCCCTTGCGGACCACGCCGAGCCGCTCGGCAATGCCGATCAGCCGCAGCCGGCGCAGCCAGCTGTTTTCGACGGCATCATAGAGGCGGCACCACAGAGCAAAGGGACGGCGCGAGAAGGCTAACGTCAGCGGCACCTCCCACAGCGGCCGCTCTCCGGGCCGACGTGGCGGCAGCCGGACCGGCTCCAGGCCGCGGTGCCGGTAGTCCGGGGCGCCGTCGTCTTTCCAAGTGGTGAAGGGGACCACTGAGGAATCCACCAGGAAACCCTTGTCCCGCAAGAATTCGTGGACCTTGCCGCCGCTGGAATAGCGGCCGCCCCGGAAGCTGGTCGGCCTCAGCCCGCACTGCACGAACCGCTCGTAGACGCTGTTCAGCTTGGCGGTAATCAGGTCGTCGGGGAGGTTGTGCAGGAACGTCTCCCGCGCTTGCACCGGGCCGGGGTTGACGATCGGCGGTGTGTTCCAGGGGTGAATGTGCATCCCGATTTCCACGCGGTCGCGCCGGGCCAGGTCGAGTAGGATGGCCCGCGCCTCGGCGTCGTCGAGGACCGCCTGGTCGGCGAAGTAGGTAGTGGCGACGCCGTACCGCGCGCAAAGGTCCTGGAAGCGCGGCAAGTTGCGGATGTTCTTCAGGCGCAGGTCGCGGACCGGCCAACCGGCGTTCCAGTCCCACTCCTCTTCGGTGTCGATGGTCATGGTGAAGAGGGTGGAGCGCGCGCCCCCGGCGTGGCGCGGCAGCGCGGCGCCGGCGCGCGGGGCAGTGGTTTCGTGATCGTTGGGTAGGGTGACGGTCATGGGTCCGTGATCGTGTTCGCGGCCGCTTGCGGCTTAGTGCCGGCCCGCGCGGGTTGCCAAACCGCAAGCAGCATCGGCGCCGAGATAGCGCTCCGCCCAGCGGGCCAGGATGAGCAAGCTCCACAGCACTTGGCCATGCCGCCCGACGCCGGCCAGGTGAGAGCGGTAGAGCTTCCGGACGACGGCCTGGTTCACCAACTCCGCGACGCGCGCCCTGCCGTCGAGGACCGCCGATTCGAACATTCCCCGTAACGGCCGCCGCAGCCAGGCATCCAGCGGCATGTCGAAGCCGTGCTTGGGCCGGAAGACCACCTCATCGGACAGTACCTGACGGTAGGCCTGCTTAAGGATCCACTTGGTCTGCCCGCCGCGCACCTTGAATGACGACGGGATGCGGGCAGCCAGCTCGAGCAGCTCGTGATCCAGCAGCGGCGGCCGGGCCTCCAGACCGTGGGCCATGCTGGCCCGGTCCACCTTGACCAGGAAATCGTCCGGCAGGACGGTGGCTACGTCGGCCGCGATCATTCCCCCCAGGGCATCGTCGGCCGGCGCGGCGGCGTGGGCCTCGCGGATAATGTGCTCCGGGTCATGGCCGTCGAGCGCTGCCGCCAGGTCGGGGGCCAGGAGTCGCCGGCGGAGCGGCGGCCGGCATTGTGACAATGTGTTGGCGTAGGCTTCGCCCGCCTCCCGCGACAGGTTGGTCAGCAGAGTCTTGACCCGCAGGGGGCGCGGCAGCCAGTCGGCCTTGGGCCAGATACGGGCCAACGGTCCCAGGGTCGCCCGGCGGAACCAGCCCGGCAGCCAGCGCCGCAGTGCCGCCTCCTTCAGGTCGTGGGCGTAGCGGGCGTAGCCGCCGAACGCCTCGTCGCCGCCGTCTCCCGAGAGGACCACTTTGACGCTTCGGGCGGCCAGCCGCGACACCAGGTAGGTCGGCACCGCCGAGGCGTCGGCGAACGGCTCATCGTAGTAGTGGGTCAGTTCGTCGAGCAGGGCAACCGCGTCGGGTGTGACGATCTCTTCGGTGTGGGCGGTGCCGAAGCGCCGGGCCACCTGGCGGGCATAGGGCAACTCGCTGAATTCCTCCTCGGCGAAACCGATGGAGAAGGTTTGCAGCGCCCCCTGGGTCCGGCCGGCCGCCGACGCCACCACGATACCGGAGTCAAGCCCACCGCTGAGGAAGGCGCCGACCGGCACGTCGGCGATTAGGTGCAGGCGGACCGTCTCGTCCAGCTTGGCCCGGACTGCCTCTTGCCACTCGTCCGCCGTTCGGCCGGGGTCCACCGCGATGCGGAGCTGCCAGTAACGGCGGGGCGATGAATTCAGCCGGCCCGGCTCGACGACCAGGACATGGGCCGGCGGCAGCTTTTCGACGTTGGCAAAGATCGACCGCCGCCCCAGGACCATGCCGAAAGCGAGGTAGTCTTCCAACGCCGCGGCATCGACCGGGCGTCGGACCCCGGGGTGGGCGAGGATGGCTTTCAGCTCGGAGCCAAAGAGGAGCTTCTCGGCATCGCGGTAGACGTAGAGCGGCTTGATACCGAGCCGGTCGCGAGCCAGCACCAACCGGCGGCGGGGGCGGTCATACAGGGCGAAGGCGAACATGCCGCGGAGCCGGCCGACCAGGTCTGCGCCCATCTCCTCGTAAAGGTGGACCAGCACTTCGGTGTCGCTGCGGGTGCGGAAGCGGTGGCCGCGAGCCTCCAGGCCGGCGCGGAGCTCCTGGAAGTTGTAGATCTCGCCGTTGAAGATGACCTGGACGGAGTCGTCCTCGTTGCCGATCGGCTGGTCGCCGCCGGCCAGGTCGATGATCGCCAGCCGCCGGTGGACCAGACCGATGCCCGGCTCGCTCCAGAAGCCCTCGGCGTCGGGGCCGCGGTGGGCGATGGCGTCGCCCATCGCCTTCAGGACGGCGCCGTCGGCCGGCCGGGCCGGGTCGGCGTAAAGGACGCCCGCAATGCCGCACATGGACCGCCTACTCCTTCCCCGCGTGCGTGTCGGACCCCAGCCGGGAATAGACCCGGACCCGGATGGTGCTTTCCTTGCCCGGCCTGCCGTAAGGCAGGTCAAAGTCGCCGACGTGCGCCACGCTGGGGTCGTCAGCGACGAGGGCCCGGATCTCCTCCCGGAACCGGACATGCTCCGGCATCTGCGCCTCGGCCTCCTGCGCGGTGTCCTCGAAGACGATGAAGTCGATCTTCTCCCCCCGGAGGAAGGGGCGGAGGTCCTTCGGCTCCTCGGGGCGCACCGTGGTACGGTAGACCCGGGCCTGACGCTGCCCGTCGGCCTGGCGCACATAGAAGACGAACGCGGCATCGCACGGGCCCGAGTAGAGGATGCGCGCCGCCGGGTTGGCGCCCAGCACCGTCTGGACCGGCCGGTCCATCCCTGCCAGGTAGAACGGCCGGGAGTCGATGGCGAAGGCCTGGACTAGGGCGGCGCAGGTCAGGCCGCCGGCAAAGACCCAGCCGGGCGCCGGCACCAGCCGCGCCAGCGCCAGCCGACCCAGGTCGCGGAAGGCCAAGACCGTCAGGGCCGTGGTAGCCAGCGAGAAGTGGACGGCGTAGCGCGGGGTCTCGTACGGGTTCCAGCTAAACCCGATGTAGCCAACGAGGAACGACAACAGGAACATCCACTCCGCGCTGGTCGGCCGGCGGAGCGGCAGAAGCAGCAGCCACACGACCAGGCCCACGGACTGGACCGGGAAATAGTTCCACATGTAGGCGGCATAGCGGGACCAGAAGGCGAACGAGTAGCGATCCGGCACCGTGACGCACGCCTCCCACTTCTGCAGCACCACGCCGGAGGCGTTGGCCAGGTTGTCACTCGCCAGCAGCACCGTCTGGAGCACCAGCGGCACCATGATCAGCAGGAAGAGCCCACCGCTGACCAGGAGCTTCTTGTCGCGCCAGAACGTGTGCCGCTCCCGGACCAGCAGGTGCAAGTACACGCCGGCCAGCAGGTAGAAGGTGAGCTGGTACGTGTAGAGCGACAGGGCGGTGAACAGCACCAGAAGCAGGGGGTAGCGCCACTTGTCAGTGTCGCCGTCGAGCCGCCGGGCGTAGAAGTACAGGGTTAGGGCAGCGAACGCCAGCGCCGGGATGTCCAGCCAGACGCTGCGGGTGAGCGTAGACACCTCAGGGCTGGTCAGGAACAGCAGCGGGACGCCGAACGCGACCAACTCGTCCTTCCAGAAGCGCAGGCAGGCGAAGTACAGGGCGATCGCGAAGCCGAGCGTGAAGAGGAACACGGTCAGATTGGCGCCGAAGACGGAGACGCCGGTCAGCGAATAAACGACCGCCTCGGTGACGCCGAAGACGAGCGGGTGCCGCCGGACGGCAAGGGCGGGATATTGCTCGTAGTAGTCGTAGGCCCAGTCCCTGGGGGCCCGCGCGGCGCTGGGCAGCTCCTTGAACACGGTCAGGAAGAACGCGCCGGTGGAGGCGTGGAGGGCGCCGTCGTAGGGGAAGATCCGGTCCTGGAACAATTCCGGCCCCGAGTAGGCAGCCACCCACGTCAGCAGGGCGGCGAGGAAGTATTTCCGCAGGCGGGGCATGGTGCTCGTGCTGGTGGGCGAACAGGGGGCGTGCATCTGTGGGAACTCCGGTCAAACAGGTAAAGCGATCGTCTTCCTTGGAGGAGAGAGGTCAGGCAAGAGCGGCTGCTCGGTACTGAGCACTCTGTACCGAGTACTTGGCTCCCCCTCACCCCTGACCCTTCTCCCCCGAAGCAGGGGAGAAGGGAGAAAGGCGCTACAAGGTGATCCGTCCGCCCTGGGCTTTGATGCTCCGCTGGGCTGCATCCAGGATGCGCACAATGCGCAAGCCGGCCTCGCCGTCGGTGATCGGCCGTTTCCCCTCACGGATGCAAGCGGCAAAGTGGGCGACCATATTTTGCAACGGCTCGGTGCGCTCGACGTGCGGCGACCAGATGTCGCCGGTCCGATAACTGATCAATGCCCCGTGCCGGGCCTCGGGGGTCGCGGCGATGGTAAAGCCGCGGTCGTACACTTTGATCGGTTCCGCCAGGTCGAGATCGTTGTAAACAATGCTCTTCTTGCTGCCGCCGATGATCAGATGGCGGACCTTGACCGGGCTGAGCCAGTTGATGTGAAAGCTGGCGATCAGGTTTTTGCCGAAATCGAGGTTGAGGTAGGCGACGTCCTCGATGTCGTTGCCGGTGTGGCAGGTGCCGGTCGCCGCCAGGCTGCGCGGCATTCGGCCGAGCAGGTAATCGACGATCGACAGATCGTGCGGGGCCAGGTCCCACAGGACATTGGCATCGTGCTGGAACAGCCCCAGGTTGATGCGGACGCTGTCGATGTAGTAGATCTCGCCCAACTCGCCGGCGTCGAGCAGCTGCTTGATTTTGCGGACCGGCTCGCTGTAGATGAAGGTGTGGTCCACCATCAGGGTCCGGTGGTGCCGCTCGGCCAGCTCGACCAGCCGTTCGGCGTCGCGTTCGGTCATGGCAAGCGGCTTTTCGACCACCACATGCTTGCCCGCCTCCAGGGCGGCGGCGGCCAACCGGGCGTGCGTGGCCGGCGGCGTGGCGATGGCCACCGCCTCGACGCGTGGGTCGGCCAGCACCTCGCGGAACTCGGTCGTCGGCTGCGCCTGCGGACTCAGGGCCCGCGCCTTGGTCAGCCGGCCGGGATCCTGGTCGCAGATCATCTCGACCCGGGTCGCCGGACAGGTGGCGAAGTTGCGGATCAGGTTCGGACCCCAGTAGCCGCAGCCGATCACCGCCACGCCGATTGGGGGTGCCTCGGCCAGGGCCGAGCGGGGGATCGGTTCGCTGCCGGTCTGGTGTGCTGCGATCGTCTGCTCAACAAGATGAATGCTCATCGCCGCCTCATCCTAGGGTTTGAGGTTAACGAGATACCTGGAAGTTCGAGCGCGGCCGAGGCCGGGATGCACCGGCGAGAGAGGGCATCGGCCGCCGCATGATCCCCCAGAGCTTCAAGAGTTCCTTCATCGTCCGCGCGATCTTGGCCAACGTCACGGTAGACCTGCCGGTACGGCGCTCCTGATAATCTGCCGGGAGGGAGCGAACATGGAAGCCCTGTCGAAGAGCCTTGAGGATCAGCTCGGTGGTGACCGTGCTGACGCCGGCCGATTCCACGGTGATGGCGTCCAGCACCTCGCGGCGGTAGGCCTGGACAAAGTTGTGGTCGGTAAAGGGTGACCGGAACATCGCCTTCACCAGAAGGATGTTGCACCAGGAGATCACCTTGCGGGTGACGCCGTAGGCCCGACGATGGATCCGCTGCGCCACCACCACGTCCGCCCCCTGGCGCAGGCATTCCAGCAACTTGCCGGTGTCCTCGGGAGCGAAGGGAAGGTCCACGCCGTTGTGCGTCAGCACCCGGCCGCGCGACTCGGCAAAGCCGCGCAACATCGAGGCGACCTGCCCCAGGTTCCGGGGATTGCTCAGAACACGCACGTAAGGCCGGTCCGCGGCCGCCCGCGCGGCGATGGTCCCGGTGTCGTCCGTTGAGCCGTCGTTGACAACGATGATTTCGAAGCTCTCGCAGAAGCCCGGCAGGCAGGCAGCGTAGCGCTCGATGGCGTGGGCCACTGCCTCCCCTTCGTTGTAAGCGGGCAGGATGACGCTCAGTTCTACGGCGGGTCCGTGCTCCATGATGACCTTCTTCTCTTGACTTCTCAGCAGACGGCAATCGGGCGGGGAAGACAACGGCGCACCGCCTCGGTCAACGCCTCCACGACCCGCTCTTGCTGCGGCCGGGTCAGGCCGGGGAAGATCGGCAGGAAGAGCGTCTGCGCCGCCGCGGCCTCGGTGTTGGGCAGGTCCACGTGGCGGTGCGATTCGGCAAAGTACGGCTCCCGCGTCAGGGGCTGGATGCCCCGGCGGCAGGATATCCCCGCGGCGGCCATGTGCTCCAGGATCCGGGTGATGATGCCCTCATTGGCTGCCGGCAGACGAACGCAGTACGAGGAATAACAGTGCGTGGCCTCAGGCGGGACATAGGGGGGCACCACCTCTTCCAGGCGGGCGAAGGCTGCGTTGTAGAAGGTTGCCTGCTCGGCCCGCAGCTGAAGCATCCGATCGAGCTTGCGTAGCTGGGCCAGGCCGATGGCCGCCTGGACATCGGTTAGGCGGTAGTTGTAACCCGGCTCGGGATAGGTCTGCTGCAAGGTGCCGCGGGCTTGATGACGAACCAGGTCGGAGATGCTCGCCCCGGCTGAGCGCAGCCGCCGGGCCTGTTCATCGGCCCCGTCATCCCAGAGCACGACCATTCCCCCTTCGGCCGTGGTGATCATTTTGCGTGGATGGAAACTGTAGACGGTCGGGTTGCCGTGGCCGCCGAGGTAGCGTCCCCGGTACTTGGCCCCGAAGGCCGTAGCCGCATCTTCGACCAGGATCAGGCCCCGTCGTCGGGCCAGCGCGACAAAGGCGTCGAGATCGGCCGGCAGGCCGATCTGGTGGACGACACAGATGGCGCGGACCTCGTCGTCAAGGGCCGCCTCAGCTGCCACCGGATCAAGGTTGTAGGTTCGCAGGTCGATGTCGGCAAAGACGGGAACACCGCCGGCCATGACGATGGCGTTGACCGTGGCCATACAAGTATGGGCCGGCACGATCACCTTGTCCCCTCGCCGCAGCCCGGCTGTCTGGAAAGCCAGGTGCAAGGCGCTGGTGGCCGAGTTGACAGCGACGGCGTGCGGCGCCCCGACCAAGCGGGCGATGGCTTGTTCCAACTGCTGCGTGACCGGTCCCTGACTGATCCAGCCCGATTGCAGCACCGCCAGGACCCCCTGTAGCTCCTCCTCGTCGATCCAAGGTTTCAGCAAAGGAATATGATCCGTGAAGTTGGCCATTGGTCTCCTCGATATCGTTTCCGGATTCGTTACTCACCTCACAGCAGCCGCAGCCAGTCGTCCGGGGTTGCCTGGCGGATGACTCGCGCCGGTACTCCATAGGCCACGCAACCGGCAGGGATATCCGCCGTGACCACAGCACCAGCCCCGACGATCGCCCCTTCGCCGATACGTACCCGACCCACCAAGGTGACACCGACACAAACAAAGGCATACCGCTCGATTTGAACGCGCCCGGCCATCCGCACCCCTGGTGCCAGACAGGCCCCCTCGCCGATGACCGCGTCATGTTCGACGATGGCCCCACTGTTGATGATCACATGGTTGCCGATCATCGCGCCTGTATGGACCAAGGCATGCGGGCCGACCAGAATGCCCCGGCCCAGCTCAGCGCCCGGCATGATCACGGCGCTGGGATCAATCACATTGCCAAAGCAGACCTTCTCATTTAGCCGGTCGGCCAGGGTGGCGCGGACATAGTTATGCCCGATAGCAATGATGACTGGGCCGGTCTCCGGTCCCTGGTCGCGCAGCCATTGCACCGTGCCGCCAACAGGTAGCCCCGCCACCCGGCCATCAGTTAGCTGCGGGTTATCATCGACGAAGATTAGCTCGCGATCCGGTTCCGCCCGGCGCCAGACGGCGGCCACGACCCGGCCATGTCCCCCTGCGCCCACGATGAAGCCTCGCGCCCGCTTGACGGACGTAGTTGGCTCGTTCATGCCTTGAGCCCTTCCGCGGTCATACCGACTATCGGCATCAAATGGCCCTTCGCGATGCGCCGGCGGATGCCTCGGCGAACAAGGCTGCGATCACCCGGTCCTGTTCCGCATCGGTCATTTGTGGGTACAGGGGGAGCAAGAAGGAACGGGCGCTGGCCCGCTCCGAGAGGGGCAGCGGCGGGCTGCCGGCGTAAGGGGCCTCGCAGTGGGCCAGCATGATGCCGCGGCGCGTGGCGATGCCTCGGTCGAGCAGCCGCTGCATCAGCTCGTCCCGCTCCACCGGCGCGCCTTCCCGGAGTGCAACCGCATAGCTCTGGAAGTTCGGCTCGGCATAGTCCGGTACGTACGGCGGCACCAGCCAAGGGTGGTCCCGCAGCGCCTTGGTGTAACGGGCGGCCAGCTCGCGGCGGCGGGCAACGATCCGATCGAGCTTCTTCATCTGCTCAATACCAACAGCCGCCTGGATGTCGGTCATGCGGTAGTTGTAACCCAGGCAGACATACTTCTCGATGATCACCTTGCCGGAGATGTGACGCTCGTGGTCGCGCACGTTCATGCCGTGCTGACGGAGCAGGCGCAGACGCTCGGCATAGTCGGCATTATTGGTGGTGATCATTCCCCCCTCGCCAGTGGTGATCACCTTGCGTGGATGGAAGCTGAAACAGGCCATCGCGCTGTGGCCGCCGATCGGCCGGCCCTTGTAGCGGCTGCCGATAGCGCAGGCGGCGTCTTCAAAGACCTTGACGCCGTACTTTTCCCCGATGGCGTTGAAGCGCTCCAGGTCGGCCGGCAGGCCGACTTGGTGGACGACCATGATCGCCCTGGTCCGCGGCGTGATGGCCGCCTCGGCCGCATGGGGGTCGAGGTTGTACGTGAGCGGGTCCACCTCGGCGAAGACCGGGGTGGCGCCAGCGTGGCGAATGGCATTGGCGGTGGCGATGAACGACATCGAGGGACAGATCACCTCGTCGCCCGGCCCGATATCAAGGGCCAGCAGCGCCAGGTGCAGTGCGGTGGTGCAGTTGGCCACGGCAACGGCATGGGCGGTGCCGCAGTAGTCCGCCACGGCCCGTTCGAACGCGGCCACCTGGGGGCCCTGGGTGATCCAGCCGGACTCGACGGCCACACGGGCGGCCTCGGCCTCTTCCTTGCCGAGGTAAGGCTTGGTGATCGGGATCATACGCCACCTGCCTTTGCCGGGGCGGACAGCCCGACAGATGTACCCTCGTAGGCAGCGCGCCGGCCGCGCTGAAGCACCTGCCGCCGCCAAGCAACCAGGCGCCGCAGCCCCTCTTCCAGGCCGATCTCGGCTCGGAAGCCAAGCAGCTTTTCTGCCTTGCGCGTGTCGGCCCAGCGTCGCGGCACCGGGTTGACGGAGCGCTCCGGCAGGAACTCGGGGCGGAGGTGTTCAGCGCCTGTGACGTGGAGAAGCGCTTGCAGCAGCTCTAGCAAACTGGTCTCCCGACCACTGGCGACATTGAACACCTCATCGCTGATACTGCTGCGCATGGCCAGGACGTTGGCGCGGGCGACGTCCTCGCTGAAGATGAAATCCATTGTCTGCCGGCCATTGCCGAAGATCTTGGGCGGCTCGCCGCGGTCAATGCAGTCGAGCCAGCGGATCAGGACCTCGGTGTACTTGCCGAAAACGTCCATCCGAGGCCCATAGACGTTGAAGTAGCGTAGGGCGACGTAATCGAGTTGGTACATCTCGTGAAAGCTGCGGGCGAGGCCTTCGTTGGCCACCTTGGCGGCGCCGTACCACGTACGGTTGTTGTAAGGGTGATGATCCTCAGGCGTGGGGAAGACATCGGCAAGGCCGTAAACCGAGGCCGACGATGCCAGGACCACCTTTGCGACCCTCGCCTCAACGCACGCCTGCAGCACGTTGAAGGTGCCGTCCACGAGCACCTCCAGGCACTCGCGCGGCATCTGGGCGCATTGGGTGATACGGATGGCCGCCTGATGGAAGACGGCATCGACCCCCTCGAAGTGCGGCCGGATCGCTCCGAAGTCACGAATGTCTTTTTGGACCAACTCGACACAGCCGCTCGCCAAGGCCTCTTCCAGGTTAAAGAGAGTGCCCCGCGTCAGGTTGTCGATGACGATGACCCGGCGCGGCGACTCATGGGCCAAGAGCTGGTCCACGATCGTTGACCCGATCAGGCCGCAGCCGCCGGTAACCAGGATGGTTTTGTTGTACAGGTCCAAGGTTGGTGAGACTCCAAAGTAGATGGCCGGATGTTGCTACAACGCGGCGCCGGCTCACGACGCCCGCCCCTCCACGAGGATCGCCTTCCGGCCGGCGAGGGTCCCGCGGATCACCTTCGCGGTGTACTCAACCTGCTCCTCAGTCAGCTCGGGGAACATCGGCAGCGAGACGCAGTGGCGCATCACGTCCTCGGCCACGGGAAAGTCGCCGGGGCGATGGCCGAGGTGGGCGTAGGCCGGCTGGAACGGCACCGGCGTCGGGTAATGGACCCCTGTGGCGACCCCTTTGTCCGCCAGGGCGCGACGGAATGCCTCGCGGTCCATCCCGCGCACCAGGACAGCGAACAGGTGCCAGACATGGGCCGCCGGCCGCGGGGCCGCCGGCAGTACCAGGCCGGAGACGTCGGCGAGCAGCTCGTGGTAACGGCGAGCATGGCGGGCGCGGGCGGCGTTCCACTCATCGAGATGGCGGAGCTTGACTGCCAGCACCGCCCCCTGCACCCCTTCCATGCGCATGTTGTAGCCGATTTCGACATGGTGATGCCGGGCCTGCTGGGCGTGGTCGCGCAGCCGACGGATGCGCGCCGCCAGGGCCTCGTCGTCGGTCACCACCGCGCCGGCCTCGCCGAAGGCCCCCAGGTTCTTGCCGGGGTAGAAGCTGAAGCAGGCCGCCTTGCCGAACGTACCGACGCGCTTCCCCGCGTAAACCGCTCCGTGGGCCTGGGCGGCATCCTCGAGCAACACCAGTCCGTGCTCCGCGGCCAGCCGGCAGAGCGGGCCGAGGTCGGCCGCCTGGCCGTACAAGTGGACCGGCAGGATCGCCCGGGTCCGGCGGGTGATGGCGCGCTTCACCAGAGTGGGATCGAGGGTGTAGGTCACGGGGTCGATATCGACATAGACCGGTTTCGCCCCGACATAGCTGATGGCCCAGCTGGTGCTGATCCAGGTGTGCGGCGTGGTGATGACCTCGTCGCCGGGGCCGATATCACAGGCCAGAAGGGCCAGGTGCAGGGCACTGGTGCCGTTGTTGACGCCGACGCAGTGCCGCACGCCCAGGTAGCGGGCGAACTGGTTCTCGAACCGCTCGACGGCCGGCCCGAGGATGAACTGGGCCTCGCCGATGACCTCGTCGAGGGCCGCCTGGATCTCCGAGCGGATCGACCGGTTCTGCGCCTTGAGGTCCAGAAAGGGAACGTGCATGGAAAGCCTTGGGTGAGGGCCTCAGGAGTTCTCTGGTTCCTGATGGAGAAACCGCAGCATCCGCGCGGGGACGCCGGCAACGACCTGGTTTGGTTCGACGTCCTTGGTGACCACGGCCCCGGCGCCGATCAGAGCGCCGGCACCGATCTTCACGCCGCAGAGGATCACCGCCCCAGAACCGATCGACGCCCCCCGGCCCACGTGGGTCGGAATGACCCGCCAGTCGGCCTCGGTCTGTAGCCGGCCGTCGGTCGTGGCCCGCGGGTAGCGGTCGTTGATGAAGCAGACATGGTGGCCGATGAAGCAGTCATCCTCGATCGTCACCCCCTCGCAGATGAAGGTGTGCGAGCTGATCTTGCAGCGGGCGCCGATGACGGCGTTCTTCTGAATCTCGACGAAGGTGCCGATCTTGGTGTCGTCGCCGATGGTGCAGCCGTAGAGGTTGACGAAGTCGTAGATCTTCACGTTTCGCCCCAGGCGCACGTCCGGGGTGATGCGCTGCAGGGGACCAGGCTGAAAGGTCATGGAGACTCTCGCGGTTGAGAGACGATGAGGATTTTTAGCACCGGGCGGACGGCAGGGATGTCTCCTCTTCCCGGGACGTGCTGGCGGTGTTCCGGTAGCGGATGACCTTCGCCGGGACGCCGACGGCAATCGCGTAATCAGGAATCGGTTTGGTCACCACCGAGCCGGCGCCGATGACACAATGCTTGCCCACATCGGCCAGGACCACAGCGCCGTCGCCGACCCAGGTATCGCCACCGATGGTGATGCGCGGCCAGACGCCCGGCTGCTCGCGGATCGGGATATCAAGCCGTTCGATGCCGTGCTGGCCGCCGCCGTTGATGATCGACACACGCGAGCCGAGCAGCACGTCGTCTTCCAGGGTGACATCGCCGAGCGAGCCGCCCGGCCCAACGTAGACGTTCCGGCCCACCTCGGCCGTCGGGTGGGAGAAGATGGTGCCGAAACAGAGGCAAGCGCCGGGGCCGCAGCGCGGCAGCACCAGCCGGTAAAACGCCCGTCGCAAGTAGATCCCGGTCAGGCCGGGAATCAGGCTGAATGCTTGCGACCAGCCAGGGAACACCTTCTGCGGGCCGAGGACCAGGCCGCCCGCCCGGTACGCCAGGTACGCAGGCAGGACCGCCAGCAGGGCCACGAAATCAGCCAGCGCTTTGAGGATTTCTTTCATGACCCGGCGGGCCCTACCCCACGGCGGCAAGCAGCTCCTCCGGGGTCACGGTGGCCGTGCCGACCTTGCCGACGACGATACCGGCGGCACGGTTGGCCAGGTGGGCGGCTTGCTCCAGCGTGCCGCCCGCGGCCAAGGCCAGGGCTAAGGTGCCGATCACGGTGTCGCCGGCGCCGGTCACGTCGAACACGTCCCGGGCCGCCGACGGGATGTGCAGCGGCGGTCGGCCGGCGCGAAACAGCGACATCCCCTGCGGCCCGCGGGTGATGAGCACGGCGCCCCCCTCCAGTTGCTCCGCCAACCGCGCGCCCGCCTCTTCCAGGCTGCGCTCATCGCGGATCTCTGCCTTCAGGAACAACTCTGTCTCGGCGACGTTCGGCTTGATCACGGTCGCCCCGCGATACTTGGCATAGTCGGCCCCTTTGGGGTCCACCACCACCGGCTTGCCCGCTTGCCGCGCCAGGCGGATGGTCTGCTCGGCCAGCCGCCCCGACACCACTCCCTTGGCGTAGTCGGACAGGACGCAGACATCCGCCCGGTCCAGGTGGGTTTCGATCCACTGGAGCAGTCGGTTCTCCAGTGGTGCCGCCAGGGGGGTGCGCTGTTCGCAATCGACGCGGACCACCTGTTGGTTGTGGGCGACGATGCGGGTCTTGGTCGTCGTCGGCCGGCCCGCGTCCGCCAGCAGTCCGTCCGCCGCCACGCCCCGCTGCCGCAGGGCCTCGCTCAGGAGGATGGCCTGGTGGTCATCACCGACCACACCGGCCAACAGGGCCCGGCCGCCCAGGCTGACGACGTTGGCAGCAGCATTGCCGGCCCCGCCGGGGACATAGGTCCGGCGGCGCATTTCCACCACCGGCACCGGCGCTTCGGGCGAGATGCGGCGCACGTCCCCCCAGAGGAACTCGTCGAGCATCACGTCGCCGACGATCAAGACGCACTTCCTCGGGAAAGCGCCTAGCAGACCGCGGAACACTTCGCTCGTCATGCGCCCGGCCCCTCCCGTTCGGCCGCCCCGCTACCCGCCTCACAGATGCGACGAACAAGGTCCGTCGTCGATACCCCCTCTACCAGGGGCAGGAACTCGATCCGCCCGCCGTAGGAGGCGACGACCCCCGCCTCCACGATTGGCTTGCCGCCGGGCGGCGCGTAGTCGGCCCCCTTGCAATGGATGTCAGGCCGGACCCGACCAAGGATGCGGCTGGGTTCGAGATCGTCGAAGATCACCACGTAGTCCACGCATTCCAGGGCGGCGAGAACCTCCGCCCGCTCCGCCTCCGGGACGATCGGCCGCCCCGGCCCCTTGAGCCGGCGTACCGAGGCATCGCTGTTCAGGCCGACCACCAGCAAATCGCCCAACCGCCGGGCGGCCTGCAAGTTGCGGATGTGGCCGACGTGCAGCAGGTCGAAGCAGCCATTAGTCCAGACGACTGTCTTCCCCGCTGCTCGGGCCTGCTCACGGATCACTAGGAGCGACGCCTCATCTACGACCTTGGGATTGGGGGCCAACGGCTGGGTCATTGGTGCACCACGGTCCCGGCCAGCGGAGCCCGCCGCCGCCGACCTTACCGCAGCCCCCGGATCGGCCCGTCATGGAGTCAGGATGTCTCCCCGCTGCCAAATGGCTTGCGGCCCCGAAAATAAACGGCCGAGGCGACCCGGTGGCTTCGCGGTCCCCGGATCAGTAGGTAATCCAGGTACTTGAGCGGGGCGGTCAGCAGCGCCATCACGACCAGGAACAGGTTGGACAGGTAGCGGTTCGCCGTAAGGCTGTTGGCCCATTCGCGGATGATCCACACCAGCCCGCAGGTAGGGCCGATATGCACGCCGGCATCGATCTCCTTGAAGGACCGGCAGAGCAGCCGCAACCCATCGAGGGTAAAACGCCAGTAATCGGTCGGATCGGCATGGTAGCCCTGGATAAAGGGAACGTCAATATGGACCAATCCTCCAGGCTTCAGGACGCGATGGATCTCGCGCACCGCTTGCCAGGGGTCGCTGACGTGTTCCAGCGTGCCGGTGCAGAAGACACAGTCGAAGGAGTCGTCGGCGAGCGGCATATGGTGGATGTCGCCCACGATGTCTACCTCGGGGACCGGCACCGCATCCAGAGTCACGACACCGGGAGCGATGCGTCGTCCTCCCGCGCCAACATCCAGAACACGGGCGCCGGGCGACAACATGCCAAGGGTGCACGCAATCTGATCGCGGGGAACGACCGTCGGGTGCGGCAGGAATCGCAGGATACCGGGTAAACCCCAACCCATAGGGGGGTCCTCTCCATGGGGGCCACTCGCTGCCAAATCAGGAAGGCACCAGCTCTCCGGCCGGCTCCGGTTGCGGCCCCCGGAAAAGAACCTCGGCCTGACGAGTCAGGGCTGACCAGTCGAAACGCTCGACGACCCAGCGGCGGCCGGCCTCTCCCATTCGTGCCCGCCGCTCCGGATCGGCGAGCAACTCCGCGACCAACTCGGCCAGTAGCTCCGGCCCCTCGCAAGGGACCACCTGACCCGTCTCAGGGATGCACATCGTCTCGGCTGTGCCGCCCGAGGCCCCCGCCACCACCGCTTTGCCGCAAGCCTGCGCCTCTACCAGCACGATCCCGAACCCCTCGATGTCGCCGTTGATGTCCCGGTTGGGCAGCACGAACAGGTCACACTGTTGGTAGCAGCGCAGCAGTCCCTCGTCGTCCAACTCGCCCAGGAACTGCACATGCCCGCTGAGCCCCAGCCGCCCTGCCAATTCCTGGAGGGAATCTCGCTCCTCGCCGTCGCCGACGATGGCATAGAGGATGTCGGGGACGGTCCGTCGGATCGCCGCCAGCGCCCGGATCATCATGTCATGGCCTTTTCGCTTTTGCAGTCGGCCGACGGTCAGGACGACGCGGCGGTCGCCCCAACCCAGCTGGGCGCGGACCGCCGGATCACGCGGGGCGGGCACAAACCGCGTCGTGTCCACCCCAGGATGGAGCAGATGGACGCGCCCCGGCGATACCCCCCATCCCTCCAGGAGAAGCCGCCGCGTGTTCCGGCTATTGGCGATGATCGCCTCGGCCCCGGCCAGGGCGCGCCGGGCCAGCCAGCCTAGCTCCCGGCTGGAGGCGGCATAATTCATCTCCTCGCCGTGGACATAGCAAAGGTAGCGGACGCCGCACAGGTAGCGCAGGACCAACGCCATCAGTCCTTCGGGCAGGCAGCGGGCGCAGTGGAGCATTTCGACCCGCTCGGTCCGGACCAGCCGCCATAGCCGCCTCACCGCCCGCGCATAACCCCGCAGGCCGCGGACCCCCCAGGCGCTCAGCCGCAGGGGAACGCGCACCACGCGCAGGTCGTGGGAGCGGTCGAACTCTTCCTGGCGCGGGTCTTCCCCCGCGGCGATCAGGTAGGCGGACCGGGGCAAGCGCCGGTAGACCTCCCAGAACCATCGGCCGCTGCCGCCGGTCTTCGGCGGGAAGATGTCGCTGACGAGCAAGTGGGTCATGAGGCGGCACACCGTGGCGGAGCGAGCAGCCGGTGTTAACCGGCCGGTTGACACCGGCTGCTCACCCGGCCGGCACCGAGCACCTCAGCATAGAGCCGGCGATAGCCCCGGAGAAAAGCGCCGACGCCGAAGTAGCGCTCCGCCAGCCGGCGGGCCCGGGTCGAGTAACTGATCCAGTCTGCTTCCAGCCGGTCCAGGGCCTCGGCCAGTCCGGGGCCGGTCGGTTCGCTCACCTCACCGGCGGCCGCCTCACGGACGACCTCGGCCAGCCCGACCGTCTCGGTGACCAGCACCGGCCGGCCACAGGCCAGACTCTCGATCAGTGAGTTGGGGGCCGGCTTGGAGCGGCTCAGGTCGGTGAACGGCGTCGCGGTCACATGGACCTGCCGGTAGTGGACGGCCATGTCGGGGAAGCAGCCGGTCACCAACTCGACGTTTCGCAGGCCGCGCTCGGCGATCCACTGCCGGACGCGCGGGGCACTGTCGCCCCAGGGGCGCCAGAGCAGCCGGAACCGCATGTGGGGCCGCAGCCGAGCTGCCTCCAACAGCTGCGGCACCCCCCGCCCCTCCAGCCATTCCGCCTTGTCCGGGCTGGAGGCGAACAGCACCGTGAATGGGCCGGCCGGCGGGGGGCTAGGCGTGAAGCGCTCCAGGTCCACGGGCGGGAAGATCAGCCGGACCCGCCCTGGGTCGATCCCTGCTTGCTTCAATAAGTCTCGTCCGCCGGGGTGCTCCACCACGAAGCACTCGACCCGCCGCAGCAGGGCCGGTTCGACCGGCAGGGTCCAGGTGGCCACCGTGAGCACGATCGGCCGGCGTCGGGACCCTTCCAGGTAGAACCAGTCGCCGGGGGAGCCGAACACATGGTTGAGCTGGAAGAACGGCTCCAGTAGCCGGGTGGCGGCCCGGAAGAGCAGATGGAGCCGCGGGCTTAATCCGTAGCCGCGCCGCCATGACAGCAACAACCGATGGCGGTGGGTCAGTCCCCAGGCGACACTGCCGGGAAACTGCCGCCGCAACAGGGCGACCTCGGCCGCGATCGCCTCCATCTCCGGCTCGAAAGCGCTGGTCCAGTAGGCTATGCGCGGCGGCATGTGACGATCCACTCCAGGCCGTCGCGCCGCGGCAACCGCTCCAGGCCGCGGATCACCCAGCGGTTAAGCCAGTTGGCCCGCGGCCCGAGGAGCACCTGACTGCGATACTGCCAGGAGTAACACTTCTGCACCGGCTCCAACTCCACCACTTCCAGGCCGGCCTCGGCCAACTCGCGGCAGAGGTCGTCGCGGCGGAACAGCTCGTCGTAGATCGGGTAGTCCTCCGGGTGGACCTGGCGCAGCGGTCGCGAGATTCGTTCGTTGACTGCGTCCAGCACGAAATAACCGCCCGGTTTCAGGACGCGCCGCACCTGGACGTAGAGCCGTTCGCGGTCGGACCGGCGGAAATGCCGCACGAAGCGGAAGGTGTAGACCAGA
>DATLYH010000050.1:0-18415 GCA_035575035.1 Gemmataceae bacterium
ACAAGGGGTGCTCAGTTCGGTCTTGCAGACGTGCAAGCAGCAGGCGAAGGCGGC
This sequence comes from Gemmataceae bacterium, assembly GCA_035575035.1. Lineage (GTDB taxonomy): Bacteria > Planctomycetota > Planctomycetia > Gemmatales > Gemmataceae > DATLYH01. The sequence continues at coordinate 55 of DATLYH010000050.1, forward strand.
GCTGGACTTCATCAGCCAGAGCCTGCGGGCCTTCGGCAACTGGCTCCTGCCCACTCCAGCCCTGCTCGCAACCCGCTAATCAAATACGATTTCTCTTACCGGTCCTTGGGAAGGTCAAGGAGAAGTGAAACCACCACGATCGTCTAGTATTGGTCTGTGACTGCGCAAGCGGCTTTACACCCGCTTGCGCAGGATCAGGGCCCTGGGGTTCGCCGGATCATCCCAGTAAGTCTCCCACGGGTCGGGAAGCCCGTCGCCGAACTGGTCGGTGCCGCCAGCCCCTACGATAGTGCTCACGATAGTGAATGATTGACCGCCAATGACGCCGTGCGTACGGATTGACAACCCGCAACTGTTCGGGAAGTCCAGCCGAAAACCGTCAATCTGGCTGGTCAACACAATGCGATCGGATGCCCCGCTCTCCCACACGTCGATCCACAATACGAAGTCCTGGGCGAAGGCCAGTTCACCGGTTACAGTCAACGTGTACGCGTTGGATGTGTCGAATCCGCCAAGGTCGAGCACGGAGTGGCCGTCGAAAAAGACGCCAGAGGCGTCGATTATAGCACCGAAAGTGCCGGTGGCGTTACGTCTCACCGTGACGGTGCCACCAGAGAAGACCACGCTGTGGCCTTCGGCAACGATCAACTCCGACCCGCCGCCAAACTTCACGAGCTGGTTGCCACCGTCGATGGTTTTCAGTCCGAAGACATGGGCCGCCTGCTCGATTTCGAGTTTAAGCTTGCACTCGTCGCCCAGTTCAAAAGTTGCGTTATCGTACAGGGTAAAGTACATGTCCATGATGAGCGGATCGGTGGAGGATTGCAATCGCTGGACTTTGCCGTCGTCTGTCACAACGACGTGTACCTGACCTCCGGACACCGATAGCCTGCCCTTGCCATCGGGAGCTAGAACCGACTGGGCCAGATTCAGCAAGCTCTGGTTGCGGATTTGGATCATCGTGTCCGGACTGCCAACCACAGTGCCAGTCAGCGCAAACGCGCCGGTCCCACCCCACTCGATCCTCCCCTTCAAGTTGTCAGCGTCCGGCAGGATTCCGACCTCAACTACCCCGGGCTTGAACTCCTTGAAGTCCTTGTAGAAGCCCAGCCAGGCTGTCTGCGTGGGATCACTCCCGTTAGCCACGTACACGATGTTCGTGCTCAGGCTCCCATCGGAGAACTCTACTCTCTCCCTCACGACAAGGCTACCGCCCCCCGTCAACTTCGCGTTTTGAGCCCAGACACTGCTACCGACGGACAACGTGCCTTCGACCGTGAACGTCGCGTTCGCGCCGGTGAACGATGGGCCCAGACTGAGCGTGCCAACCAACGCCTGGTGCCCGCCCGGAACCGAGCCGTGCGGCAGAGTGGGACCTGTAGCGCCGGCACCCACCAGTGAAAGCGTCAGGTCGTGTGCAACTGCCTGATCCAGCGGGAAGATGCTACCGCTCACCCAATTATCTGCATCGTTCCAATCTCCATTGCCATCGCTTCCATCCCACGTGTAGAGAGCTGGAGCCAGCCTGCTTTCGAGCTGCTCCAGGGAGAGTCTCCGGGAGTTTCGCCTCAGAACACTCCGGGGACGACAAACTTTTCCGTTGAACAGGCGACGGAGCTGGAACAGAATCATTTGAGGGTCTCCTCAAAAAGGAATAATCATCGAGCGCCCCTTGGCACCCATTCCTGAAAAGATTCAGGGAGGCGAACCATGCTCTCCTCGTTCGTTGTCCTCTCTATGCCCTGGCTCGGACCTCTTCCCGATAGCAGCGTCCATGCCTTGGTCGTGTCCCGTCTCGGCTACACCGACATCCCATACGAACAGGCAGTTCGCGCCTTCGCCACCTCGTTCCGCCATGTCTGGGTCGTTGACAAGGTTCGTCGCCGCCTGAACGACTCGGCCCTGACCAGGGAATGGTTCGAGCAGTACCTCCATGCCGAGGTCGTCGGCCCCTGGACGTTCCGCCTGACCGTCACGGCCCCTGGCCTCTCCCGGGCCCGCCAGGCTGTCATCCTCAACGCCGTGATCGAAGCCCACCGGGACGTGTACATCCCCGCGATGCGGAAGCTGGATGAAGAGATCTTGGCCGAGGCGATCAGACGACAGAGCGATTATCGGAAAAAGGCCGAGATGCTTCGGGCGGAAGCGGTCCGGATTAAAAAGGAAGGTCTGGACGAACGTTTGCTGGAGCCCGTGCACCACCACATGCTGCGCTTTGAAGAAGGGGTGGTTGCTGAGGAGGTCCGGGCCGACCGGGTGGGGCGCTGGCTCGCGCGGGGTTACCCGATGACGGTCATCCTGCGCCCCGCCCGGCCATGAGGCGGTCCTCCCACCACCTAAACGCCCTCGTAGGTTTCCATACACCGCGCCACCTCCGGCCTTGATTAGAGATTGGCTTCATCTGCCAGGTGGCCGCCGAAGCAGGGGAAATGCTACCGCCAGGGATGCAATGATCGAGAAAAAACCTGAGACGGCCAAAAAACTTGGCCGGGTAGTCAAAACAGCGGGTGGTCATGATGGGAGAGTGGAGCAGCGAAGGTGGTCCCATGACGGGCGGTCGGCGGATTTACCACATCGTTCCCCGGTCGGTCTGGGAGCAGACGGCCGATCTCTACCGGACCGACTCGCTGGCGGTCGAGGGGTTCATTCACTGCTCCAACCTCGATCAGGTGGAGCGCGTGGCCAACCAGTTCTATGCCGGCCAGGCCGACCTGCTGGTGCTCTGCATCGACGCGGGCCGCCTGGGCAGCCCGGTGCGCGACGAGGGCGTCGGTGAACGCTTCCCTCATGTCTACGGGCCGATCGAGCGCGCGGCGGTCGTCGAGGTACGGCCGCTCCAGCGCGGGCCGGACGGCCGCTGGGTCTTCGCCTGACGGCGGACCTTTTTCATCGGCGCGACGGTGCCAGGCCGGCGGCCGGGAGGACAGCCGGCTCGCGGAGCAAGGCAGCCATCCTCCCAGCTCGGCGGGGCCACTCAGTAAAGCGGCCTTGTCTTGGGGTCGAATCCCTTCTTCCCCAGCGGGTCGAGGAATTCGCGGGCGCCGCTGCTCATCATCCGCAATTCGCTCGGACCTTGCAGGAAGAGGAAGCCCTGCTCGATGTGCTGCTTCATCTCCGCGGGGCTGCCCACCGGCCGTCCCAGGACCTTACCGTTCCGCCGAGCGGCCGCGACAATCTTGTCGATGGCTGCCTTCACCTTGGGGTCATTACGGTTGCCGCCGGCCAGCTGCCAGGACAGGTCGTTGATGCCGATGAAGATCACATCGATGCCGGGGATGGCGGCGATCTCGTCGATATGCTCGACGCCGGGCCGATCCTCAATGATGGTGATCACCATGACATTGCGGTTGGCAAACTGGTAGTAGCTCTCGTCGGCCGTCGGCCAGCGGAAGGCGGCTAGCCCGGGCCCGGCGCCTCGCTCCCCTTCGGGGGGATACTTGCAGGCCGCCACCGCTTGACGGGCCAAGGCCGGCGTGCTGGTGAACGGGAAGACCACCCCCAGTGCCCCGGAATCCAGGGCGCGCTTGGCCGTCCATTTCTCGTTGGCCGGCACGCGGACGAAGGGGATCGCCTTGAGGCCCCGCGTGGCCAGCGCCATGTTCCGGAAGGTCTCCCAACTGATCGGGCTATGCTCCATCTCCACCCACAGGAAGTCAAACCCCATATTGGCCGCATGGGCGGCTACCTCCGGGCTGCTGACGGTGATTGTCGCCCCGATCACCGGCTTGCCCTCGCGGAGCAGTTGGCGGACCGGGTTCTCCCACTTCTTTCCCGGCGTCGGCTGGGTCTGGGCGGTCTCCTGGGCCGGAGCCTGGCACCAGGAAATCCCGACCAGGAAGCCAATCGCAAGAACGGCCGTTCGAAACATGAGAACACCTCCGGAGAATAGTTGGTGGGCGCTGGCGGCGCATCACGGCCTCCAGCTGGTTGCCGGCCCCGCGCCGGCGGCGAACGGGCCGCTCCCATCATGCGCGCCCGTCGGGCCGGTTGCCAGAGCCGGGTCCTCTTCACCGGCCCTCTTCCGCCTCGCGGGGCAGGCGACTACGATAGACCCAGGGGCGAGCACCGGCCCTGCCGGGGAGTTCGGCCATGCGCATTGAGTTCTACGGGATGGTGTTTGAAACGTCGCTGGTTACCTTTCATCTCTGGTCCCCCTGGCGGGCGGCAGCCCTGGAGCACCGCCTGTTCGACGCTATCCGCCACCTGCCACGCGTCGGCTTCGAGGAAGCCCCCGACGAACTGCGTCTCCACATTACTGACCCCAAGACCTGGCGTGCGGCCGTGACGGCGGTGGCGCGTGTGCTCAAGGGCTGGCAAGAGGAGGCCGACCCCGGCAGCGAGCGACGCTCGTGGTACTGGCTAATTGAGGGGGACACCAACGCCGACGGCTACGACCACACCGGCGAGCCGTTCACTCTCTGGGGTTTCCTGCGCATCAGCCTGGACCGGGGCGGCCCCGGCGAGCCCGACAAGGGGGAGGACATCGACCTGCAAGGTTTCGGCCTGCGCATCTGGGGCGAGACCGGTGGTCCAGCGGGGCGCGGCTAAAACCGCGATCATTTCTTCCGCCCGGCGACGCGCAGGTCGAGCAGCCGACGCTGCACATCGACCCGCGCCACCTCAACGCGCACCTTGTCACCCAGCCGATAGCGGCGGTGGGTGCGCCGGCCGGTCAGGCTGTGCGTCGCCTCCTCGTAGTAGTAGTAATCGTCCAGCAGCGAACTGATGTGTACCAACCCTTCGACCGGCAGCTCCCTTCCCTGGGCATAGAAGCCGTAGTCCGCCACGCCGGTGATGATCGCGTCCAGTTCCAGGCCGAGCCGGCCCTCCAGATAGTGGAGCAGCTTCACTTTGATCAGCTCGCGCTCCGCCAATTCGGCGCGGCGCTCGGTCTTGCTACAGTGCTCGCCCAGGGCAGCCAGTTCGGTTTCGTCACTACCGGCCCGGCCGGTCCGCAACCACTGCCCCAAGAGGCGGTGGATCGTCAGGTCGGGGTAGCGGCGGATCGGCGAGGTGAAATGGCAGTAGGTGTCGCTGGCCAGGGCGTAATGCCCCTCCTCCTCGGGGCTGTAGACCGCCTGCTTCAGGCTGCGCAAGAGGGCATAGTGGACGGCGTAGACGTCGGGCTTGTCGGCCGACTGCTCCAGGACGCGCTGGAGGGTGAAGCGATCGACGTGCCGGCCCATCTTGTAACCGAGGCTGCGGGCGAAGTCGGCGAACGCCTCCAGCTTGCTCGGCTCCGGGGGCGGATGGACGCGGCGCAAAAACGGTACTCCCAGGCCGACGAGGTGCTCGGCGACCGCCTCATTGGCCGCCAGCATGAACTCCTCGATGATCTGGTGGCTAACGTCATGCTTGACGAAGTGCGCCCCGACGACCCGGCCGTGCTCGTCGTACTCCAGCTCGGTCTCGGGCAGGCTCAGCTCCAACGCGCCGCGCTTGAGCCGTCGCCGCCGCAGGATCAGGGCCAGGTCGCGCATCCGCAGGAGCAGGTCGCGCACCTCGGGGGAAAGCTTCGACGCCTGTTCTCCTTCCGGGTCCTCCAGGATGGCGGAAACCTGCTCGTAGGTGAAGCGCCGCCGCACCCGGATGGCGGCATTGCAGAAATGGGCCGCGGTACGCTGGCCCTGGGGCGTGAAATCCAGAAGGACGCTCTTGGTGTAGCGCACCTTCCCCTGTTGCAGGCTGGCCAGAGCGTTGGAGATCAACTCCGGCAGCATCGGCAGGACCTTCTGCGGCAGATAAACGCTGGTGCCGCGATTGCGGGCCTCGCGGTCCAGGGCGCTGCCCGGCGGCACGAAGTGGGCCACATCGGCGATGTGGACGCCGAGCTGCCAGTGCTTGCTGCGCGGGTCGATGGTCAGCGAGACAGCGTCGTCGAAATCGTGGGCATCAGCCGGGTCGATGGTGATGGTCAGCTCACGGGTGAAATCTTCGCGGCCGGCGAGGTCTTCCTCGTCGAAGGCGGCGGCTGCCTCGCGGGCCTCCTCGAGCACGTCGTCGGGGAACTTGTCGGGTAAGCCGAACTCGCGGATGATCGACAGCGTGTCCACCCCGGGCTTGCCGTGCGGCCCGAGCACCTCGACGATCACCCCCTCGCCGCGGTCCTCGGCCGAGGGGAAGCGGAGCATCTCAATGACGACCTTGTCGTTGGGCCGGACCCCCTTGGCCCCGGGATCGCCGACGTAGACGCTATGGCTGAAGACGGTGCCGTCCACCCGCACCAACCCTTGTCCCTCGCGCTCGAAGTAGGTGCCAACGAACCGGCGGGTGGCTCGCTCCAGGACCTGGACGATTTCGCCGCTGGGAAGCAGGTCGGGGCGGCGCGGCTGGCGCGTGATCCGCACCAGGACCTCGTCGCCGGTGGCGGCATCGCGGGAAGCCTCTTCGGGAATGCGGATCTCCGGCCCGGCCCGGCCATCGATGGCATGGGGCCGGACGAACCCGAGGCCCGACGAGGTCCGGCGATAGATGCCGGCTACGGTGCCGTGGGCGGGCGCGGGGCGAACCGTGTGGTTGCGGCCGAACTGCACCCGTCCCTGGCGGACCAATTCCCGCAGCGCCTGGCGGAAGTCGCCGTACTGCTTCGGCGGCACGCCAAGCTTGCGTGCCAGCGCCTTGGGCTTGAGCGGCTGGTAGCCTTTGCGAGCCAGGGCGGCCAGGATCTGTTCGGTGAAGTCGGGCATGGTCAGTTGTCAGGTGTCAGTTGTCAGTTGTCTTCTACCACTGACAATTGACAACTCTTTAATCGATCGGCTCCAGCGTGGACGAGTAGAGCGTTTCGGTGGCATCGGCGCTCCCCTTGAAGAGTCGGCGCTGGAGCGACTGGTTGAACGGGGTCCAGGCCGACGCCTGATTACGGTCCTCGCGGATGTCGCGGGCGAAGCTGTGCACCTTGGCATCAAAGTTGTCCAGGTAGTGCAGGGCGATGGCCTCCGGCGTCATCGGCAGTTTAGGGCTACCGAACTCGTAGGCGCCGTGGTGGCTGACAATCATGTGCTTCAACCGCAACAGCAACTCGGCAGGGAACGGCTCGCCGGTCAGGTCGGGGACTCGGGCCGCCTTCTCGTTGAGCATCTCGACGCCGATGACCAGGTGGCCGATCAACTGCCCCTCGTCGGTGTAGCTGAAGGTCCGGCCGAAGCTCAGCTCGCGGACCTTGCCAATGTCGTGCAGGAAGATGCCCATCAGAAGGAGGTCGCGGTCCAGCGCCGGGTACAACGGCAGCAGGCGCTCGGCGGCTTCCATCAGGGTGGCGATGTGTTCCAGCAGCCCGCCGAGGTAGGCATGGTGGTTGCGGATGCCGGCCGGCACCTGGCAGAGGCCGCGCACCAATTCGTCATCCATGAGGAAGCACTCGGCCAGGGCGCGCAGATGGGGATTGCCCAGTTTCAGGAGGGTGCTGCGGAGCCGCTCCAGCAGTTTGTTGATATCCTGGTCGGTGTGCGGCAGGAAGTCGGCCCGCTCGACCTTCTCGGCCTCGACGCGCTCGATGTGGCTGAGGATGATTTGCAGAGCGCCCTGGAAAAGCTGCACCTTCCCCTTAACCAGGACGAAGTCGCCGACGTCGAAAGAGCGGAACAGCGGCTCGCCGGCGTTCCAGAGCCGAGCATTGATGACGCCGGTGCGGTCGCGCAGGTCCATCTGGATGTAGAGATTGCCGTTGCGGTTGGCCCGGAGCTGCTTGTCGCTGACGAGGAAAATCTCCTCGACCGTCTCGCCGTCGGACAAATTCTGGACATACCGGCGCGTCATGCTCATCGCCTTTCAATTGCTGCATGTCGTCCGTTGATTCTAGAGCGGTTTTCAGGTCAATGTACACAAGTCCGTATTTCGGAAACCAGCCACCAACGTCGTCCGCTGTGATGCGGGCGATGGCTTCCGCCGCGGCCTGGTCCAACGCTGCCGCCGTGCGGGCCTTGGCCCGCCGCCGGTGCTGCGTGACCTTGGACCAGCACAGCTCCATTGTCGCAACGGCCCGATCAGGGAGTGGGGCAAAGATGGCTCGGTGCGAGGGATTGCGGCTCCATGCCATTTACTACCCGAAAGGTAGATGGCCCCGGAGGGACTCGAACCCTCAAGCCCAAAGGGCATCGGTTCCTAAAACCGACGCGTATGCCTATTCCGCCACGGGGCCAGGTCAAAGCTCCCTTGCCGCATCATATCTTCTCGGCCACGACTCCGCCACCCTCCGCCACAACCGTGTTAACCGGCCGCTGAGACCGTTGCCCTCCTTGACCGCCGTCAGGTCTCTTGGGTCGATGTCCTTCCAGGTCGGCTCCCGGCCGGGCCGCAGCTGGACTGATCCGCCCCAGTCGAAGTTATAGCCGAGCAGCCGTGTCTGGCCCACCACGGTAATGCCCCGGCGGAAGAAGGCAACCGCCCCGCGGGCGAAATTCTTGCCATCGGCGCCGGCGAAGGTCCGGCATCCCCGGAACCAGACGACGGCGTTGTCGGTCAGCCGGTCCCGCAGCGACGCCAACCGTAGGTAGTACGGACTGTCCGGCGTGAACGACTCGACCGTTAGCTCCTCGTCGCCGACCGAGATAGCACCCGGCCGGCCGTGCCCCCAGAACTCGACACGGCCAATCCGCTCGCCGTCCCGGGTGCAGGCCAGGATCTGCGTCAAGGCATCGCTGACGTTCCGGGCGTCCACCGCGGTGGCCGGCCAGAGGCGCGAGACAGCCCGGTGCAGCCAGTTCACCAGGTCGGCATTCCGGCCGTAACTATTGACGACGAACCGGCGGATACGCCTCATCGCTGCTCCTGTTCCCGTGCCCGGATGGCGGCCCGATCGATCAGGCCGACGGCTTCTCCAGCGGGAAGACGTCGTCGAGCGGCACTTCCCACTGTCCCAGTCCGACACTGACCACGGCCAGATTGCGCTTGTGGTCGATGCGCACCACGCGCCCTTCCTTGTCGAAGCGGGCCACGCGCACCCGATCGTTTGCTTGCAGCCTGGCCCGCGCCTCGCGCAGGGCAGCGGCTTCCTCGGCCTGGCGTTGCAAGGCGGCGGCCTTCTGCGCGTATTCTGCACGCTGCTGCTCGGCCTCCTGTTGCGCCCGCAGCGCTTCCTCGCGGGCCCTGGCGGCCTCTTCGCGCAGCCGTTGCAGCTGGGCCATTTCGGGGGCGCGGCGCTGCCGGCGACGCAGGTAACGGTGGGCCCGCTTCAGCAAGGCGCGCGGCAGCTTCAGCCGACGGGCGATCTTCAGCGCGTTGCTCATGCCGAACTGACCGATGTGCAGCCGGTACGTCGGCCGCAGCGTCTCGACGTCGAACTCGACCGCGGCGTTCTCGGCCCGCTGGTTGGAAAAGGCGTAGGTCTTTAAATCCCCCAGATGGGTAGTGACCAGGGCCCGGCAGCCGAGCCGGTCCAACTCATCGAGGATCGCCCGCCCCAGGGCCGCCCCCTCGGTCGGATCGGTGCCGGCCCCCAGTTCGTCCAGCAGCACCAGGCTCTGGGCGTCGGCCGTGCGCAGGATCGAGGCGATACGCGACATGTGCGAGCTGAACGTGCTCAGCGACTGCTCCAGACTCTGCTCGTCGCCGATGTCAGCCAGAATCTGGCGGAAGACCGGCACGCTGCTCCCCTCAGCCGCCGGGATGTGCATCCCCGACTGCGCCATCAGACAGAGCAACCCGGTCGTCTTCAGGGTCACCGTTTTGCCGCCGGTGTTCGGCCCGGTGATGATCAACAGGTTGAACGCCAGGCCGAGGTTCACATCAATGGGAACGACCTGACGAGCCGGCGAGTGGTGAGTGGTGAAGGGTGAAGGGTGAGCGGTAGCACTGTCTTTACCGCTCCCTACTCCACTACTCACCACTCCACCTTCTTGCTGTTCGGTGCGGAAGAGGTGCTCCAGCAGCGGATGCCGCGCCTGGCGCAGCCAGAGCCGGCTGTCGGTGTTGATGTCGGGCGGCGCCATGTGGTAATCACGACTATAGCGGGCCTTGGCGGTGATCAGGTCGAGACGGGCCATCAGCTCGACGGCAAAGGTGAGTTGGCGCGAGACGCGCCCCACCTCGCCGCTCAGCCGGCGCAGGATGCGGCGGACCTCGCGCTCTTCCTCCCCCTTGAGGACGGCCCGCTCGGCGCTGAGGCTGGCGACGCCGGCCGGTTCGATGAAGAGGGTCTCGCCGGTGCTGCTGGTACGGTGGACCACTCCCTGGAGCCGGTGGCGATGGTTGACGGCCACCGGCAGGACATAATGGTCGCCGACGACGGTGGCGTTGGGATAGCGGAGGATCTTACGCAACTCGGGGTCGCGGAGCAGCCGCTTGATCTGGTTCTGCACCCGCTCGTCCACGTCGGCCAGCTGTTGGCGGAGACGGGCCAACTCGGGACTGGCCATGTCGAGCACATGGCCGCGCGGGTCGATGCAGCCGGTGATCATCTTGGCCACCGGGCCCAGGTCCTCGATCGGGGCCAAGAATTCGATCAGCCGCTGGAACTGCTCGCCCAGGCGCATCCGGTAGCGGTACATCGCCCCGGTGCAGTTAAGAGTCTCGGCCACCTCGAGAAGCTGCTCGGCCGTCAGCATTGAGCCGATGGCCGCTCGCCGCACGACCAGGCGGACATCGTGCAGACCGTGGAACGGAGGGGCCTGCCCCTGGCCGAGTGCCGCGACCATCTCGGTCACCAGGGCCAGCTCGGCGCGGATCTTCTCCGGGTCGGTGTCTGGCTCCACCTGTCGGCACAGCTCCTTGCCCAGCGACGAGGCGGCATAGCCGGCCAGGATCTCGCGGACCTTATCGAATTCCAGTAATTCCAGGGTGTGCGGGTCGAGAATGGGTCATGCCTCCGAACGCCGAATGCCTAGCGGCATCAGTGACGAAAACGTTTTTGTCCCACTCAAGCAGATCCAGAGGGTGGGAGTCCTGCCCCGTGTCTCATTGCCAAGATATTCTTTCCCGCGTGTGGTTCGGAGACAGAACCCAGTTGCTCCTTGGTAAGCGACGGTCCTCGTCATGTCCCATCTCCCAGACTTCCCCGTTGCTGACTCTTATTTTACTGCGTAGACTGTGGCCTGGATCAAGAGTTCCTCAAGCCCCGGAGAACTACCATGCGGTCAAGTTTGTCTGGTCGCTTGCTGCTCCTAGCCGTCTCCTGGATCGCCGCTAGTCCCCTCTGGGCCGCTGATCCACTGGCGCCGATGAAGTTCAACGAGGTACGCGAAATCGCCCCGGGAGTCTTCTTCCGCTACTCGGCCATCAGCGCTACCGACAAGACCGTCGCCTTCGGCGGCAGCAACAACATCTGGGTCGTCTTCGAGGATTATGTCCTGGTCTATGACGCCAACTTCCCCAAGGAGGCCGGCGACGTTATCGAGGCCATCCGGAAGACCACCGACAAGCCGATCCGCTACGTCGTTGACTCGCATCACCACGGCGACCACGCCTACGGCAACGCTGTCTTCGTCCAGGCAGGAGCCACGGTGATCGCCCAGGCCAACTGCGCCCGCTGGCTGCGCGAGAAGGGACCGAAGGAATTCGCCGACGCCGGCCGCGGTCCGACCGGCCGCAAGGATATCGCCGCCAGCACGCTCAAAGTGCCCAGCATTGTCTTCGACGACAAGCTAGTGCTCGACGACGGCAAGCAGCGGGCCGAGCTTCTCTTCTTCGGCCACGCCCATACCCCCGGCGATGTCTTCCTCTACCTGCCCCGGCACAAGGTCCTTTGCACCGGCGACGCCTGCCTCAACGGCGCCTTCAACTACACCGGCCACGCCGACACCGCCTCCTGGATCCGCGTCCTGGAGCGGGCGCAGCAGCTCGACGTCCAATTGATCTGTCCCGGCCACGGGCCGCTCGCCGGCAAGGAGTTGCTTGAGAAGCAGAAGCGCTACTTCATCGAGCTGCGGCAGCAGGTGCAAAAAGGAATCGATGCCAACCTGAGCATGGAAGACCTGGTCAAGAGCATCGATATGCCGTGGTACAAGGAGTGGACCGGTGTCGAGGCGCGGAGCCGCTTGGAGAACATCGGCCACGTGTACGCCGAGCTGACCGGCCGGGTCATGCCGTGGGACCTGGTGGAGGATTTCGGCATTACCGAGGGGCCGTCGCCGACCAAGGACACGCCCGGCTGGACCAAGCCGCGCCGCATCGTGGTGCCGAACCTGATGCCGGCCCGGCTGGCGGAGTTCAAGCGCGTTGCTCCGGAAGTTGAATTCATCCCTTGCAAGACGGCCGCCGACGCCGCCAAGGCCGCCGTCGATGCCGACGCGGTCATCGGCTTCTGCACGCCGGAGATTGTCCGGGCGGGCAAGCGGCTGCGCTGGATCCAAGTTGGCAGCGCGGGGGTGGAGAAGGACCTGTTCCCGGAGTTGATCAACAGTAACATCGTCCTGACCAACACTCAGCGAATCTATGGCCCCAACGTCGCGGATCAGGCGATGGCCCTGTTGCTCTGCCTGACCCGCGGCGTCCGTCCCCCCGGGCCGCTGGAGTCCCTCGGCAACAACCCCACGAAGGATTATCGCTGGGAGTCCCTCAAGACCGTCAAACCGCTGGAGCTGCACGGCAAGACGATGCTGGTCGTCGGCCTGGGCGGTATCGGCACGCAGATCGCCCGACGGGCGCAGGCCTTCGGCATGCGCGTGATGGCCATCGACCCCAAGGACATGGCCCGGCCCGATTTCGTCTTCAGCCTCGACAAGCCGGCGAAGCTGATGGAGCTGCTGCCGAAGGCCGACGTGGTGGTGCTGGCCTGCCCGCTGACGGTCGAGACGCGCGGCCTGATCGGTGAGCCGCAATTTAAGGTGATGAAGAAGTCGGCCTATCTGATCAATATTGCCCGCGGCGGTCTGGTCCGGACGGATGACCTGGTGGCGGCCCTGAAGAATGGCCAGATTGCCGGCGCCGGCCTGGACGTGACCGACCCGGAGCCGCTCCCCGACGGTCACCCGCTCTGGAAGTTGCCCAACGTGGTCATCAGCCCGCACCTCGGTGGCCAATCGGACGCCCGAGCCGACCGGCAGTGGCGGCTGTGGCGCGAGAACCTGCGCCGCTTTGTCGCCGGCGAACCGTTGGTGGCCGTGGTGGACAAGGAGAAGGGGTATTGAAGTATAATGTAGGTGCCATGAATCCGGTCACCCTTGACTTCCTGAATGAGCAGCTCCGGCTGGCCGACGAACTCCTCACACGGAGGGCGGAGATGTTTGAGCCTCAGGACCTGCCGGGCCGCTACGGGCGTGTCGTGAGGGCGGTCGATCACCTCCTTCAGGCCACCGGCACCCCCGCGGTACTGGGGGGCGGTTGGGCCGTCTGGCGTCACGGCTACTTGGGGCGGATCACGCAGGACCTGGACATGATCTTGCCTTCCGACCGGGTGGATGATTTTTTGCAGGCGGCCTCCGTCGCCGGGTTCGAGGTCCTGCCGAAGCCTGAGGGGCGCTGGCCCAGGCTGTTGCACAAGGAGACCGGGGTCCAGGTCGATATCCTGCCCGAAGGGGCCCGGCCGGGCACCGCCTCCCGCCCCGCCCCGACGACCATCCCTCACCCCGCCGTTCTGGGGGCGCGGGGCCAGTCCTTGTGTTACATCAATCTCCATTCCCTGGTCGAACTCAAGCTTGCCGCCGGTCGAGCCCGCGATGAGAGCGATGTGGTGGAGCTGATCCGCGCTAACCCGGATCAGGTCGATGCCATCCGCCAGCACCTGGCTGCGGTGCATGCCGACTACGTCGGCCGGTTCGATGGGTTGGTCCAGCGCGCCCGAGATGAGAGCGACAACTGACCGCGCTTGCGGTTGACACCGCCTGCCCCGTCGTGGTACATCCCCATGCTCGCCAGGGTCTGCCCCCTGCGATGCTCCGCGCCAGACAAGGATGTTCGGCATGAACCTGTTTCTTCGCGGCGTGGTCCGGGCCGTGGCCGAGACGTTTGACCTGCCCGGCCCTATCCTGGAAGTCGGCTCCTACCAGGTCGCCGGTCAGGAAGATATCGCCGACCTCCGCCCTTTCTTCCCCGGCAAGGAGTACATCGGCCTCGACGTCCGCGCCGGTCCCGGGGTGGACTGCGTCGCCGACGTCCAGGACCTACCCCAGGCCGATGCCTCCATCGGTACGGTGCTCGCCCTTAGCGCCTTCGAACACGTGCCGCGTTTCTGGCGCGGCTTCGAGGAGATCTACCGGGTGCTCCGGCCCGACGGGGCGCTGCTGGTGTCGTGTCCGTTTTACCTGTACATCCACAGCTACCCCAGCGACTACTGGCGCTTCACCCCGCACGCCCTGGAGGTGCTGCTGCACAACTACCCGAGCAAGATCCTCGGCCGGCAAGGTCCGCCGCGCCGGCCGGCGCACGTCTGGGCACTGGCGTTTCGGGAGGGGCGGCCACCGATCAGCGCGGCGCAGTTCCAGCGCTACCGCGAGTTGCTCCGCCGCTATGCCCGGCAGCCGCTCCCCTGGGGCCGCCGGCTCCGCTACCAGATTGGCCGGCTCCTCTGCGGCCGGCGGCCGTTCGCCCCCTTCCTGGAGCAAGACCGCTGGGAAACGGAATGTCGCAACTCTCTCCCCTGACTCCGACCTGCACCCCGCCGGACGAAGGCCGTCCGCCGTCCGTTGCATCGGCCGCACTGGTGTGCCACTTGGGCGAGCCGATTGATGTCTCGGTCTGCATTGTCAACTGGAACTGCCGGGAGGTGCTCCGCGGCTGTCTGGAATCGCTGCTGCGCCAGCCGCAGGGGGTGCGCCTTGAGGTGATCGTGGTGGACAACGCCTCCAGCGACGGGGCGGCCGAGATGGTGGAGCGCGAGTTCCCCGACGCGCTGCTGGTCCGTAACCGCGTTAACCACGGCTTCGCCCGAGCCAACAACCAGGCAGCCCGGTTGGCCCGCGGCCGCTACCTGTTCTTCCTCAACAACGACACCCTCGTACCGCCGGGGGCCCTGCGCCGGCTGATCGCCTTTGCCGATGCCCATCCGGAGATCGGCCTGATCGGGCCGCGGCTGCGGAACGGCGAGGGGAAGCTACAGTTCAGCTACCGCCGCCGGCCGACCGTGGCCACACTCTTGCACCGCACCACACTATTCCGTTGGACCGGACTGTTCCGCCGGGCTTACCGCCGCGGCCGGCGTCACGATGCCGAGTTGGACGCGCCCCGGCCGGTCGAGGTCCTGATGGGGGCGGCCATGCTACTGCCGCGCGAGGTCTTCTTCCGCTGCGGGGCATGGGACGAAGGCTACACGTTCGGCGGCGAGGACATGGACCTGTGTGCCCGCGTCGGCCGACAGCATGCGGTCGTCTATCTGCCGGCGGTGGAGATCACGCATTACGGCCGAATGAGCACCCGGCAGCATCTGAGTTACACTGCCGAGCACATCCCTGCCGGCTTTGTGCGCTTCCTGCGGAAGAGCGGCTCCTCGCCGACGGCCCTGCTGGTCTATAAGCTGGCGATCTCGCTCGATGCGCCGCTGCAATGGCTGGCCAAGGGGGCACAGTACCTCTGGCGGCGGGCGCTGGGCCGGCATGACAAGGCCGCGAAAAGTCTGCTGGCGATGCGCGCCGTGGCGCAGTTCCTCCGCCGAGGACTGGTGCCGTTCTGGAAGGCGTGACCGTGTGGTATCTTCAGGGAATACCGCCCTCCGCCCGCGGCCAACAACCAGGTACCTCCGCCATGCCTGATTCGGACACGCCGCTGACCCAGGACCCGGAAATCGCCGCTGCCCCACCCGCAACTGCCCCGGCAGATCGCGCCCGCCGCTCGGCCCTGTTTATCGTCTTCCTGGTGGTCGTCATCGACCTGCTCGGCTTTGGCATCGTCCTGCCGCTGCTGGCGCTGTACGCCAACCGTCTGCTCCTGCCGATTTTCCCTGGTGACGAAGGCCGGCTGGCGCGGGGCGGGCTGCTGGCCGCACTGATGGCATCCTTCTCGTTCATGCAATTCTTGTTCGCTCCGGTCTGGGGCCGTATCTCCGACCGGGTGGGCCGGCGCCCCATCCTTCTGCTCGGCCTGGGCGGGTCGGCGGCGTTTTACGCCCTGTTTGCCTATGCCTCTCATCTTGGCTTCACCGGCCAGCCGGCGCTGGCAGTCGGGCTGATTCTGATCGCGCGGGTCGGCGCCGGCGTGGCGGGGGCGACCATCGCCACGGCCCAGGCGGTCGTCGCCGACTGCACACCGCCGGAGCGGCGCGCCCGCGGCATGGCCCTGATCGGGGCGGCGTTCGGCATCGGCTTCACCTTCGGGCCGCTGCTGGCCTATGCTTCATTTTTCGTCCCGTCCCGGGCTGCTCCTGGGGTGGCGGCGGCGGGCCTGTCGTTGATCGCCCTTCTCCTAGGGGTCGTGCTCCTTCCCGAGACGCTGCGCGCCGGTGTCGCCGCGGGACGGCGGCACTGGTTTCGCCTTGGTGCCACGCTGGAGGTGCTGCGCACGCCCGTGATCGGCGCCCTGGTCGCGATCTTCTTCCTGGCCACGGTGGCCTTCGGCAGCCTGGAATCGACCCTGGCCCTGATGAATCAGCTGCTGCTCAGTGCCGGCCAGGCGCCCCGCATGGATCAGCTGACCGACGACCAACTCGAGGAGGTCTTCAAGAAAAGCTCGCTCATCTTCGCCTACGTCGGTCTGGTGTTGATGGTGATCCAGGGAGGCGTCTATCGCCGGTGCGTCGGCCGGGTCGGCGAAGTCCGCTTCCTGCGGATGGGGACCGCTCTGATGCTGCTCGGTCTGGGTTGTGTCATTGTCACCGTGCTGGGTGTGACTCGCGGCAACCTGGCCGGCCAGGGGACCGTCATTCCGCTGGCCCTGATCATCCTCGCCGTCCTGGTCACCGGCTTCGCCCTGATGACTCCTTCCATCCAGGCGCTGATCTCGCGGCGCGCCGACCCGACACGGCAAGGGGAAATTCTGGGGGTGAATCAATCGATGTCCGCGCTGGCCCGGATCCTTGGACCGGCGATCGGGCCGTTTCTCTTCTTCGCCGATTCATCGCACGTACTTCCTTATGTCGTCGGCGCCGGCCTGATGGCCGTGGTGTTCATGCTCACGCTGCGCCTGCACCAGGGGTGAAGTCCCCGGACCCGATGCGGAAAGGAGCCGCCGCATGAAGCGTCTGCCCCTGAGCGACTATCCCGCCCGCCGTATCGCCCTGATCAAGCCCAGCGCACTGGGCGACATTGTCCATGCCCTGCCGGTGCTGACGGCATTGCGGCGGCGTTACCCGTCGGCCCACCTGACCTGGGTGGTCAGCCGCACCTACGAGGCCCTGCTCGTCGGCCACCCCGACCTGGACGCTACGCTGCCGTGGGACCGGCGGGCCGGCCGGCGCGGTGGGCTGCCAGGGGTGTTGGCCTTCGCCCGCTTCCTGGCACTGCTGCGGCGGCAGCGCTTCGACCTGGTCATTGATCTCCAGGGGCTGTTGCGCAGCGGCCTGATGACCGCCGCCACCGGTGCCCCGCGGCGCGTGGGGCTTGGCTCGGCGCGCGAGGGAGCGGCCTGGTTCTACACGGACGTGGTGAGCGTTCCCGACCTGGACAACCTGCACGCCGTGGATCGGTACTGGCTGGTGGCCGAGGCGCTGGGGGCGGGCACGGGACCGCGAACGTTTCACGTGCCGATCGCCGAGACGGAGCAGCGCTGGGCGGCCGAGGCGCTGCAAGGGTTTCCCCGGCCCTGGATCATGCTGGGCGTCGGCGCGCGCTGGACGACCAAGCGCTGGCCGCCCGGGCATTTCGCGGCCCTGGCCCGGATGGCTCAGGCCCACTTCGGCGGCACGGCGGTGTTCGTGGGCGGCACGGACGAGGTGCCGCTGGCCCGAGCGGCCGCCGCGGTGTTGGCTGGGCCGGTGCTTGACCTGACCGGCCGGACCACCCTGCCGCGCCTGGCGGCGGTACTGGCCCGGGCCGACGTGATGGTGGCCAACGACACCGGGCCGCTCCATCTGGCCGCCGCGCTGGGCCGGCCGGTGGTCGCCCCCTATACTTGCACCAGCGTGTGCCGCAGCGGGCCCTACGGCTCGCTGGCCCGCGGCGTGGAAGCGCCGGTCTGGTGTCAGGGAAGTTACCGCAAGCACTGCTCGCGGATGGAATGCATGGACAAGCTGACGCCGGACCGTCTCTGGCCCATCCTCTGTGAGGTTCTGACGGCATGGCAGCGCAACAGCCGTACCGCCTGATCCTGGCTTCCGGCTCGCCCGCGCGGCGCGAGCTGCTGGAACGGGCCGGCTACATCTTCGAGGTGATCCCCTCTCACATCGACGAGCCGACGGGGGCCGGTTTCCCTGATGCCCGCTCCCTGGTCCACCAGGTCGCCTGGCTCAAGGCGGCGGCGGTGGCGCCGCGGGTGGACGAGGGAATCGTCCTGGCTGCCGACACGGTTGGTTGGCTGCACGGCCGGGTGATCGGCAAGCCGGCCGACGAGACCGACGCCCGCC
>DATLYH010000051.1:0-34505 GCA_035575035.1 Gemmataceae bacterium
GCCCGGTCGTGGACAAACTGGCTGTTGAACAGGGCGAAGACCTGCGGCGTCACGGTTGTCTCGTCACGGCGCTCGCAGGAAGTGTCGCTGTCGGGACGGTTGAAGACCTCCAGAAGCGGATCGGACAGGGTGCGGTAGCGGAAGGCATAGATCGAGCGCCGGTTCCGCTGCTCAGGGCGTGGCGACGGTTGGTAGGCGGGGGCCACCGACCCCATGATATGCCGCGGCTGGAGCGCCACCTCCCAGTTGATCTCCGGATAACAACCTGGCCCGCCCATCTCCCGGTTCAGCTCCCCGGTCAACGCCAGCATGCCGTCGCGGATCTCCTCCGCGGCCAACCGGCGCGGCGGGTGGTACGCCAGCAAATCATTGTTCGGGTCGATCCGGTCGATCTTCTCCCGGTCGGGATGATTGCCGCTCTGTTGATAGACGGCCGAGGTCAGGATGAGCCGGTGCAGCTTCTTGACCGACCAGCCGTGCTCCATAAACCAGGTCGCCAGCCAATCGAGCAATTCGGGGTGGGTCGGTCGCTTGCCCATCTTGCCAAAGTTGTTGGGGGTGGCGACGATCCCCTTGCCGGCGAAGTGGTGTTGCCAGATGCGGTTGACAATGACCCGGGCGGTAAGGGTGTTGTGCGGGCTGGCGATCCAGCGGGCCAGCGCCAGCCGCCGGCCTTCCATTGTGGTCGGGATCGTGTTCCAGGCACTGGGAGTGATACGGTCGTTGGAGCCGTGCATGGCGCTGAGCACGCCGGGCGTCACCGGGTCGCCGGGCGTCTCCAGAGCGCCCCCCTTGAGGATGAAGACCTCCTGCGGCTCGCCCCGGCGCTTCTCCGGCGGCGGCAGCGGGGTAAGGGGGCTGCGCGCCTCATTCGGCACGTTCAGCGGGCCGTTGTAAACGCTGAAGGCATACGGTTGATAGCGGATCAATTCGCGCTCGTAGTAGGCGACCCGCTTCTGGTAAATCTTCTGCAGGCTCATCTCCAACGGCGTCAGGCCAAAGTGTTGCTGCGGCCGCATGTTGCCGGGCAATTCGTTAACACTCTTGACGCCGTGCCGCTTGAGCAACTCGGCGACCGCCTCCTGATTCTTCCGTCGCAGCGCAGCGAGGAAGTCCTTCGCCTCGCGCAGCCGCCGTTCGGTGACGGGCCTCAACTCGGCGAAGGCCGAGGTATTCTCCCACGGCTGGAACGGGACGAGGCGGTCGGCGAACTGGACCGGAGCGAAGACGGCCTGGATGCGGTAGTAATCGCGGGTCGGAATCGGGTCGAACTTGTGATCATGGCAACGGGCACAGCGCAGGCCCTGGGCCAGGAAGGTGACGCCGACAGCGTTGGTCACGTCGTCGAGGAACTGCTGCCGAGTCACCGCCGCCACGCTCATGCCGGTGTGCTCCCACGGCCCCATACGGAGGAAGCCGACGGCAATCAACAATTCGGGGTCGCCCCCCTCACCCCTCGCGGGGGGAGAGGAGGCCAATTCGTCGCCGGCGATCTGCTCGACGATGAAGCGGTCGAACGGCTTGTCCTGGTTGAAGGCACGGACGACGTAATCGCGGTAGCGCCAGGCGGTGGGCCGTTCGAAGTCGTTGGAAAAGCCGCTGGTATCGGCATAGCGGACCACGTCGAGCCAGTGCCGGGCCCACTGCTCGCCATAATGCGGCGAAGCGAGCAGCCGGTCGATGACCTTCTCCCAGGCGTCGGGCGAATCGTCGGCGAGGAAGGCGTCGATCTCCTCGGGGGTCGGCGGCAGCCCGGTCAGGTCGAGTGTCACCCGGCGGATCAGTGTCCGCTTGTCGGCGGGCGGGGCGGGCTTCAGGCCCTTGTCGTTCAGGCGGGCAAGGATGAAGGCGTCGATCGGATTGCGGATTGTGGATTGCGGATTGCGGATTTCCGGGACGGCAGTGCGCTGGATCGGCCGATAGGCCCAGACATCCTCCGGCTTGTATTTGCGGTTGGTCCACTCCGGCGACAGGCCGCCGCTGGTCGCGATGGAGATGCCGTTGGGGTCGGTCCACTTCGCCTCAGTGGTGGACACGGCGCGTTCGGGCCAGGGAGCGCCGGCGGCGATCCATTGACGGATCATCTCGACCTGCTCGGCCGACAGCCGGTTCTCCTCCTTGGGAGGCATCCGCAAGTCCTTTTGCTTCCTGGTAACAGCGATGTAGAGGGTGCTCTCTTCCGGCCGGCCGGGGACCAGGACGGGGCCGCCGAAGCCGCCCTTGAGCATCCCCTGCCGGCTGCGCAGGTCAAGATCGGATTCCTTCTTATCGTCGCCGTGGCAGCCGAGGCAGCGTTCCTTGAGCAGCGGCTGGATGTGGGACAGGAACAGCCGGCCGGCCTCGTCGGTGCTGAGGGCGCGGGGTTTCTCGGCAGCGGCCGCCCACCCAAGGAGCAGGACGGCGGCGAAGACGGCGACCGGGGCAAGATGTGCGGAGCGCTTCATGGAAGGTCGTTCTCGCAGGGGGAAGGAGACTTACCGCTTGCGACTCGGCGCGACGGCAAACCCGTCCCCTATCCACCGATTGAGCATGCCACAGGCCGACCAGATTGACAAGGCGCAATCCCGGCAAGCGGGGCAACCTCCCCCGGCCTTTGGTATTCCACGCCCTCTGGCGCTATTCTTATAATGTCAAGAAAGCCTTTCGCAAGGAGCCCCCTGCATGCAAGACCGAATCGCGTACCAGGGCATCACCTTCGATGATGTCCTGCTGGAACCCGCCTACTCGGACGTGGTTCCGCGTGAGGTGGATGTCCGCACGCAGCTGACCCGCCGCATTCGCTTGAACATTCCGATCCTGTCGTCGCCCATGGACACCGTCACCGAGAGCGAACTAGCCATTGCGTTGGCCCAGGAGGGGGGCCTGGGCATCATCCACAAGAATCTCTCCATTGCCCAGCAGACCCGCGAGGTCGATCGCGTCAAGCGGAGCGAGAACGGCATCATCACCGATCCGATCACGTTGCCGCCTGATGAGACGGTCGGCTGTGCCCGCCGCATCATGGAGCAGCACAACATTGGCGGCGTACCGATCACGGTCAACGGCTACCTCAAGGGGATCCTCACCCGCCGCGACCTCCGCTTCGTGACGGACAACAATCAGAAGCTGTCCGAGGTGATGACCAAGGATAACCTGGTCACGGCCCCGGAAAACACAACGTTGGAAGCGGCCGAGCGTATTTTGACGGAAAAGAAAGTCGAGAAACTGCTGCTGGTGGACGATCATTATAGACTGCGGGGGCTGATCACCATCAAGGATATCGACAAGTTGACCAACTTCCCCAACGCTTGCAAGGATAGTCGGGGCCGGTTGCGTGTGGGGGCGGCGATCGGCGTGTTCGATTTCGAGCGGGCCGAGTCGCTGATCAAGGCCGGCGTCGATGTGCTGGTGGTCGATTCCGCCCACGGTCATTCCCGCAACGTTATCGAGACGGTCCGCGAGATCAAGCGGTGCTTCGACATCGACGTGATCGCCGGTAACGTCGCCACCGCCGAGGGGGCCCGGGCGTTGGCCGACGCCGGTGCCGACGCAGTCAAGGTTGGGATTGGACCGGGTTCGATCTGCACCACGCGGGTCATCTCGGGAGTCGGCGTACCGCAGATCACGGCGGTTGCCAACGCCGCTCGCGGAGTGGCGGGGCGGGAAGTGGCGATCATTGCCGATGGGGGCATTCGCTACTCGGGTGACATCACCAAGGCGTTGGCGGCCGGGGCTCACGCCGTGATGCTGGGGGGCCTGTTGGCGGGTCTGGCGGAGAGCCCGGGCCAAATGATCCTTTACCAGGGGCGGAGCTTCAAGACCTACCGCGGCATGGGCTCGCTCGGCGCGATGGGGGCCGGCTCCAGCGACCGCTACCGTCAGGGGGACGGTGCCGGCGACAAGCTGGTGCCCGAGGGGGTCGAGGGGCGCGTGCCGTACAAGGGGCCATTGGCTCCGTTCGTCTACCAGCTGGTCGGCGGCCTGCGGGCCGGCATGGGCTATTGTGGAACCCGGAACCTGGAGGAACTGCGGACCCGCACCCGCTTCATTTTGGTGAGTGCGGCCGCGGTGCAGGAGAGTCATCCGCATGACATCGCCATTACGCAGGAAGCGCCCAACTACTCGTCCCGCGTGGCGTACGCCGGCACGGACGGCGGCTAGCGGGCGGTGGGACCGCTGGCCCGGCGACCGGTGCCACGGGTTGGCGGCGGTCGGATTCCTCGTCGTTGCTGCCTTCCTTGCCGTCCTGTTGGGTGGGGGCAGGGCGTGGGCGCAGCCGTCGGGCCATTCCGGTGGGACCGCCGGCCCGGCAGCCGGCGCCACGCCGCCGGAGCGGACCTTCACCTACCAGAGAAAGGCGTTGCCCTCAGGCGGGGTGGTGCCGGCCGCCCTCACGCAGCCGACCGACCGGGGGGGCGGGGCGCCGGAAGTCGGCGAGGAAACGACCTTCCGCATCCAGGTCGAGCCGCCAGGACCGCAGCGGCTTTTCCGGCTGGAATCGGAGGCCCAACTCTTCGAGCGTATGCGGCAGGAGGGGCGGGAGCGGACCCCGCCGGAGCGGATCACCTTCCCGGTGGAGCCCGTCGTCTCGGATCGGCGGTACGACCCGTATGCCCGCGCCCTCCACTGGCCGCCGGCCAACGCTATCGTTGAGCCGTACTACGTCTGCCACGGCCGGCTGCTCTTCGAGCAGCGCAACGCCGAGCGCTACGGCTGGGATCTGGGGCCGTTCCATCCCTTTATCTCCGCCGGGGGATTCGTCGTGAACACCGTGGCCCTGCCCTACAACCTAGCCCGCTACCCCTGCCGGCGCTACGAGTGCAGTGCCGGCCTGTGTCTGCCGGGCGACCCGGTCCCTTTGATGCTCTATCCGCCTGAGGTGACGCTGACCGGCCTGGTGGCAGAAGCGGCCGTGGCCGCCGCTCTGTTTGCCATCTTCCCGTAAGCCGGGTGGGAGTCCTCTTCCCCAGTTAGCCGCGGAGCGGGGTGTAGCCGCGCCCCGCTCCGTAGTTTTCAGACGCCCGGAGCACCCAGCGACAGGGAATACCAGCCCGGAGCGCCAGCAACAGGTACTACCAGCCCGGAGCGCCAGCGACGGGGAATACCAGCCCGGAGCGCCAGCGACGGGGTAGTCCGTAGTCCGTAGCAAGACCGTCCGCATCGGTGGCGAGCGGCCCGCGTCAGCGGGCCGGTCCTAGCCAAGCGGCCAGCGTGAGCGGGCCGGTGGGGCATAGACCAACTCGCCTCGGCCGACAGCCACCGACTACGGACTACTCGGCAGCGGCGCGCTAACCGTTCCCCTCACCGATCTTCAGGGTCAGTTGCTGAGGCGCCGGCGCAAGGCGGAGGAAGCGCAGACGCGCGATGTCGGTATGCTGCCAGGCCCAGCGCAGCCAGTCGGCGACTTGCTCGGCCGTTGGCTCTGTCGGCAGGAACACGGCGGCCGTTCCCGTTTCGGCAGCGGCGTGCAGCGCCCCAGCGGCGCGGAGCTGGGCTTTCACCTCGGCAACAGTGTCCCAGGCGCCCAGGTTGGCCGCCTGCTCGGCTGGGAAATTCTGTTCCCCCACGGCCGACCCCTCCTGTCCCGGGGCCACGTCTTCGATGCTATCCGGGTTGGCGGGGTCCAGGCGAAAGTGGAGAGGAGGGGCGTCCAGGCAGGTTTCCAGCAGGCAGGCCCGACCGTCCTGCCGCAGCACCTCGCGCAGCCGCTGCACCGTCTGACGGGTGAAGTCCACGGCCGGTTTTCCCTCGCACAGGCCGCGGCCGGTGAAGAGACGGGCCACGGCCTCCAGCCCGACCGGAGCGGCCACCAGCCGGGCCCGCTGCAACAGGAAACCGCGCATCACATCAGGGCGGTCCTCGCCGTGCCGCCGCAGGAAGTCGCGTTTCTGGACGGCGGCGCTGAGGGCCAACCGGGCCAGGCTCCCCAATTTGTGCAGGAACCGCGCCGTGTCCCCTGCGACCCCCGGCTGGGCGGCCAGCTGCGGCAGGTGCAGCCCCACTGTCAGCAGTACGGCTGGATGCCGTCGGTCCACTCCCTCTGCCAGTAGCACCGGTCGCCGTGGCCGATCAAAGGTGAATGCCAGCCCGTCCCCCTCGGCAGCCAGGCGTGCGACGCGCAGCAGCCGGGCTTCGCCCTCGGGAAGGAAGTCACGCTCGGCCAGATGCCAGTCAATGCGCACCCGCCCCTTTGCCGGGTCGGCCTGCCGTAGCGCTTCCAGCAGGGCATCGGCGCCGACGGCCAGCTCCGCCGGCGCGGGCGCCTGCTTCTGACCAGCGAAAAGCGGTCCCTCGGCCAGGTCGCCGGCCCAGGGGGGCGGCGTGGCGCAGTTCAGGTTGACGACCGCGCTCAGCCCGGCCGCACGCAGACCCAGCATCAGCCCGCGCACATGGTCAGCTACCGCCGCGTCGCCGGGCCGGGAGGATTGGGCCAGGGCGTATTCAGGTCCGTCCAAGGCCACGAAGCGGCTGGCGAAGCGGCGGGCTTGGATTACCGCCTCGGCCAGGCCGTCACCCGTCCGCGGTTGTCCCAGGACACAGCCGGCCAGTTCCAGCGGCGCTTCCAGCCCAGTCAGCGTCAACAACCCATCGCGCTGGGCGGCGACCAGGTCGCGGGCGAAGACACGCCGCAGGGTGTATTCGCGCAGGCATACGCGAAGGAAGGCGGCCGGCGGGTCCACCAACGGAACCAGCAGCACATTTTCCGGTGCTGTCTCCGACCCGCGGGCCGCTTCGCGCGCGGCAGCTGACGGCCGAACATGGCTGGCAAACGCCTCGGCGAGGGCCGGCTGGCCTAGCTCACGCACCACCTTGATGACCAGATCGCGGACCTGGGCCGTGGTCGGAATGACGCCGTCCAGCTCGGCAGCGAGGAAGTGGACCACACCGTCGGTCAGCTCGCGGGCCAGGAAGGCGTCGGGCCGACCGAGACTTTCGGTGGCAGCAAAGAGGGCGCGGCTGATCTTGTCGGCTTCAAAGGGGACCAATCGGCCATCGCGCTTGTAAACCCACGTGGGGGGATGGGAGAGAGGGGGGGTCACGGCGGGATGGTCCTCCTTAACCAGACACACGAGGTGTTGCCGCTCCTTCGCTGCCCGGCAACGGCAGGTCCTTGGTCGCCGGCGATGCGGGGCCGGTTGGGAACCGGCCCCACCTCACCAGGGGTCGGGTCAAGGTTTCTTCTCCTCTAATAACTCCTTCGGCACCGGCGTGCGGACGTCGCCGGTGGCGGCCCACTCCACACAGCGGACCATCAACACCTTGAAGCCCAGGCTCTGCATCGCCGGCACGTCATGGCCCAGCACGTTCTCCACCACCCGCCCCTTGCCGTACTGCGCCACCCAGACGATCGGCTCATGCTTGTCGGTGTTCTTGGGGTCGATCCTCTTGTCGGAAAATGCCGTGGCCAGCACCACATTGTCAGGGAACATCACCGAGTTCTGATAAAGCTCGTCGTTGGAGTGGGCGAACTCGGGCGGCATCCCGCGGGTGATGGGGTGCTCCTGGTTACGGATGGTCACCCGGAACTCGTGCCGCTTGCCGTGGTTGCCCTGCTTCCGCCAGCCGCCGGCGATGACCCGCTCGAACTCCTTGTCCCAATCGGTGCCGCTGACGAACGCCGATGAGGCGTGGTGATAGACAACCAGGCCCTTGCCGTTGCGGACGGCATCGGCGAATGCCTTCTTGTTCTCGTCGGACCACCGCGTCTGGGGCCCTCCCTTCGGGGTGTCCTTGTAGTTGAGCAACAGCACATCGTACCTGGCTAGGTTGGCCGGGGTCAGGTCCTTGGCCGGCGTCTCGGTCACGTCCACTTCCATGCCCGCCTTGCTCAGCAGGTCTTTGAGGAAGGGGGTCGTTTCCCGCCAGGCATGGCCGTGGTCGCCGGTGATGATCAGAACCTTGATCGGCTTTTTGTCGTCGGCTGTCAACGCCGGCAGGGCCACGGCCAGGGCCAGCACGGCGGCCAGGAACGTGCGTCGCTTCATCGCGGTGCTCCTTTCTCCCGGAAGGTTATCACTTCGCACGCTAAATTCCCAGCCGGTTAGGTTGGAGCAATTCGCCGTCGGAGTCAAGCGCGAATGGAGGAATCCCCTTCCGGGGCACCGGCTGTCAGCCGGTGCCACCGGTGAAAAGCCTTGTCGGCCCAAACCGGCGTCATTATCCTCGGAAGGATGGGAGCGCTGACAGTGGCAGCGGCTGTCAGCTGGTGCCACTTCACCTGACCTGTCCCAGCGGAAAGCCCTGTCTTCCCGGTTGAGGAACTAATGAGGACCCGTCTCTCCTTCGCCGCCGTGTTCCTGTTGCTGCTCTTGGGGAACGCCTCCGGCGGCCAGGAAGCACTGGTCACACCCGGTGAAAAGGAGCCGTTGTTCCGGCTCGATGCCGACGGTCCTACGGCCCGCGTCCTGGCCCTGGCCTTCAGCCCCGATGGCCAGACCCTCTACGCCGCCGGCACTGACAAGGTGGTGCGGGTCTGGAACCGCGAACCGAAGACCGGTCGGTTCGCCCTCGACCGGGCTGCCTTCCGGGTGCCGCTCGGCCCCGGGGCCCACGGCGTCATCAACGCTATCGCCGTCTCCGATGATGGCAAGTGGCTGGCGGTCGGCGGCAAGGGGGTCTTCCGCGGCGCTGCCGGCTTCCGCGAGCCCGGTACGGTCCTCTCCAAACAGATGATGACCGACGCGATGCGTCAGGACGAAGGGATGATCTATGTCTTCGACACCCGGACACGGGCCGTCCGCCTGCTCCGCGGGCATCGCGGCCCGGTGCTGGCGCTGGCCTTTCTCCCTTCCCAACCGGGCAAGCCGGCGATGCTGGCCTCGGCCGCGCGTGACTGGGTTGAGGCGGAGCGCCGGTACATCGGTGGGGCCCGTCTGTGGGACGTGGACCGGGCTGAGTCGGTGGCCGAGCTGCGGGCCGGACCCGACCCCGTGGACCCGGCGTCGCAGCAGGTCCGCAAACCGGGGCTCGCTGCCTGGCATATCGGCAAGGGACCAAAGCAGGTTCAGGTCGCCCTGGCCTGGGAAGATGGCTCGCTCCGCCTGTGGGAAGTCGAGCGCGACCGGGACCAACCGTGGCAGGCGGAGGACGGCAGCAACAACAATACCGCTGTCTTCCTCTCCGGGCCGCAGAAGCTCCTGACCGCCTCGGTCCGCAAGGACGGCGCCCGGCTCCGGCTGTGGGAGGCCGTCCCTGGCCAGGGGCCGCGCCTTGACCGGCAACGGGAGAAGGTCTTCCCTCCCGTGCAGGAAAATCAGACCACCACCTACTTCTACCCGCAGGCGCTGGCCTGTTTCGGCGAGACCGCGGCCGTCGTTGTCCGCACGTTGACCACGCCGGGCCGGACGACTGAGGATCGGCTGTTCCTGATCGACATCAGCGCCGGCAAGTTTGGCGCCCTCAAGGGGCAGCTGGCGCTGTGGCGGGGGAGCGGCAGCTTGCCCGTCCTGGCGGCCGACCCACGCGGCCGCTACCTGGCCGTCGCGGGCAACCGGGAACACGAGGTCCGCATCCTTGCCGTCGAAAAACTCCTTCAGCAGCAGCCGGTCGTCGAGTTGCAGTCTCCCTTGCGCAGCACCGGCACTGTCTTCCGTGATGCAGCCCTGGTGAAGAAGGGAGCCGACTGGGGCGTGCTGCTCAGTGAGAAGGAACGCATCGTCGCCGATAGCAAGGCCCGGGAGCCGCGGGCCGGCGACCTGATCCTCGATCTCAAGGCGCGGGCCTTGACCGGGACGACGGCCGGCTGGCAAACCAGCGCGGCCGCCCCGGCCAGTTGGAGGGCGGTCATCCGTGACGATAAGGGACAACCGCCGCAGCGGCTGGTCACCATTTCCCAGGGCGACAAGCAGGTCAGCCAGGTCCGGCTCCAGCCGCAGCAGCTGGTGACCGGCCTCGCCCTGCTCCCCCCCGGGCCGTTCGCTGAACCGTTGCTGGCCCTGGCCCTGATGGAATTGGGCGAACCGCTGGTCTACCTGTACAACGCCCGCACCGGCCAGCTCGTCCGTCACCTCCAGGGCCATGTCGATGCTGTCCATGCTCTGAACTTCGCCGCTGATGGCAAGCTCCTGGTCACGGCCTCCGGCGACCAGACCGTCTGTGTCTGGAGCCTGGACGATCTTGATAAGGTCCTCGGCCGGCGCGGCGTCATCCGCGGTTTGCTGGTCCAGGTGGAGAAAGGCGAGGTGGTCGTCCGCCGGGCGGATGCCGACGACCTCGACCCGGCCAACCGAGACAAACTGGCCGTCGGCGAGGTGATCGAAGGGCTGGCCGAGGGGAAAGGGGCGTTCACGTCGCTACGGGCCTTCTACGATGCTGTCGGTCTGACGCGGCCCGGTCAGAAGGCGGCCCTGCGTGTCCGCGATGCCAAGGGGCAACGCCGCACCGTCGAGCTGCTGACCGACCAGGCCGTGGACGAGCGCAAGCCGCTGCTGTCGCTGTTCGTGACGCGGGCAGATCGGCCAGGGGATCGGAAGTGGCTGGGGTGGAGCCCGCTGGGCTACTACGATGCCAGCGACGCCGGGGCGGACCGCTACTTCGGCTGGCATTTTCACACCGGCCGGCCCGAGGCCCCTACTCGCTTCGCCGGCGCCGACGAGTACCGCAAGGATCACTACCGCCCGGGCATCCTCGCCCACCTGGTCGAACAGCGCGGCCTGGGTGAGGCCCTTGACTCGTGGAAGAAGGCCCAGCCCAAACTGCCGCCGCCGCAGATCGGACTGCGCCTCCTGGACAGCGAGCAGCAACCGATCCTGCCCGACGGCCAGGGGCAGTTTCTCCTCCAGCGGCCCACAGCGACGCTCCAATTGGTGCTGCTCAATAACTTCCCGCCCCAGGCCATCGACCAGGCCTTCTGGCAGCTGCCCGGCGACAAGGAGCCGCGCCCCTTTGATCACCGGGTCGGGCGGGAGTTCCTGGCCGACCTGTCCCAGATCGCCTGGCGACGCGGCCTGACCCGCATCCAGGTGGTCCTGCGCACCAACGAGTTCGAGCCCCAGTCCTTCGCCGAGCAGCTGACCGTGCGCTACCAGCCGCCGCCCCCTGCGCCGGAGTGGAAACTCACCGGTCCTCTGGAAGTGAAGCGGAGGGCCTTCACCGTCGAGGCAGCCGCCAAGCCGGGCATGGCCGGACAGGAGTTCACGCTCCGCCTGGAGCACCGTCCCACGGGCAAGCCCGCCCGCGTCCGGGACCTGGGGCCCCGAGAGAAGGTCAATGAGACGATCGACCTGGAGCCCGGGGAGAATACCATCCAGCTGGTCGCAGTCAACAAAGATGCCCTCCGCGGCCATGAGGAGCACGAGACGGCCCGGCTCTCGGTGCAGGTGATCTACACGGAAGTGCCGCAGCCGCGCATCATCCTGAAACAGGTGACCCCCCTGGGCGGGGCGTCGGCCGAGCCCCAGCCGATTGTGCCGGGACGGCCGCTGGTCGTGGACCTGCCCCGGGTGCGCATCGCCGGCCAGATCAGCGCGGCGGACCTCCTCACCCAGGCCGCGTGGGTCCGGGACGGCAAGGCAGCCAGCCTGTCCCGGTTCGCGGCCGGCAAGGTGAAGGAGTTGGTGATTGACGAGGAAGTGACCCTTTCGCCCGGCCCGCAGACGCTCCACTTCCGGGCCAAGACGGAAACCAGCCCGCTGGCCGAGGTCGCCGTGGAACTGGACTATCGGCCGTTGCTGCCTGAGCTGATCCTGGAGCCTCCGGAGAAGCGCATCCTGTACGAGCGCGAGGACCAGCCCGAGGTCGTGCTCCAGGGGGGATGGAGGCCGCCGCGGGATGCCCAGCCGTTCGAAATCACCGTCCGGGTCAATGACAAGCCGGTGACAGCCGCCCTCAACGAAGCGGCCCGCACCTGGACGGTCCGGGTGCCGTTGGAGCCGGGCCGCAACGCCATCGGGGTGCGGCTGAGCAACCGCTGGGGCCGGACTGCCACGTCCGAGGAATTCCTGATGCAGTACCTTCGGCCGCCGCGCGTCATCGGCTGGCAGGGGCCGGCCAAGAGCGATAAGCCGTTCGTCACCCTGGTTGCGGACGTGGAGTCGCCACTGCCGCTGGTGCGTGACGCGACCCGGGTCGAGGTCAACGGTCGGCTGCTGGCGCCGGAGCAGGTGGAGCTGATGGCCCCGGTGGCAGGGCAGCCCTGGAAGGTGCGGCTGCGGGACGTGGACCTGAAGGAGGGCCGCAACCTGGTCCGCCTCCGGGTGAGCAATGCCGAGGCCGAATGTCGCCAACCGGGGGAGTTCACCATCGCCTACGCGCCGGTCAAGCCGCCGCCGGTCCCCGAGGCCGCCATCACCTACCCGGACACGGACCTCAATGTGACCGAGCCGGAGCTGAATGTCCGCGGCTGGGTCCGCTCGTCCAGCCCACTGCGGAGCGTGGAGTTGGTCCGCGAGGGGGCCGCGCCGGTGCGGCATGCGCTCAAAGTAGGAGACCTGCGGCCCCTGGGACCCGATGTTTACGAGGTGGCCGCGAAAGTGACGCTGGTGCCGGGTGCCAACCGCTGGCGGCTGCGGGCGGTCAATGACGGCGGCGAGCGGTCCACCGGAGTGGTGACGGTGAACTACCTCCACCTGCCGGTCCGCCTGATCGTTGACCGGTTGGTGCCGTGCGACGAGCACGGTCGCGACCAGCAAGACCAGGCTATCCTTGCCGAGGCGGGGCCCGGCGGCCGGCCGGTGTTCAAGAAGGTGCCGACCGGCCGGGTCCGGCTCGAGGGCCATGTCCTCTGGGACCACGACCACGACGAGCAGCTGCGGGGGCTGAACCGGGTACATGTTTATGTCAATGGCTTCCCCCAGTTGTGGGACGACCTGAGACCTTCGCCCGGCCAGCGGCGCCGCAAGGATTTCCGGGTACACCTGGTGCTCAATCGGGAAGAGAACCAGGTCGAGATTGAGCTGCCCGGACTACGCCAGGAGGCCGCTAACCTGGCCCGCCAGTTCACCGTGGGATGCGCCGACCCCCTGAAGGAGCAGCGATTGCACGTGCTGGCCATCAGCACCGCGGAGAGGGATGACGAGAAGTTGCAAGAGCGGGTGCGGCAAGCGGTGGCGTCGCCGGCCTTCAAGGAGGTCATCACCTACCCGCCGCTGACCGGCCCCTTCACGGCACGCATGGTTTATACGCAACTCCGAGAGATCAAGGAGAAGATCGAGACCCGAAAGCGGCGCGACCAGCGGGCTGTCGTTCCGTGCAATGATGTGGTGATGGTCTACTTCGAGGGCCAGGAGCGCATCAGCCCCGAGGGACACCATTTCCTGACCCGGAGGGGACCAGGCATCGCCAATCCGCTGCGAGCCTCCTACCTGATCCCGTTCGATGATCTGGCCGGGCCGGTTGGCGAGCTGCCGGCCGCGCAAATGCTGCTACTGGACATGGACCGGGTGCCCGCCGGTACGTCTGACTCGGCCGCGTCGGACCAAGACCGGCTGGTTCGTCCATCTCAATCCGGTGAGCCGGAGGTGCGGGTCAGTGTGCTGCGTTATGCTCGGGAGGGCCGGTCCGGCGGCGCCGGGTTGCAGCTGATCTCCGCCTGGGATGAGGGCCGGTTCCAGGGCCGCACCCTTCGCGAGGTCGCCGACTACGTCGTCCGCAAGGCTCAGGCCGTTCAGGCGAGGCCCGACCAACTTCTCCCACCGGCCGTGGCGGACCTGGTCGTCGGTGCCAAACCCTGAGCCGCCTCACACCGCAGCAGGCATCCTTCGTATGCCGTCCGCGGTGGACGACATACTCCGCGTATCTGTTATTCTCGTCGTTTCTTTCCCAGAGCGCGCAACCGGACCGCGCCCCTGCGCCGGGACGCCCACACCGCGGCCGGCCTGTTATTCCTGACGGCCTGGCCCAGCGGGCTGTCGATAAACCACAGGGGGAATTGAGCTGCCACCCCGGACGGGTGGGTCGGGATCTTAAGCGAGTTCTCAAGGAGGAGAACATGCGCCACGCCCTTGGCATGTCCGGCCCTTACCGGGCCGTGCTTCTTGTCGCGGTCGGTCTGGTTTGCAGCGGCCGACCGGCCCTTGGGCAGTATCATCCGCACGGCCCCACCGTCCCCTGCCCGCCGGTTCAACCGGCCCCCTGCCCGGTTCCGGCCCCGCCGCCTGCGCCCCGGCCGCCCACCGAGAAAGAGAAGGAGCCCGCGCGGCCGCCCGAGCCCCGTCCCGAGGAACCGGTGGCGCAGCCGCCGGTCCCGGAGCAGCCTACCCTGCCGACGGCGGCCGGCGCCGTGGGGGGAGCCGAGGCCACCGCCTTCATGCTCGGCAACCAGGTACCCCTTACCGGCATCGCCGGCATCGCTTTCCTCAGTCCCGAGGCCGAGGGCCGCCGCGCCATCATCCCCATCGTCCGTAGCTTCAGCATCGCCGAGAATGAGAGTCCTCAGCCGCGCGATCGGGTCTACTTCACCTTCAACTACTTCAGCGACATCAACGAGGACGTCAACGCCCGCCTGGGCAACGTCATCCGCAATCTGCACGCCTTCCGCTACCAGTTCGGCTTCGAGAAGACGGTCCTGAATGGCACCGGCTCGTTCGGCTTGCGGCTGCCGGTGAACACCCTCAGTGCCGACAGCGACTTCGAGCTGTTCCGAGGGACCGATACGGCCGTCGGCGACCTGACCGCCATTCTGAAGTATGCCCCGTGGTACAACCGGGACACCGGCGACCTGCTGTCGGTCGGCCTGGCCGTCACTGCTCCGACCGGGCCAGATGCCTTTGCCGGCTCACCGGCCGTGGTGCCGCTGCACAGCACGGTGCTCCTCCCTTACCTGGGCTACATCCTCAACGCCGAGCGCTGGTACATCCACGGCTTCTCGTCGGTCAGCGCGCCGACCAACTCCGATGACGTGACTCTCCTGCTCAATGACGTGGGTATCGGCTACTGGCTGCTGCGCGATCGCAGCGGCTGCCGACGGCTGACGGCCGTCATCCCGACTTTCGAGGTACACGTGGGCACGCCGCTGAACCACCGCGGGGCGCTGGACTTCGGCGACCCGGCCGGCACGCCCGACTGGGTGGACCTGACGGGTGGGATCACGCTGGAGTGGGCCGGGACCGCAACGTTCGCGGTGGGGTTCGTGACGCCGGTCACCGGCCCCAAGGCATACGAGTGGGAAGTGCTGGCCCAGGTCAACGTCCGCTTTGGCCGCAGCCGGATGGCAGCGGCGCCCGCCGGCCTTCTGGGGGATTGAGAGCGAGGTCCTCCAGGCGAAGGCCGGCCCTTGTAGTCCGCGCAAACGGTACCCTTATTTCGGGAGCAGCCGGAGGATGTTGCCCGCCAGGACTTTTTCCTCTTCTTCCCGGGGCAGCTTCAGCAACCGGACCTTGTACAACTCTACCCGCGGATCGACCAGCGGGCCGTCAGAGCCGAACAGGAGCTTCTCCGCGGGCAACTCCCGCGCTGCCTGCTCCAGGTAATCGAAGAAGACTACCGCAGAAGTCTCCAAGTACAGGTTGGGCAGGACCTTGGCCGCTTCGATCGCCCGCAAGTGTTCGGTCCAATCCCGCGAGGCGAAACTTCCCAGGTGGGCCAGGATAAAGTTGATCTTGGGGTGCGCCCGCACCACCTCGACCAGGTCGCCGACGCGGGGCGGATGCACCAGGATGGGGATGCGCAGCTCCTCCACCACCTCGATGATTTCCGGCGTCGGCACCGCATGGAGCTTGAGCCCCTTCAGCCCCAGCTCGCGCACCTCGCGGGTCAGCAGGCCGCGGATCTTCCCCGCCTCGGTTTGGGGATCATGCTTGGCGAAGCCGATGAACTTGTCGGGGTGCGCGCGGACGTAGCTAGCGATCTCCTCGTTGGCCTTCTCGTAGGTGGTGTTACTGATGGGGAAGATGACCGACTGGCTGATG
This sequence comes from Gemmataceae bacterium, assembly GCA_035575035.1. Taxonomy (GTDB): domain Bacteria; phylum Planctomycetota; class Planctomycetia; order Gemmatales; family Gemmataceae; genus DATLYH01. The sequence goes on from DATLYH010000051.1 coordinate 15,825, forward strand.
CCGGCCTCCGCCGCCCGGCGCAAGATTCGCTCGGGCGCGTTGTACGTGGTCCAGGGGGCGCTCCGCGGGTCGCCCTTGTCGTAGTTGAGCCCCTTGCCGGCGTGGCAATGGGCATCGATGATCCGGGGTTGGCTCCTCCCGGTCGGGGATGCCTGGAGGGGCCCGGCGGCGAGCGAAGCCGCAGCCAGCAAGCCCCGCCGGAACAGCTCACGGCGATGCATCATGGGTTCCTCCTTGACCAACATGGTAGGCGGCGGACCGGCCGTGTCCAAGCCCATGTCGGCACGCGGTTGGCAGGCACAGCCCGCGTCAGCCTTGCAGTGATTCGCCCCTGCCCTTAAACTAAGAGCACAGCGATCCCTCTCTCAGCGCACGAGGGTGCCTCCATGCCACGCAAGTCTCCCAAAACAGCGGTTGTCGCTTTCAAGGTGGAGAAGGAGTTGGCCGACTTGCTGAACAAGCTCCGCAACAAGAGTGAGTTCATTCGCAAGGCCATCGAGGCACAGCTGGGCGTCGCCTGTCCGCTGTGCAACGGCAAGGGGACCGTGCCACGTGGGGTGCACGACCACTACGCCCCCCTGTTGACCCGGCAGATCTCGCGGCAATGCGATGGCTGCGGCAACCCGCTGGCGGTGCCGCGCGACCCCGGCGACCTGGACCCGGCCGACCGCGAGCGGCTGGAGCAATTCTTCCACGGCGGCCCCCTTTACTGCGACGGCTGCTATGACAAGGCCCCCACCTGTGACGAGTGCGAGTGGCACATCGCCCCCGACCGGGTCGCCGAGCACCGGCGCAAAGCCCACCGCGCTTGACGACCAGGCCCTCGACCGGCTGCGCCGTGCCTGCGCCGAGCCGCTTCCTCATCCCGATCCGGCCGCCGCTCAGGACTTCGCCGGCCAGGCCCTGGATTGGGTGCTGCGTCACCTGGCCACTCTCCGTGACCAGCCGATCGGCCGCTACCGCTCCCGGGCCGAGATGGAGGCTCTGCTGCGCGAGCCGCCCCCGGAAGTGGGAACCGATTTCGCCCGCGTCCTGGCCGAATTCCATGAGAAGGTGGCGCCGCACGCCATGCGCACCAATCATCCCCGTTTCCTCGCCTTCATCCCGGGAGCGCCGTCGTTTTTCTCGGTCCTGGGCGACCTGCTCTGCGCCGGCAGCAACTTCTTCGCCGCCGTCTGGCTGGAGGCGTGCGGCCCGGCGCAGGTCGAGATCGTGGTCCTCGACTGGTTCAAGGAGTTCCTCGGCCTTCCGCCGCAGGCGCAGGGCATCCTCACGGGAGGCGGCTCCGAGGCCACCCTGACAGCACTGGTGACGGCGCGGGAGCGGCTCGACTTCGAGCAGCGCGGCCGGGCCGTTCTCTACTTGACCGAGCAACGGCACTGGTCGGTGGACCGGGCGGCCCGGGTCATCGGGCTGCGCCCCGACCAACTCCGCCCGGTGCCGGCCGATGGCCAATTTCGTCTCGACCTGGCGGCCCTGGCCGAGGCAGTGGCGCGCGACCGGGCGGCGGGCCGGCTGCCGTGGGCGGTGGTGGCCAACGCAGGAGCGACCAACACCGGCGCGGTCGATCCGCTGGCAGTCCTGGCCGACTTCTGCCACACACAGCGACTCTGGCTGCATGTGGACGCGGCCTACGGCTGGGCCGCGGCGCTGACTGCCGAGGGAAAGGCGGCGCTGGACGGTATCGACCGGGCCGACTCGATCACGCTCGATCCGCACAAGTGGTTCGCGCAGACGTTCGAGGCCGGCTGCCTGCTGGTGCGCGACGGCTCGCTGCTGGCCCGCACGTTCGCCATGCGGCCGGAGTACATGCAGGACGTGGAGCCGGCCGCCGACGAGATCAATTTCGCCGATTACGGCCTGGCCCTGACGCGCCGCTTCCGGGCGCTGAAGATTTGGCTGTCGGTCAAGGTGCTGGGGGTCGGCTGGTTCCGCTCCTTGGTAGCGCATTGCTGCCGGTTGGCCGACTTCGCCCAGGCGCTGCTGGAGCGGTCGCCCGCCTTCGAAGTCCTGTCGCCACGGCAGTTGAGCATCGTCTGTTTCCGGTACGTACCGCCGGGGTTCCGCCCCCGCGACGACCAGAGGGAGGCGGAGTTAGACCGTCTCAACCTGGTGCTGCTTGACCGACTGCGGGCGACGGGGCGCGCGTTCCTGTCGTCCACCCGATTGCATGGCCGGGTCGCCCTGCGGCTGTGCTTTGTGAACTGGCGGACGACGGCTGCCGACGTGGAAGAAGTGCTGCGCCTGATTCAGGACATTGGAAGGCAACTTAGTTCCGGACATGGGGGGCAACTTTGAGAACGAACACACCGGGACACCGGACGCCGTCCCATCTGCTGGGCGGGGGCACATGGCAGAGCACGCCGCGGTCCACAGCGCATCGTACCACAGGCGTAGCACCTACGAGGCCGGATCAGTTTGCCGTGGAACAGGATGAACGATCGGGTCCAGGCGGCAAAAATAGTGCGCACCTGTGGAGAGCAGGGGAGGGTGACAAGCAAAGCGGGGAAAGTCGGGTCATTAACAGCGGCCTTTCGGGATATCCATAAGAAGACTCCGTAATAGGCGGACCGGCATGGCGAAATAGACGATCCGGTAACTGTCACAGACCAACCGTTCCGGCGGCGGCTTCTCCTCCCTCTTGGCCAGCTGCACGGCAAGGGTGGTCCAGCGCTGGCTACTGTGCCGCTTGCGGCCTGGCGCCAAGCTGCAAGTGGCAGCGACCGTGGCGCATCCAGGCCGGTCCGGGAGAGGGCAGACCTACGGTCTCGCGGAGGGGATTCCGTGTCCTTGCCGCCGCTCGAAATCCTGTACGAGGACAACCACTGCCTGGCGATCGCCAAGCCGGCCGGGCGCCTGAGCACCCACTTCCAGGGCGGAGAGGAAACCCTTGACCGGGCGGTCAAGCAGTACCTCAAGGAGAAATACCACAAGCCGGGCAACGTCTTCCTCGGCATCGTCCATCGGCTCGACCGGCCGGTCTCGGGCGTGCTGCTGTTCGCCCGCACCAGCAAGGCGGCGGCCCGGCTGGCGCAGCAGTTCCGCGAAGGGACGGTCGAGAAGGTCTACTGGGCCGTGGTTGAAGGCGACGTGGAGCAGTCGGCCGGTATCCTGGAGGACTGGTTGAAGAAAGATGCGGCCACCGGCCGGGTGGAGGTGGTTGAGCCGCACACGCCCGGCGCTCGTCAGGCCGTGCTCCACTTCACGCGGCGCGGCCGGCACGGAGGGCTGACCTGGCTGGAGGTCCGGCCGCAGACTGGCCGCACACACCAGCTGCGCGTTCAGCTCGCGCATCAGGGCCATCCGATCTTCGGCGACGTCCGCTACGGCTCGGTCCATCCCCCCCTCACCCCTCCCCCTCTCCCCCCGCGGGGGGAGAGGAGTGAGGGGGGAATCGCCCTGCACGCCCGCGCGCTGACATTTCTGCACCCGGTCCGCCATGAACCCATCACGCTGACTGCCGACGTGCCGCGCGCCTGGCGGCGGCGCTTCGCTTACCTGCTCCGGGAGATGCCGCAATGAGTGACCCGAGACTTGATGCGATTCGCGATCTGATTCAGCAAGACGTCGGCAACCGCGGCCTGCGCACCGACCCGGCGTCGAACCTGATCACGGCCACCCTCTCCGACTTTGAAGCCGCCTGTCGAAGCATTGCCGAGGCGGCAGCGCCGAGCGTGGCCGTGGTCACGGGATTCTACATTCCACATGCTCAGCCGCCGTGCGGCGAGACCGACGGCCCACTGGGGGCGGTTTTCCTGGCGCGGGCACTGGTGCCGCTGGGGATCAAGGTGGTCCTGGCGACTGACGACTTCTGCTTGCCCGCGCTGGAAGTCGGCGTGGCGCTCTGCGGCCTGCGGAAGGAGGTGCCGCTAGTCCGGCTGCCGTCCGCTGAGGAGGCCGGCTCCCTGTCCGGCGGCGATTACCGGCAGATGTTTGCCGAGCGTACCGGCCCGCTCACCCACTTGATCGCTCTGGAGCGCGTGGGGCCGAGTCATACGCCGGAGTCGCTGCGGGCCCAGGGATCAAGCGAGGCCGCGGTTGAACAGTTCCGGCGCGAGGTGCCGGCCGAGCACCACGACCGTTGCCATACCATGCGCGGCCGGGACATCACCGCGAGTATGAGTCCGGCGCACCGGCTATTCGAAGGGGCTGGGCCGATCCGAACCATCGGCATCGGCGACGGCGGCAACGAGATCGGTATGGGCAAGGTGCCCTGGGACGTCATCCGACGAAACATCCCCGGCGGCGGCCTGGTGGCCTGCCGGGTGCCATGCGATTATCTCATCGTCTGCGGCGTCAGCAACTGGGGGGCCTACGGCCTGGCGGCGGGCGTGCGTCTGCTCCGCGGTGCGCCGCCCGAGCCGGAGCTGTTCGATGTCGAGCGCGAGCGGGAATTGCTGCGCATGCTGGTGGAGCGCGGTCCGCTGGTTGATGGCGTCTCGGGACAGCCGACCGTCTCGGTGGACGGGCTGGAGTTCGAGCGCTACGCGGAACCGCTGCGGCAGCTGGCGACGATCCTCCGTTGAGGAGGGGGCCAAGAGGTGGTAGCCTACGTTCATGACGGACCGATGTCAGGTCCTGAACCACGGGCGTTGAAGCCGCTCGACAGGAGAACCCGCGTGGACCATCTGCGACACGCCACCGGCGCCGAGGTGCGGCAGCAGTGTCGGACCGGCCAGCTGAATGGGCCGACGCCGGGGCTGGCGCTCGGCTTCGTTCAGGCCAACCTAGTCATCGTACCGCGTGACCTGGCCTTTGATTTCCTCCTCTTCTGTCAGCGCAATCCCAAGCCGTGTCCCCTGCTTGACGTGACCGAACCGGGCGACCCCGAACCGCGCTATGCCGCCCCCGGCGCCGACCTGCGGACCGACCTGCCCTGCTACCGCGTCTGGCGCCACGGCGAGCTGGCGGATGAGCCGGCCGACCTGCATGCCTGGTGGCGCGATGATTTGGTCGGCTTCCTGCTTGGCTGCTCGTTCACCTTCGAGAACGCCCTGCTGCAAGCGGGGGTGCCGGTTCGGCACATCGAGCTGGGCTGCAATGTGCCGATGTTCCGCACCAACCGAGCCTGTCGGCCGGCCGGCGTCTTCCGCGGTCCAATGGTCGTCTCGATGCGGCCGCTGACGCCCGAGCAGGCGATCACCGCCACCCGCGTCTGTGCCCGCTTTCCCCGAGCACATGGCACGCCGGTCCACTTCGGCGACCCGGCGGCCCTCGGCATCCGCGACCTGGCCCGGCCGGACTTCGGCGACCCGGTGCCGATTCGGCCCGGCGAGGTGCCGGTCTTCTGGGCCTGCGGCGTTACTCCTCAGGCGGTGGCCATGGAGGCCCGCCCGCCCCTGCTGATCACCCATAAACCAGGACACATGTTTGTCACCGACCTGCGCGACACCGACCTGGAAGGCGAGTAAGTCCGCGTCCGTCATCGAGGCCGCCATGCTGGTTTTGCAAGGCCATCAGGGACCTGTCCAGGCGCTGGCCTATGCGCCGGGCGGCGCTTTCCTGGCCTCGGCCAGCCATGACCGGACGGTCAAACTGTGGGACATCGGCTCACAGCGGGAACTCTGCACCCTGCGAGGACACCGAGGACCCGTCGAGTGCCTGGCGTTTTCGCCCGATGGTCGATGGCTGGCGTCGGGAAGCCTGGATGAGACGGTCCGACTCTGGGACCCCGCGACGGGCCGGGAGCGGCACGTGCTGCCGGACCATTGGCCGCTGGTGACGGCGGTGGCCTTCGCGCCCGACGGCCGGACGCTGGCAGTAGGGGCGGGAGACCGGATCAGTGGGAACGAACCCGGCCAGGTCCGACTCTGGGACACGACCACGATGGAATGGCGCGCCGACCTGTTCCGGCGCCTGGAGCGGGAGCACGGCGCGGACCTGGGCTCGGCGTGGTCGCTGGCCTATTCACCTGATGGCCGGACGCTTGCCATCGGCGCCGAATATCCGCGCGTGCTGCTGTGGGACATGGCCGGGCAGGAACTGCGGAGAGCCCTGGCGGTGCGGGCGGGTGGGCGACGCTCGCCGCTGGACACAGTTGGGTGGTGTCTCTCTGGGACCCGGCCACGGGGGAGGAGCGGGCTGTTCTGGCTGGGCACGGCGGCATCGTTACCTCGGTCGCCTTCGCACCCGACGGCCGGCTGCTGCTCTCAGGCAGTCGCGACCGGACCGTCAAGCTCTGGGACGCGGCGGCGGGCCGGGAGCGGGCGTCATTCGACTGGCAGGTCAGCCCAGTCAACGCGGTGGCGTTCGCCCCGGACGGCATGACCGCTGCCGCCGCCGGGCAGAGCGGCAACATCGTCATCTGGGACGTGGACGAGCCCTGAGCCGCTGACAGCCGGCCCGGCGCGGGTTACAATCAACCCGCCATGAAAACAATTCCCTCTCTCGCCGAGCGCCTCCGTCAGTCCGTCAATCGCCAGCGCCTGGTGGACACGGCCGTCCGGCTGATCGCGGTGCCGAGTCGTACCGGCGAGGCGGGCGCGACGGCCGACTGCCTGGCCGACATGCTGACCGCTGAAGGTTTCACTATCGAACGGCCCGCTGCCGGTTATCCCGCGGCGCCGGCTGTCGTCGTCCGCCTCGACAGCGGCCGCCCCGGTCGGACGCTCCAATTCAACGGCCACCTGGACACGGTCCACTTGCCGTTCGTCCCACCCGCCGTTGCGGATGGCCGGATCACCGGCAGCGGCTCGTCTGATATGAAAGGAGGGATCGCGGCTGCGGTCGAGGCGCTGCGCGTGCTGCGCGACACGAACCTGCTGAGCGGCGGTGCCGTCCTGCTGACGGCGCACGACCTGCACGAATCACCCTGGGGCGACGGCCGGCAGCTGAACCAGCTGATCGCGGAGGGTTATGTCGGCGATGCGGTCCTGTTGCCGGAGTATCTCCACGAGTGCCTGCCGGTCATCGGCCGGGGCGGGCTCGTCTGGAGGGTGGTCATTTGCCGCCGTGGACCATCGGTGCATGAAGTGATGCGCCCGCCCGACGAGCCGAGCGTCATCGCCGCGGGTGCCGAGTTGGTGGCCCGGCTGGGCCGGCTGAATGAGCGCCTGTCGGCGAAGTCGGACCCGCTGGCCGGCAGCGAGAGCGTGTTCATCGGCCAAATCCACAGCGGCGAGATCTACAACCAATACCCCCACCAGTGCCGCCTGGAGGGGACGCGCCGCTGGCTGCCGGGCACCCGCCGTGAGGAGGTTGAGCGCGAGCTGCGCGGGCTGTTCGCTGAGTTAGCGCGCGACACCGGCACCACGGTCACGGCGGAGTTCTCCCTGATGCGCGACGCCTTCCTGCTCGACCGGGAGGACCCGTTTGTGGCGGTTTTTCAGCAGGCGTATGAGGCAACAGTGGGACGGCCGCTGCCGGTCGGCGCCAAGCCGTTCTGCGACGACGGCAACAGTTTCTGGTCGCTGGCGAGGATACCGGCAATCACCCACGGTCCGCGGGCCGATGGGGCGCACACCTTGAACGAATGGGTGTCGATCGACGACCTGGTGCGGGTGGCCGTGGTGTACGCCCTCACGGCGGTCGGGTATTGTCCGGAAGATGGAGGAGGTGGAGCGTGATCGATCTGTTAAACGCGAGGATCCGGGCGGTTGATCGGCCGTACACTCTCCGATTCTATGGCATCACGGAGGAAGCTTTTGATGAGTTGGTGGACGAAGACACGAAGGCAGAGTTGATAGACGGAGTGATGGTTATCCGCTCTCATCCGTCTCCCCTTCATAACGACCTCGTCAACTTCCTCGACACTTTACTGCACTGCTACGCAGAGGAGAACGACCTGGGCAGTGTGTTCGGACCGGATACGCTCGTCCGCCTGAAAAGCAACTGGAAAGTTACCCCGGATGTCCTCTTCTTTGCCCGGGATCGTATGCCGTCTCCGCTGCCTGAGTGGCAGTTTGAGATCCCCCCTGACCTGATAATCGAAGTGTTGGCACCATTCGATGCCCCGGAACCTCTGGAAGAGAAACTTTCCGCTTACCAGGAGGCTGGTGTTCACGAAATCTGGGTCGTGGCTTCTGAACTGCAGCGCGTTGTCATTCACCGCCGCCGCAGGAAGCATTACGCCTGCATCCCACATGCCGCCGGGCGTGCCGTTTCGCAGGTTGTGCCAGGCTTCTGGGTTGAAACGGCTTGGCTATGGGCCGAGCCACGACCGAAAGAGATCCCGTGTCTTGGCGAAATCTTGGGCCGATCTCCGCTTGAAGGGAATGACTGATGTCCTCCACCGCCACCCTTCCCGACCTGATCGCTGCTGCCCAGACCACCGAGGAGCGCTTTCTCCGTCAGATCTTCGTCCGCGACCAGATGGCCGAATGGTCGAAGCAGCCGCTGATCATGGCCCGGGCCGACGGTGTCTTCTACTGGGACGTCCACGGCCAGCGCTACCTCGACGCCCTGTCCGGCATCTACGTCGTCTCGGTCGGCCACAACAACCGCCGGGTCATCGACGCCATCCGTCAGCAACTCGACACGCTCGCCTTCTCGCCGCCGATGCACGGCACCAATCCGGTGGCGGTGCAGCTGGCCAACCTGCTGGCCGAGCTGGCCCCCGGCGACCTCGCCACCGTCAAGTTCCAGTGCGGCGGCGCCGAGGTGACCGAGGCCGCCATCAAGCTCGCCCGGCAGTATCACAAGCTGACCGGCCATCCGGGCAAGTACAAGATTATCGGCCGCTACCTCTCCTGGCACGGCTCAACGATGGGCTCGCTGTCGGCCTCCGGGTTGAAGTCGCGCAAGACGGTCAACGAGCCGCTGGCGCCCGGCTTCCTGCACGTCTTCCCGCCCACCTGCTACCGCTGCCCGTTCGGCAAGAGCTACCGCGACTGCGGCATCACCTGCGCTACCCTGGTCGGCGACGTGATCGAGATGGAAGACCCCGAGACGGTGGCCGCTGTCATCGTCGAGCCGATCGGCCACACCGGCGGCGTCATCGACCCGCCCGAGGAGTACCTGCCGATCCTGCGCGAGATTTGCGACCGGTACAACGTCCTGCTAATCTTCGACGAGATCATCACCGGCATTGGTCGGACCGGCCGCCTGTTCGCCGCCGAGACGTTCGGCGTGGTGCCGGACATTCTCTGCCTGGGCAAGGGGCTCTCGGGCGGCTACGCGCCGCTGTCGGCGATGATCTGCCGCCGGCCGATCGCCGACGCCTTCTGGGGGCCGGCCGACCGGAACCCCGGCTTCGTGGAGGGCCACACCTTCGAGGGGAACCCGATCTCCTGTGCCGCCGGCATCGCGGTGCTGCGCGAGATCCTGGAGCGCGACCTGTGCGCCAATGCTCGCGCCCAGGGCCAGCGGCTGCGGGCCGGATTAGAGCGATTGGCGCAGAAACACGCCGTCATCGGCGACATCCGCGGCAAGGGACTGTTCCAGGGGATCGAGTTCGTCCGCGACCGGACAACCAAGGAACGCTTTGCAGCGGAGACGGCCTTCGGGGTGCAGGTCGGCCGGCGGGCGCTGGCGAACGGCCTCTTGTGCCGCTTCGACCCGCACTGGATCGCCTTCGGCCCGCCGCTAACGGTCACAGCCGAGCAGATTGACGAGATGGTGGCCATCCTCGACCGGAGCATGGAGGAGGTACTTGGCCAGCTAAACGGGACACTCTCCGACAAATAGCATGGAGTCATCTCCTGATGCCGCAACGCCCCCGTCGCTCCAGCAGGGCCGGCTGCTCCTTGTGCTGGCTGCGCTGATGTGGAGCACCAGCGGGGCCTTCACCAAGGTATTGACCCAACCGACCGCCCTCAGGCTGGACTCGCCCGCCGTGGCGCCGCTGCAAATCGCCTTCTACCGGGCGCTCTTCGCCGGGCTGGTGCTCGTGCCGCTGCTGAGACGGCATGACCTGTCGTTCCGCCCGATGATGGTGCCGATGGCGGCCTGTTTCGCCGTCATGAACGCCACCTTTGTTTCGGCTCTGGCGCTGGGCACCGCTGCCAACGCCATCCTGTTGCAGTACACGGCGCCGATGTGGATGTTCCTGGCCAGCGTCTGGCTGCTGGGGGAGCGGGCCGATCGGCGCAGCCTGGCCGCCTTGGCCGTCGGGTTGGCCGGCGTCGCAATCCTTGTGGCCGGCGGCTGGCAGGAGGCGCAGCTCTTCGTCGTCGGCATCGGCCTGGGCAGCGGCGTGACCTACGCCGGCGTTGTGATCTGCCTCCGCGTGCTCCGTGATGTCTCGCCGCGCTGGCTGACGGTGCTCAATCACCTGGTCAGCGCCCTGGTGCTGGTCCCCTTCATTTATGCGTTGGACCTTCCCACCGCGGGGCAGATGGTCGTACTGTTTCTTTATGGCGGCGTGCAGATGGCGATTCCGTACACGTTGATGGCCCGCGGCCTGCGCACTGTTAGCCCGCAGGAGGCCGGCACCATCACGCTGCTGGAGCCGCTGCTGAACCCACTCTGGGCTTACCTGGTCGCGGGGGAGGAACCGTCCCTTTTCACGCTGACCGGCGGGACGTTCATTCTCGGGGCGCTGGCATGGCGGTACTGGCCGTGCCGCAAGCCGGCCGCTCGGCTCCATTCCTGAACGCCGGTCGATCGACGACCTGACCTTGACGTCCGGCCTGGCGCGCCTGGGCGGGGCCGCCCCAACCCTCGGGACCGTCACCAGTGCGGACAAAGCTCACCGGGGCGCTTTGCTGAAGTCATAGACGAAGATCCCTCGCCCCACTCCCGCCGGATCCCCCACCCGGGCCATCTGGAAAGCCATGAACTTGCCGTCGTCGCTGATGACCGGGTTGGAGGCCTTGTAGCCGGGGTACAGATTGAAGAACGTCAGCCGTTCCAGCTTGCCGCTGCCGTCCAACGCCAGCTTCCAGATGTCGATGTACTGCGACCCCTTCTTCTTCGCCCCGTTCTCTCGATCGCACTCGACGCAGATGAACTTGCCGTCGGGGAAGATCCCTTCCGGCTCGTCGTACTGGTCGGGGGCGTTGGAGTAGTTGGTGACCTTCTTGGTCGCCAGGTCAACACCGCAGACTTCTGTTCCTTGGTAGCCGTAGGCGCTGAAGAGCAGCTCCTTCTCATCGGGCGGGCGGAAGTTCTGCGTCTCCATGGTGCATTTGAACGGCAGCTCCCGGCTGTCGATGATCAGCCGCTGGTTGGCCAGCTTCGGCTTGCCTCCCTCGTAGACGATGTCGGCCTCATACATCTGGGAGACGCCCTTGGGGAGCTTGTCCGGGTACTGGGCGCTGACGTGGGTCCAGGCGATGTGCATCCGCTTGCGCGAGACGGCCGGCCCCTCCGAGCACTTCGTGCCGAGTGGGACGGGCGGCCCCGTCAGGCCCTTGTCAAGGACATAGAGGTAGCACTGCACCCGGCTGGGGCCGGGGTTCTTCGGGTCGAACTGCTCCGGCCCCGAAAGGAGGATATCACCGTTGGCCAGGTAAAGCGCCCGGGTGTAGCCGAGGTGGGGGTAGTGGCCGGTCAGCAGCCGCAGCGCTTTGGTGGCAAGGTCAATCTCATAGACGTCGCCGAACGTCTTCTCGACGAACAGGATTCGCTTGCCGTCGTGCGACCAGTCGGCGCGTTCGCCGAAGAGGGTCAGCCGGGTGATGTGCGGCGGCAGGTCCTGGTCGGGGGATTTGCCGGCCTTGTCCGCCGGCGCCTGGGCTAGGAGCAGCCCGGCCAGAGGGAGCAGGGCAAGTAGGCAGACAGGGACTTTCATCGGAACCCTCAGGGTAGCGGTGACGGGAGCGGACGCAGCCGGCGCGGCCGGCGCGCCGGGCCGTCTTGGTCAGTGCCCCGGCTTGCTAAGCTGAATAGTGACCCGATTGTCCGGCGCCGGGATGGTGATCTTGAGGCCGGACGTGTCGAAGCTCCGGTAGCGCGGATCGATCAGCGGGGGCTTTCGTCGGGACACGGAGCCATATCCCTCTTCGCCGGGGTCTCTCCCTCCCCCTTCTTCCTCATCCCGAACGGGGGGTTCAAAACGGACCCGGTGCTCTCCCGCAATGAGACCCTGGGTCTCCTTGCCATCAGACCTGTACGTGTAAACGCGGGCGAACGTCCCGTCCTTTTCGAGTTCGCCGAACCCCCGCAAGTTCGGGTCGGCGACCGACTCAAACTCAATCTTCCCGCCCGGTAGCGGCTTGCCGTTGGGCAGCAGCACGGTGCCCGAGAGGGGATACGTTTTGGGAAAGTCTGCGCCGCAGCCTGCGACCGCCACACAGGCAACGGCGACCGACAATGGGCTTATCCATGAACGCCAGAAGGAAACCAGACGCATGGCAGCTCCTCTCCTGGAAGAGGCGAAGGTTCACAAGCGAGACAACCGGCGGCGCGGCGAAGCCCGCTGCCCCGAGGAGCGGCGGGCTTGCCAGGAAGTTGATCGGCCCGCACTGCCCTAGAAGTCGCTGCCGCTGACGACCCGGCCGTCATTACGGATTGTCAACCAGGTAAGGGTGAGGATGTCAATCGACTGGTTGACGGCCCGGACGCTGCCGTCGCAGAAGACGAACTGGCAGACGCCGGGGTGCCAGCTGCCGAAACGCCGGTCGCGGAAGGTATTGTCCCCGTATTGGGCCAAGGGGAGGTCGCGGGTGAACGGCGTGGCTGCGGTCTTGTTCGCGTAGTTGTTGTCGGGCCATTCCCGGCCGGCCTGGCGGGCATAGGTGGCGCCCGGCATGGAGGGGTCGCCATTGTAAATGGAGTTGTCGTCGCCCCCTCGGCCGAGCAGGGATTGGTCGCGAATGTGCTTCTCGCCGATCATGAGCGTGTTGCTGGTGCCATCGATGATCGACGCGATGCTGACGCTGCTCTTGATGAGCCTCAGGGTGGCATTGGGATCGGTGAAGGGGAGGGTAAGGACCTCGCTGTCGTTACCGTGCCAGATGAAAACGCCGTTGGCGTTGGGACCGTTGTCGTTGAACCCATTCCCCTCGTTGCCGGCGTAATCCGAGCAACCGCCCGGGGTGAAGGGGAAGTTGGGCCCGCTCCGGGGGCCGTCGCCACTCGTGCTCATCATGGGCGCCCTGCGGCTGGGACAAAACAAGGTTTTGACCGGCTGGCGAGCTTCTAGGGGGGTGGCATAATAGCGCAGCGTACCGTTGTTCCAGAGCCGGTACATGTTGTCCTGCTCCAGGTATGGCAGCAAGAACACCACCCAGGTGCCAAAGTTGTCCGCAGCGCGGGACGGGGGGAAGTGCCGATAGTGGTCGTGAAAGTTGTGGCAGGCCAGGCCGAGCTGCCGGAGGTTGTTGGCGCACTGGGAACGGTTGGCCGCCTCGCGGACCCTCTGCACCGCTGGCAAAAGCAAGGCGATCAGGATAGCGATGATGGCGATGACGACAAGCAGCTCGATCAAGGTGAACGCAGACCGTTGGCTCGGGGTGTGCAAACGGAACATGAGAAGCCCCTCCCGTAGAAACACGGATGAAAGGAAACGACCTAAGCGAGAGGCAGCGTACTTCAATGTGATCACGGCGTGTTAGCCGTGGAAATCTCATTTTTTTCTCATAAATCGGCAGCCGGAGGATGTCAACAAAAAACTTCGAAATTGGTGTTCAGCGTCACCATCGGGACTTTTACGCTTTGGGGCATGGTGTAACTTTTCGAGGGTGTGGCCGCATGGCGCTGCCTGTGCCTCACAGAGCATGTCCCGGGCGATGTGGTGGCGGATGTACTCTGGGGTACGGACACGACAGCGCTTTGCTCGGTCCAGCATTTGCTCCGGTGCGTCCGGGGCAATTGCCCGGTGCCAATGCTAAACCATCTCCAAGGAGGATCATCGGCGGGAATGCTCTGGGCCGGGATAGGCATGCAGCCCCAGGGCCGCCCGGTAGTCGGCCAGGGAGCGATAGTACTCTGCCAGAGCATCGACTTCCGCCAGCGATGCTTCCGCCGCTACCAACTCGCGTAAGTTCAAGATGACGATGGTCCCTTGCCCTTTCAGGAAACGCTCCCGCTCGCCGCTCTCGACCTTGCGGGCCACAGCCACATTCTCCCGTGCTTTTTGCAGCAACTCGTAGGAGCGTTCCAGGGCGGAGGCGGCATCCTGGATTTCCGCGACGATCCGGTCCCGCTGGAACTGTTCCTGAAAGCTCAACTGGGCGATGGTCGATTGGGCGGCCAAGGCACGGCCCCGGGCGTCTCGCCGCTGCAACGGTAAGTCGAATTGAAGGGAGGCGAGATATGCCGTCCGGTCCAGCTGGGTCCCCGTGACGAGCGGCGTCTTGGAGAAATTGGAGCCGAACCCGACATCTTGGTAGCCCTCCAGGCCTAGATAGAGATTAGGCAGCATCTGGTTGTTGGCCAGTTCCACCTCCACGGCGAGGCGGGCGCGTTGCAGCCGCAGTCGTTCTAGCTCGGGCCGTTGTCGGAAGGCCTGCTCGATGTCCCGGGGGAGACTGGTTCGGTCGAAGGGCTGAGGCTCCGCGACCTGGTGGGGCAGACGGGCCGCGGCGGGCATTTGCGGTTCGCCGCCCGGGCCGCGAAGATACAGCGACAGGGCGATCGACGCCTGCTGCCAGGCCCGCTCCGCCGCAATGAGCCGGGTCTGCCGCTCCACGATCACCCGCTGGTTATCGATCCGTTCGAACTCGGCAACAGCCCCGCGCCGGACCAACTCGGCTAGCTGCTTGTCGCGCTCCTCGGCGATGCGCAGCACCGCCAGGGCGATCTGGTAACGTCGGCCGGCCGCTACCCAAGTCCAGTACGCGCGGGAGGCGGCCCGGATGAAGTCGATCCGCTGGGCGGCGATGGTCGGGTCCGCCAGGGCCCGGGTGATCTCCGCTTGCCGCAGCGTTGCCCGCCTGCGGTCAATGGCCCGGTTGGCCAACAGCGGAATCAGTACCCCTGCCCGGAACTCGCCCCCTTCCCCTGTCTTGCGGTCCCCATAGTAGATCGGAAACTCCCCGAGCGAGTGCCGGTAGCCAGCGAAATACGAGATGCCGTTCCAGGCCAGGTTCTGGTCGATGCCGACGCTGATCCGGTGGCTGTCGAAAGTGCCTATTTGCCCGAATTCCCGCCCCCGGAGGTACAGGTCAAAGGCTCCCTGGGCGGCCAACAACTGACCGGAAGTGATTCCTTGTTCCTGCAAGGCGGCCAGGAGCAGAGGGAAATGGGTTTCCACCGAGGCGATCACTTCCTCCAGGGTCAGTGGCAACTCGGCTTGCGGCGAGCCGGTCGGGCCGATCGCCGGGTCTGGAGAGAGCAGACGGGGAGGCGGCAAGACCTCAGCCGCTTGGGGGGGAGCATCCCTGTCTTGCTTCTGGCCGTCCGCGGCGGCGGAGGGTGCTCCCTGGGCCTGCTCAGGGGATACCGACCGGTCTGGCTGGGTCTGCGTTGGCGGCGCCGGAACCACTTCGCTGGCCGGGGTCGTCGGTTGTTCCGCCTGGGGGCGTTCGGTGGCTGGGGATGCCGGGATGCTCTCCTCGTCCGGATCAAAACAGGACGGGAATGGCCCGGCGACGCACCCACTGGCGAGCACCAACACCAAGCACGCCTGGGCCATCGGCTTCCTTGCCCGCTGCCGCTTCATTTCAGCTCCTTGCGCTTGACCGGACCAAGCGGCTGGTCGGTCTTCGATTCCTGTGACTCGCGAATGGGGGGGAAGCCATTCAACCGCCGCCATAGCTCCCAGCCCAGGGAAACCCGCTCGAGCAACACCCAGCCCTGAGCACGGACGCCCTGGCGCAGATATTGTTGATCGGGCCAGGGCTGATCGGCGGGGTCCGGCTCCACGAGAATGCGGAACCGCCCCTTGTCATCGGCGGTGGGGTCCACCAGGTAGACACGCCCCCCGAAGGTGCCGACGGCCACGGATGGCCAGCCGACGAACTGGGCGGCCGGCCAGCCCTCGAACTGCAAGCGCACTCGATCGCCGAGGCGCACCAGGGGCAGGTCATTGCCGTCGATCTGGAGTTCGACGACGATACCGGGGTAGCTCCCCTCGGTCAAGGGGATCGTTTCCTGGTTTGAAGTCGGGTTGTTGCCGCGCTCTTCCGGCTTGATGTCCGGGACCAGGACGGCCAGCCGCTCCCCGGGGCGGACCAGGATGCCTCCTTGCTCGGCGTTGGCCAAGAGGCGAAACACGACCCCGTCCACCGGGGCATCAACATACTGGGCCCGTTGCCGGGCGATGCGCACCTCGATCTGGGCCTTGTCACGCTTGATGGCAGCGACCTCGGCCTCGGCGGAACGCAGGGAAGCCCGTTCTAGGTTAATCATGGCGGCGGTGTCCGCATCTACCTTTTTCAGGTTATCAGCGGCCGCCTTTTCCGCTGCCTTGGCCAGCTTCACCCGGGCCCGGGCCTGACGCAATTTGGCCTCGGCGGTTTGCAGGGTCTGCCAAGCCAGCTCCACATCGCGCTGGGAAACCAGGCTGCCCTGCTTACTCTCGAACAGGGCCTTCTGCCGCTCGTAGTTCGGCCGGGCCGTATCCACAACTGCCTGAGCTTCGATCTCCTCCTGCTCGGCAGCCTGCACCCGGGCTTGCTCCTGGCGAAGGATACTTTCCTGAACGCCGATCGCCAGCAGCCGCGAGTTCTCCAGATTCCGAATGCGGGCTTCGATATCGCGGACCCGGTTCTCGGCGGCACGGAGGCGGTCCAGAATGGCGCGCTCTTCATCCAATAAGCGCAACTCCAGATTGGGGTCGTTGTCTACCATCTCGACGATGCGCTCGCCGGCCTTTACCCGCTGCCCCTCGACCACATACCACTTCTTGATGCGGCCTTCGATCGGCGAAACCACAAATTGCGGGCGCTGGACGGGATTAAAGGCGATGGCCCGGCCGATACC
This sequence comes from Gemmataceae bacterium, assembly GCA_035575035.1. GTDB lineage: Bacteria > Planctomycetota > Planctomycetia > Gemmatales > Gemmataceae > DATLYH01. The sequence continues at coordinate 32,571 of DATLYH010000051.1, forward strand.
GTGGACCGTCTGAGTCCACGGCACAAAAAGCAGCACAAAAGGCAACAACAGCAGGGCGGTCAGGACCACACGGGACAGCCGCCGCGCCAAGCGCGGCGTGCGGGCCAACTGCAGGGCGGGAAGCGTCAGCCGCTCGGAGATCCGGTGGTTGGTGGCAACGGTCATGGAAGGCTCCTCAGCCCGAAATGGTCACGGACTGGCTCGCGGGGGCCGCTGCACCCGGTTCCGCCGGGCGCACACGGCCCAGTCGCACTTGTCGGCTACAGAGCCGGGCCACGTCCTGGCTGTGGGTGACGACAAGCAGCGTCCAGCGGGCCTGGGGACCAAGGATGGCCGGCAGCACCTCGTGCCGAACTTCCTGGTCCATGTCGTCAAGCACTTCGTCGAGGATCAGCAGCCGCGGACTGCCGACAATCGCCCGCGCCAGCATCAACCGCTCCGCCTGGCCCAGCGACAAGGGCGCCCCGCCGGTGCTGAGCGGCGTGTGCAGCCCGTGGGGCAGGTCGAGCACGTCGTTCAGCAGCCCCACCGCTTGCAGGGCCTGCCGCACGTCGGCCACCGACAGGTTCTCCCGCCCCATGCGGACGTTGTCCAGAATGCTCCCCTCGAAGATTTCGATCCCCTTGACGACAGCGATGTGCTCGCGGAGTGATTCCAGCCGCAGCTCCCGGAGGTCCAGGCCGTCGATCTCAATGTAGCCCTGCGTCGGCTGGCGCAATCCGAAAAGGAGATCGACCAGGGTACTCTTGCCAGCGCCGTTAGGCCCCAGAAGGGCAACGCGCTCGCCCGGCTCAATGGTCAGGGTCAGGCCGTTCAGCACGGCGCGATGCCCCTGGTCATAGGTGAAGCTGACGTTGTCGATGCGGACGCGGGCCCCACGGCTGCGCGCCTGATAGGCCACGCCGCTGTCGCGCTCCAGGGGCAAGTCGGTCAGGTGCCCCAGCTTATCCACCGCCGCCAGCAGGTCGTAGTAGCTTTCCAGATGCTTGCCCAACTTGGTGAACGAGGCCACGACCAGGCTGACCACGATCTCGGCCGCCACCAGTTGTCCTAGCGTCAGCTGTCCCGCGATGACCAGATAGCCGCCCAGCCCGAGCAAGGCCGTGCTCGCCAGCACCTGCAACAATAACGCGAACGCCACCTGCCGCAGCACGATACGGAAATGACTCTGCCGGGCCAGCAGATATTGCCGGGCCAGCAGGTCGGCCCGCTCCCGGGCCAGGTGGGGACCGCCGTTGAGCTTGAACGCCACCGGGTGCCGAGCGATCTCCTCCATCCAGCCCGCCACGACATACTTGGTCCGCGACTCCCGAATGGCGCTGGCTACTGCGCCGCGGCCCAGCCCCAGGATGATGAACAGCAGCCCGGCAATGAGGATCAGGTCAAACCCAAGCAGGAACTGATGGTAAAACGCCAACAGCACCAGCCCAATGACCATTTGCAACACGACCGTCACGCCATCCAGCAGCAGCGTGGCGCTGGCCTTTTGCACCGTGAGCACGTCAAAGAAGCGGTTGACCAACTCCGGGCCGTGCTGCCGGTCGAAAGCGACTATGTCGATCCGCGGCAAGCGGTAAGCCAGGTCCGCGACCACCCGCACGAAGATGCGCTGTTGCAGATACTCGACGACCACGTCTTGCAGCAAGCGCAGCAGCGCCGCCAGGCCCAGGCTGACCAGCAGCGCCAGACACAGGATCAGCAGCTGTTGCACAAGGGTGGCCAGCGCCGTCGTATTGACCACGGCCGTGGCTGTGATCGGGACCGCCAGGCTCAGCACGCCGACGCCGATGGCGTAGGTGATCACAATCCCGATATCGCGGGCTTCCGGCCGCAGCAAGCCCAGCAGCCGACGAAACGGCGGCGGGCCGGGGTGCTCCTCTTCTGCTTCGGGGATCTCCCAGGGCTCGATCCAGGCGGACACCTCGGTCAGCGGGG
>DATLYH010000052.1:0-25814 GCA_035575035.1 Gemmataceae bacterium
CCGGGCAACTATCGGCGTGTTGGGCAACGCCGAGCACATGAACATCAGCCTGGGCAAGGCCGGCCGGAAACGCTGGCTGGGGCGCAAGCCGCACAACCGCGGCACCTCGATGAACCCGGTCAACCACCCGATGGGCGGCGGCGAGGGCCGGACCTCCGGCGGCCGCCACCCTTGCAGCCCGACCGGCGTGCTGGCCAAGGGAGGCAAAACCCGCAAGCGGCGGAAGCCCTCCAACGCCGCCATCATCCGCCGGCGCCGCCCCGGCCCGCACTATGCCCCGAAGTAAGGGCCGCAGTTGGCCTAGTCAATAGGGCTGGTTTTCCTAGAATAAAGGAATTCTAGCGACACGATGAGGGAGCAATGAGCCGTTCGTTCAAGAAAGGGCCATATGTTGACCCGAAGCTGATGGCCAAGGTCGAGCGGCAGATGAACACCTTGCATCGCGAGCCGATCAAGACCTGGGCCCGCGACTGCACTATCGTCCCCGAGTTTGTCGGCCAGACCTTTCTGGTCCACAATGGCCGGCAGTTCATCAAGGTGTACGTCACCGACGACATGGTCGGCCACAAGCTCGGCGAGTTCGCCCCGACCCGCACGTTCCGCGGCCACAGCGGCGGCAAGAAGGCGGCCACAACCGCCAAGTGAAACAGTCATCCCGGGGTGGAGCAGTGGTAGCTCGCCAGGCTCATAACCTGGAGGTCGCAGGTTCAAATCCTGCCCCCGGAACTCGTTAACGGCTAGCCCGCAAGCGGTCTGGAGCGGCCAGTGAAGACGCGGTCCTCACTGGCCGCTCGCCACTGGTTGCCGGCTGCTGAGGAGAGGGAGTCATGGAATACCGAGCCAGCCACCGCTTCGCCGACATGTCGGCCCGGAAGATCCGGCCGTTCGCAACGCTGATCCGCGGCCGGAACGTCGATGAAGCGCTGGAGCTGTTGCGCTTCCTGCCCAACAAGGGGGCCCGCTTGCTGGAGCGGGTCGTCAAGAGCGCCCTGGGCAATGCCGAAGACAAGGGCGCCCGCAACATCGACGACCTGGTGGTGAGCGAGGCCCGGGTGGACGGCGGGCCGATGCTGAAACGCATCCAGCCCCGCGCGCGCGGCACCGCCTACCTCATCCGCCGGCGGTTGTCGCACATTCACGTGACCTTGTCCGACTTGGAAGGGAACGAGTGACGTATGGGGCAGAAAGTCCGGCCGATCGGCTTTCGCACCGGCATCATGACCGACTGGCAGAGCCAGTGGTACGCCAGCAAGCAAGACTTCAGCGAACTGCTGGTCGAGGACCAGAAGATTCGCCGGTTCATCAAGAGCCGTTACGGCGGCGCCGGCATCTCCCGCATCAAGATCCAAAGGACCCGGGAGAAGGTGACCGTTTATGTCTATGCCGCCCGCGTCGGCATGATCATCGGCAAAAAGGGGCAGGAGGTCGATAAGCTGACCAAAGACCTCGAGGACCTGACCCACCGGCACATCGAGGTCAAGACGATGGAGATCACCCGGCCGGAGTTGGACGCCCAGCTGGTGGCCGAGGACATTGCCGAGCAGTTGCAAAAGCGGGCCAGCTTCCGGCGGACGATGAAGCGGGCCATCGACACGTCGATGGAGGCCGGAGCCAAGGGGGTGCGGGTGCAGCTGGCCGGCCGCCTGGGCGGCGCCGAAATGGCCCGGACCGAGAGCAGCATGGCCGGCAGCATCCCCCTCTCGACGCTGCGGGCCAAGATTGACTACGGCTTTGCCGAGGCCAAGACCCCTCAGGGGCACATCGGCATCAAGGTGTGGATCAACAACGGCGAATACGGCGAGGAGGACAGCGATGCCGCTCATGCCCAAGCGGGTAAAGTACCGAAAAAGCCAGCGCGGGCGCGTAAGGGGTAACGCCTGCCGCGGCAACACCGTCACCTTCGGCGAGTTCGGCCTACAGGCCACCGAGGGGGGCTGGCTCAGTGCCGAGGCGATCGAGGCTGGCCGCATCACCGCCACCCATTTCGTGCGCGGCGAGGGCCGGCTCTACATCCGCGTCTTCCCCCACAAGTCGGTCACTGCCATCCCCGCCGAAACCCGCATGGGCAAAGGGAAAGGGGAGCCGGAGTACTGGGCCGCGGTTGTCAAGCCCGGCATGATCCTCTACGAGGTCGCCGGCTTGCCCGAAGCGGCGGCCCGCGATTGCCTGGCCCGGGTGGCCTACAAGATGCCGTTCAAATGCCGCTTCGTGGCCCGGCGGCCCAGCACCGGCGCCTAGCCGCTTGCAGCCCGGCAGGAGGGAGCAAACCATGAAGCCCGCCGAGTATCGCGGCATGAGTGACGAGCAGCTAGAGCTGACGCTAAGGGAGTTGACCAAGAACCTGTTCCACCTGCGCTTCCAGTCGGCCACCGAGCGGCTGGAGACGCCCAGCGAGATCCGCAAGGCCAAGCGCGAGATCGCCCGCATCAAGACGATCCAGCGCGAGCGCCAGCTCGCCGCCCAGAAACAGGCGGCCCTGACCAAGAAGGAGTCGTAGTGGATGGCCGAGCAACCCACCCGCGGCAAACGGCGGACGGCGATCGGCGTCGTCACCAGCGACAAGATGAACAAGACGCGCCGGGTCGAGATTCCACGCCTGGTCAAGCACCCGCGCTATGGCAAGTACATCCGGCGGCGGACCATCTGCCATGTGCATGACGAGAACAACGCGTCGCACATCGGCGACACCGTGGAGATCATGGAGACCCGGCCGCTGTCAAAGATGAAACACTGGCGGCTGGTGCGGATCGTGAGCAAGGCGCCGGCGGCTGCTCCTCCGCCCCCTACCGAGGCGGTGGCCGAGGCCGTCTCTCCGGGATCGCCAGCGGGGTCGTGACATTCTCTGGGAGCGCAGGGATGGTCCTTCAGGCCGCTGGCGGCGGTCCTTCAGGCCGCTGGCGGCTTAGCGGTAAACTGCAAACGGCGGTCGAGTCGGGTAAAGAGGTCATCGTCATGATTCAGCAGTACACCTACCTGGATGTCGCCGACAACACCGGCGCCAAGGAATGCATGTGCATCAAGGTGCTGGGCGGCAGTCGGCGGCGTTACGCCGGCCTGGGCGACATCATCAAGGCCAGCGTCAAGAAGGCCATCCCCGGCGGCGATGTCAAGCCGGGCGACGTGGTTACCGGCGTGGTGGTCCGCTGCCGCAAGCCGACCCGTCGTGAGGACGGCAGCTACGTCCGCTTCGACCGCAACGCTATGGTCATCATCGACGCCGAGCAGAACCCGCGCGGCACGCGCATCTTCGGCGCGGTGGCCCGGGAGCTGCGCGAGCGCGGCTTCGCCCGGATCATCAGCCTGGCCGCCGAGGTAGTTTGAGAGGTCTGCCATGCATGTGCGTAAAGACGACCTGGTGGAAGTGATCACCGGCGACGACGCCGAGCGAGGACGGGCACGCCGGGTGCTGCGCGTCATCCCCGACAAGAACAAGGTCGTGGTCGAGGGGGTCAACCGGGTCTACAAGCACCTCAAGCCGAGCCGTCGCAATCCCCAGGGTGGTCGGCTTTCCAAGGAGATGCCGATCGACGCCTCCAACGTGTTGCTGTACTGCCCCAACTGCCGTCGCGGCGTCCGCATCGGCCGGCGCTACGGCGACGACGGCCACAAGGAACGTTACTGCAAGGCTTGCGGGACCAGCCTGGGCAACCTGAGCAAGCCCCGCCCGCTCTATGCCCGGCGGCCGACAACCTGAGCCGGAACGGTTGGACGGGAACGGCCGGCCGAGATTCGGGCTGCCAGCCGTCCCCTTGACTGAAGGAGGGGGTTAAGGCCCCGTAGTGAGGTTGATCATGGCGCGGCTGCTGGAGCGCTACCACAAGGAAATCGCCCCCGCCCTGGCGGAACGGTTCGGGCGCAAGAACCGCCTTAGCCTCCCCCGCCTAGAGAAAATTGTGATCAACATGGGGGTAGGCAAGGCGCTACAGGACAAGAACCGCCTCAAGGAAGCCGCCGACCAACTCGCCTTGATCGCCGGTCAGCGGCCGCAGATCACCAAGGCCAAGGTGGCAGTCAGCAGCTTTCGGCTGCGGAAGGGGAACGAGATTGGCTGCCGGGTGACGCTGCGCGGCCGGCGGATGTATGAATTCCTCGATCGGCTTATCAGCATCGCCCTGCCGCGCATCCGCGACTTCCGCGGCCTCAACCCCAAGAGCTTCGACGGCCACGGCAACTACAGCCTCGGCCTGTCCGAGCAGGTGATCTTTCCCGAGATCGACCCCGACAAGGTCACGTTTACCCAGGGCATGGACGTGACCATTGTCACCACGACCAACAGTGACGATGAGGCCCGCGAGTTGCTACGGGCCTTTGGCATGCCCTTCCGTGAGGGCTAACGGGACTGACTATGGCTACCGAAGCGAAACGCGCCCGCTTTCAAAAGCAGCTGGCTCTGCTGGAGCTGAGCAAGCGCCAACCGGACAAGGTCAAGTTGCGGCCGCGCGACAAGATTCGCATCCGTCTCCGCTGCCGGCTCTGCGGCCGGCCCCGGGCGGTCTACCGTAAGTTCGGCGTCTGTCGCATCTGCTTCCGTAACATGGCTAGCGACGGGCTGATCCCAGGCGTGAAGAAGGCCAGCTGGTGAGGACGGCACGCTATGATGACCGATACCTTGGCCGACATGCTGACGCGCATCCGCAACGCCAATCGGATCGAGCGGCCGGTCGTGGACATGCCCCTGACGCGCCTGCGCGAAGATGTCGCCCGAGTGCTCAAGGAAGAGGGCTTTATCCTCGATTACCACATCGGCCGATACGCTACCGACGAGGCTGGTTTCACGATCTTTCAGCCCGACCCCGGCGTCCGCGGGCCTGAGGCAGTGCTGCGGATTTACCTGAAGTACGGGCCGGACGGCGAGCGTGTCATCCGGCACATTGAGCGGGCCAGCCGGCCCGGCCGGCGGCTGTACCGTCGCTATACCCAACTCCGTCCCGTGCTGGACGGCCTGGGGATCGCCATCCTCAGCACCAGCCGCGGCGTGATGAGCGATCGCCGGGCCCGGGCGGAGCGGGTCGGCGGCGAGGTGCTCTGCACGGTTTGGTAAGAGCAGGAGTCCGACCCATGTCGCGCATCGGCAAGCAACCGGTCCCGATCCCCGCCGGCGTCAAGGTGCGGGTGGAGAACGGGACGGTCTGGGTGGAGGGCCCTAAGGGGAAATTGCAAACCGCCTATCACCCTAACATGACCGTGGTCGTGGACGAGGCGGCCAAGGTCGTCCGCGTCAGCCGCCCCGACGACGAGCGCATCAACCGCGCCCTGCACGGCCTGACCCGCAGCCTGATCGCCAACATGGTTGAAGGGGTGACCAAGGGCTTCGAGAAGCGCTTGCGCATCGAGGGGATTGGCTACCAGGCCCGGATGGAAAAAAAGACCCTGGTGCTGACGGTTGGCTTCTCCAACAAGATCGAGCTGACTCCGCCCGAGGGGGTGACGGTAGAATTGCCCGAGGCGACGGCCATTGTTGTCCGCGGCGCGGATAAGCAGAAGGTTGGCCAGTTCGCTGCCGAGATCCGCCGCGCCCGGCCGCCGGAGCCGTACAAGGGCAAGGGTATCCGTTACGAGGACGAGCAGGTCCGCCGCAAGGAAGGCAAGTCCTTCACCAGTGGCGGCGGCTAACCCAGGGTTGTGCTATGGATCGTCAAAAGGCCAAGCGCCTCCGGCAGCTGCGGCGCCGGCGGCACGTGCGGAAGCGAATTGTCGGGACCCCCGAACGGCCCCGGCTGAGCGTCTTCCGCAGCAACAAACACATTTATGCCCAGCTGATCGACGACCTTAACGGCGTCACCTTGGCGGCTGCCAGCAGCAACACCGGCAAGGGAGCGCCTTACGGCGGCAATATCAAGGCGGCCATCGAGGTCGGCCGGAAGCTCGCCGAGGCGGCTTTGGCCAAGGGAATCACCAAGGCGGCCTTCGACCGCGGCCATTATCGCTTTCACGGCCGGGTCAAGGCCCTCGCCCTGGCCGCCAACGCGGCTGGCCTGAAGTGTTCCGAACCGAAGAAGCCGCCGAAGGAAGAGCCGGCCGCAGCTGCCGCGCCGGCCGCCGGGGGGAAGAAGGCCAAGGCCAAAGCCGGCCGATGAGCCGCAGGCCTGGTCGGTGCCCGGCGCTTGCTACCACGAGCCCGAAGCGTCCGCGACGGAGCAGAACCAGCCCGGAGCGTCCGCGACGGAGCAGAACCAGCCCGGAGCGTCCGCGACGGAGCAGAACCAGCCCGGAGCGTCCGCGACGAAGCAGAACCAGCCCGGAGCGCCAGCGACGGGATTATGAGCTAGGGGAACGATCAAATCATGGCGAAAGAGCGTGAGACCAGGCCGGACGGGTTGGAAGACCGTGTGGTGAAAATCCGCCGCTGCGCCGCCGTGGTCAAGGGTGGCCGGCGCTTCAGTTTCAACGCCCTGGTCGTGGTCGGCGATGGTCACGGCCGGGTAGCAGTCGGCTACGGCAAGGCCAACGAGGTACCGCCGGCCGTCGAGAAGGCGACCAAGGACGCTCAGGAAACCCTCAAGCGCCAGAAGCGCTTCTCGCTCCGCGGCGACACCATCCCGCACCGGGTCGTCGGCCGGTTCGGCGCCAGCCGGGTCATCCTGGTGCCGGCCGGGCCGGGCACCGGTGTCAAGGCGGGCCCCGGCGTGCGCGACGTGCTGGAAGTCTGCGGCATCCGCAACATCCTCACCAAGGTGCATGGCAGCACCAACCCGATCAACCTGGTCAAGGCTACCATCCAGGGGCTGATGCAGCTGCGCACCCGCGAAGAGGTGGCTCGGCTGCGAGGAGTGACACTGTAATGGACCTCTCGACCGTCCATCAGGGCGTTCACCGGCGGAAGCGGAAGAAGCGCGTGGGGCGCGGTCCCGGCAGCGGCCACGGCAAGACGGCAACCCGCGGCAGCAAGGGGCAGTGGGCCAGCGCCGGCGCCAACCGGCCGACTCCGTTGTTCGAAGGCGGCCAGATGCAGCTGTTCCGCCGCATCCCCAAGCGCGGCTTCAGCCACGCCACCTGGGACCGCCATTACCAGATCGTCAACGTCGGTGACCTCGACCGCCGCTTCAACGACGGCGAGACCGTTGACCCGGACACGCTCCGCAAAGTCGGGTTGACCAAGGGACAGGCCGATGGGGTACGTATTCTGGGCGACGGCGAGCTGACCAAGCGCCTGGTGGTCCGGGCGCATCACTTCTCCAAGGCGGCCGCCGCGAAGATCACCGCCCGGGGAGGGAGCACGGAAGTCATCCCGCCGCCGCGCAAGCCGAAGAAGAACAAAATGCGGCCGCGGCCGGCCAAGGGGCAGTAGGCCCAGGGAGCCGAACCCATGAACAAGCTGATCGCCATCTTCAAGATCCCCGAGCTGCGGCAGAAAATCTTCATCACCCTGCTCTTTCTGGCCATCTACCGCATCGGCTACTACGTCCCGCTGCCGTTCATCGACCAGACCCGCATGGAGGAGGCCATGCGCGGCGCCCAGCGCGGGGCCCTGGGCCAGGCCTTGGGGCTGGTGTCGATGTTCTCCGGCGGCACCCTTAGTCAGGCCGTCATCTTCACCTGGGGGGTCATGCCCTACATCTCGGCGTCGATCATCTTCCAACTGTTGGCCAGTGTCTACCCGCCCCTGGAGAAACTCCAGAAAGAAGGAGAGAGCGGCCGCAAGAAGATCAACGAATACACCCGCTACGCCACCGTTCCCATTTGCCTGATCCAGTCGTTCTTCCTGGTGCAGTACCTGATGCGCGAGAGCCCAACCACGTTGGGGCTGGGCCTGCCGGAGTGGCGCGGCTACGAATGGTTCACCTGGTCGAGCATGATCCTGACCATGACGGCGGGGACCATCTTCCTGATGTGGCTGGGCGAGCAGATCGACGAGTACGGCATCGGCAACGGTATCAGTTTGATCATCATGGCCGGCATCGTGGCCCGCATCCCGGACGCAACCGGGCGGCTCTTGATCGACCCGCAGACCGGCTGGTTCAAGGAGTCGATCTTCACGTTGGGCGGCGGCTCCGGCCAGGACATCAGCTTTGAGAAGTTGGTGGTGCTGGTAATGCTGTTTGTCGGCGTGGTGGTGGCGGTGATCGCCATCACCAAGGGGCAGCGGCGCATCCCAACGCAGTCGGCCAAACACGTCCGCGGCCGACGCGTCTTCGGCGGCACCCGGCAGTACCTGCCGCTGCGGGTCAACCAGGCCGGCGTCATGCCGGTCATCTTCGCCAGCAGTTTGCTGATGCTGCCGTACTTCCTGCTCAACGCGCTGGCCCACACCGGTTGGGGTTGGGTTGAGGTATTGCGCGGCTCCTTCGAGCGGCAGGGCTACATCTACAACCTCTTCTACATCGCCCTGATCTACTTCTTCTGCTACTTCTGGACGGCCATCATCTTCAATCCGAAGGACATGGCCAACAACCTGAAGGAGTATGGCAGCTTCATCCCCGGCTACCGTCCCGGCAAGCGCACCGCCGAGTACCTGGAGCGGGTGATGATGCGGATCACCTACGTCGGTGCCGCCTTCCTGGCGGTGGTGGCGGTCATCCCCAGTTTGATGTCGGCCGTGCTGGGGGTCGATTACGTGGTGGCCAGCTTCTACGGCGGCACCGGGTTGTTGATCGTCATCAGCGTCGCCCTCGACTTGGTCCAGAAGATCAACAGCCACCTCGTCATGCGCAACTACCCGGCGCTGACGGAAGATTGACCGGGGCCTATCGGCCGTTGCGCCGGGGCTCGCCTCGTCGAGGACGTGGGGGGTCGTCCAGCGACGGAAGATTGACCGGGGCCTATCGGCCGTTGCGCCCGTTGCCGCCCCTGCCGAACTTGACGCACCCCGGACCTACGATCTCTTCCAGCTCGGCGATGGCCACGCGCGCCGGGTCGATGCTGTACTCCCGCCCCAGCTCCAGGACGCAGCCGCGATTGGCCAGGTCACGCACATGGAGACGGACCCGGCAGCTCCCTGGGCTGCGCCGCAATACCTGGGCAATCGCCTCGATGTGGTGCGGGCTGTGCCGTCCCACGGTCAGCTGTAGCCACAGCGACCGGGCCAGTTCGCGCTGGGCCTGCTCCAGGCCCATGATCCGCGTCAGGATCAGGCCTGGCTGCTCGCGGGTCCGCTCCACCACCCCCTTGACGAAGTACGGATGCTCCTCTCGGAGTTCCTCCCGGCAGCGGGCCAGGTCATCGGGCCACATGACGCACTCGATGGCGCCGGTGAAGTCCTCCAGCTTGCAGCGGAGGTAGCGGGTGTTGCCGTTGCGGGCTGTCTTGGTATTGCTATAACGCAGACCAGTCAACATTCCTCCCAGGATGACCTCCTGGTTTGGCCCGAGGTCGAACACTTGCTCCACGGTGTGGGTGGCGAAGCGCCGCAGTACGTCCTCGTGCTGGGCCAGCGGATGACTGGAGAAGTAGAAGTCGAGAGCTTCCTTCTCGTATTTGAGCTTCTCGGCGTCGGACCACTCGGGCACATCTGCCAGCGCTTCGACCGGCGCGGCCGATTCGGTCAGACTGCCGGCGCCGGCATCGAACAGGCTGAGCTGGCCGAGTCGGCGGTCTTCCTGAACAGCGCTGGCGGCTTGTAGGGCCCGCGGCAGCAGGTGCATCAGCTGGGCCCGGTGGATGCCGAAACAGTCCAGCGCCCCGGCCTTGATCAGCCGCTCCAGCGCCGCCCGGGTGACGATCTTGTGGTCGATGCGCTCGCAGAGGTCGAACAGGTCGCGGAACGGACCGTCCTTCTGGCGGGCGCGGACGATCTCTTCAGCCGTCCCACGTCCCACCCCCTTGATGGCGCTGAGGCCGAAGAGGACCTTGCCGTCGGCCACGATGAAGGCAACGTCGCTGGCGTTGACGTCGGGGGCCAACACCGCAACGCCGAGCCGCCGGGCGTCCTCGATGTGCTCGACCATGATGTCGCGCTTGTTGCCGTCTTCGATCTCGCTGGACAAAAGCGCGGCCATGAACTCAGGCGTGTAGTGGGCCTTCAGGTAGGCGGTCTGGTAGCCGACCAGGGCGTAGGCGGCACTGTGTGACTTGTTGAAGCCGTAACCCCCGAAATAGAGGATCTGGTCGAAGACCTCCCGGGCCACCTCCTCGGGAACGCCGCGCTCCTGAGCCCCCTTCATGAAATCGACCCGACGGGCGTCGATGACGTCCTGCTTCTTCTTGCTGATGGCCTTGATGCAGGCGTAGGCGCTGGCCAATTCGATGCCGCCGAGGCGGTTCAGGATCTGCATGCATTGCTCTTGATACACGAGAATCCCGAACGTCTCGGTCAGGATCTCCTTCATGACCGGGTGCGGGTAGGCCGGCTTCTCGCGGCCGTGCTTGCGATTGACGTAGGCATCGACCATGCCCCCGCCGAGCGGGCCGGGCCGGTAGAGGGCGTTGCAGGCGATAAGGTCGCGAATGTTGTCCGGCTTCAGCCGCTTGAGCAGCTCGCGAATTCCCTCCTTTTCGAACTGGAATACCCCCTTGGCGTCGCCGCGCTGCAACAGCGCGTAGGTTTCGGCGTCGTCCAGCGGCAGGCGGTACAGGTCGATCTTCTCGCCACGTGTCTGCTCGATCAGCCGGACGGCGGTGTCGAGCAGGGTCAGGGTGCGCAGCCCAAGGAAGTCCATCTTGAGCATGCCGACCTTTTCCAGGTCGCCCATCTCCCACTGGGTCGTGACCACCGCCTCGCGGAGGCCGCCGGCTCGGGCCTTGGCGGCGCCGGCTGCCTCGCTCTCCTCGTCCTCCGCGCCGGCGGCTCGGCCCGGCTCTCCCTTGCGGACGACGCGCTGCACCGGGACGTAATCAATAAGCGGTCCATTGGCAATCACCACCCCGGCCGCATGGGTGCCGGCGTTGCGGTTGGTCCCCTCCAGTTTGCGGGCGATGTCGATCAACTCGCGGACCTGCGGGTCGGTCTCGTAGGCCTGTCGTAGCTCGGGGACTTGCCGCAGCGATTCGTCAAGGGTGATGCCCAGGGTCTTGGGAATCAGCGCCGTCAGCTGGTTGACCCGCTCCAGCGGCACGTCGAGCGCCCGGCCGACGTCCTTGATGGCCGCCTTGGCTGCCAGGGTGCCAAAGGTCCCGATCTGGGCGACGCTCTCCTCGCCGTACTTCTGCTTGACGTAAGCGATCACCTCCTCGCGCCGGTCCTGGCAGAAGTCGATGTCGATGTCCGGGGCCTCGCTCCGGTTCGGGTCGAGGAAGCGCTCGAACAGTAGGTCGTATTCCAGGGGGTCAACGTGGCTCAGTTTAAGGACGTAGCTGACCAGGGCGCCGCAGGCCGAGCCGCGCGCGCTGGCGGGGATGCCCCTCTCGCGGGCAAAGCGGACGAAGTCCCAGACGATCAGGAAGTAACTGGCGAAGCCCATCCGGCAGATGATGCTTAGCTCGTGCTCGAGGCGCTGGACAACCTCGGGCGGCAGCGGATCGCCGTAGCGGTCGCGCGCCCCCTGCTCGCACAGCTCGCGCAGGTATTCTTCCGGCTTCTTCCGATCGGGCGGGGTGAAGACGGGAAAGTGACGCTGCTTGAAGTCCAACTCGATGTGGACAGAGTCAGCGATCTCCTGGCTGCGCCGCACCGCGTCGGCGTGGTCAGGGAAGAGCCGGTACATGTCCTCCGGCGGCCGGACGTGGAACTGATCGCCGGCGAACTTGAAGCGGTTGGGGTTCGAGCGGGTCTTACCGGTGTTGATGCAGAGGAGGACATCATGGGCGATGTGGTCTTCCTGCCGCAGGTAATGGGCGTCGCTGGTGGCCACCAGGGGCAAGCCGAGTTGGTTGGCGATGTCGATGGCCCCCTCGGCACATATCCGCTGGATGTCGAGGCCATTGTTCTGGATCTCGATGTAAAAACGGTCCTTGAAGAGCCGGGCGAACCACTCGGCCAGCTTGCGGGCCTCGTCGAGGCGGTTGCGGAGGATATAGTCGCTGAACTCGGCGGCGGCGCAGCCGCTCAGGCAGATGATCCCCTCGTTGAACTGCTCCAGCAGCTCCTTGTCGATGCGGGGCTTGCCATAGTGATAACCTTCAAGGAAGGCCAGCGACGCCATCTTGATGAGGTTGCGGAAGCCAGTGCGGTCCTTGGCCAGGAGCGTCAGGTGGTGGTAGAGGGCATCGTCGGATTGAGTGCCGGCGCGGCGCGGCTCGCGATCGGTGCGTTTGTTGGGGGCGACGTACGCCTCGTAGCCGATGATCGGGTTGAGCCCGGCCGCCCTGCACTCGCGGTAAAACTCGATAGCGCCGTAGAGGTTGCCGTGGTCGGTCAAGGCGATGGCATTCATGCCCAGCTCCTTGACGCGAGCCACCAACTCGGGGATACGGCTGGCGCCGTCGAGCAGGCTGTAGTGGCTGTGGCAGTGCAAGTGGACGAAGGGGCGTTCGGCCATAGTCCGTAGTCCGTAGTCCGTAATTTGCAGCTGCAAGGGAGTGCGGCAGTGGCGGGGGAATTTTACCACGAACAGCCGGGGAGGTTGAGCGCAGATGCTCGGAGAGAATGCGGCAAGCCGGGCGGTCGGTTCGCATGGGCGATTCAATCCCTACGACCGCCAACGCTGGTTGCGGCGACTACAGGCTACGGGCTGCGGACTATTCCTCCAGCGCATCGGGCTCGGCGACGGCGCGGACGTAGCGGGCCAGCAGCATCTGCACCGTCAGCACGCGCTGCCAGTCGGCGAAGGAGAGGGTGACCTGGGTGCCGTCGTCGTTGGCGCGGATGTTCTCGGTGGCGGCCGTCAGATGGCGGTGGAGGAAGTCGAGCAACTCGGCAAGCCGGGCCGCCTGCGACGGGGTCATCTTCAACGGCAAGGGGGGAAGGGGGCGCTTGCCCAGGAACAGATTGCCGTTGGCGACGGTGATCTTGTCTTGCGGGTTCAGGTCGAAATCGAGGTCGTGGTCGAACTGAGCGGCAAGGGCCTGGTTGTGGACCGTGGCCGGGCCCGGGTCGCCGAGCTCGCCCACTCCCGGCGCCAGCAGGCTGCTGATGGTGGCGATGCGTTGGGCAATCTCCACCTCAGAGCCGAACAGCAACAGCGTCCGCCCCACGGTGATGCGGTCGCCGGGACGGAGACGACGGATCTGCACCGCATTGCCGTTGACCCGGGTGCCGTTGGTGCTCTCCAGGTCGGTCAGGATGATCTCGCCGTTGTCGAACTGCACCTTGGCGTGGAACCGGCTGACCCGCTCGTCGTTGAGGCGGACCATGTTCCCCTCTTCCCGGCCGATCGTGACCGGGGTGGGGAGTTCGCGAAAGACACGCCCCTTATCGATTCCTTCCAGCACCTGAAAGGTTACAGTCGGCATGGTTGATCCCCAGGAAGCCTTCGCTCGCGGAACTGGGGAGGGCAAGAGTTGGTCTAGTGCTCCCGTTCGGGACCCGCGCACGGTCGGCTCGCCGATTCTCCTCTTTCAATGTTTCATTGTCAATCCCCAGAGGGCAAATGTCAATTCTTCTGACGCCGGCCGGCACTCGGGGAGCCGGCGGAACCAGGTCAGCTGCCGCTTGGCGAAGTTTCGGCTCCGGGTCTGGATGCGGGCAATGGTTTCCTCCAGGGTTGCTCGGCCATCGAGGTAGGCGAACATTTCCTTGTAACCGAGGGCTTGTGCCGCTGCGCGGCTGATCGGCCGCGGCAAGCGGCGCAAGGCCTGCACCTCCTCGACCAGGCCCGCCTCGACCATCTGCCGGACGCGGGCGTCGATGCGGGCATACAACTCGGCTCGCGGTCGATCCAGATAGATGACGGGGTAACGGGTCGAGGCGGGGACGGGAGACAAGGGGAGCTCGGGGCGATCCGTTCCCCCGTCTCCTTCCGGCTCTGTCTTCCCGTCCCTCTGCCACTGCGTCTGCCAGGCGCTGATCGGCCGGCCGGTCAGCTCCCAGACTTCCAGGGCGCGGATGACGCGGCGGAGGTCGTTGGGATGGAGGCGGGCGGCGGCGACGGGGTCCACCTGGGCCAAACGGGCGTGCAGCGCCGGCCGACCGAGACGCTCGGCCTCTTCCTCCAGTCGCTGCCGCAACGCTGGGTCGGCCGGAGGACCGTGGAAAAGGCCGCGAAGCAGCGCCTTAAGATACAGCGGGGTGCCCCCCACGAACAGGACACGCTTGCCCCGCTGCCGGATGTCACGGCAGCACGCGGCGGCCCGCTCCAGCCACCACGCCACGCTGGCCGACTCCCACGGGTCGAGGACGTCGATCAGGTGGTGTGGAACGCGCCGCCGCTCCTCCGGCCCCGGCTTGGCCGTGCCGATGTCCATGCCGCGATAAAGCGCCATCGAGTCCATCGACACGATCTCCGCCCCTAGGCGCTCAGCCAGCTCGACCCCCAGGCGGGTCTTGCCGCAGCCGGTCGGCCCGGTGAGAACAAGCACGTCGCGGAATGCTTCGGCAATCACAGGGCATGCACCTTGTATAGAAAAAACCAGACAACCTCCTTTATGTTTATGTTACTGAGCCCTGTGCAGGTTCGCTCAAGTGCAGGCCTCAGGAACCTCATCGAACGCTCCCCCACCGTTATTCGACGGCGCAAAAAGTTCGATCGAACTTACGCAGCGCTCAGTAATATCACCCGTCGCTGATGCTCCGGGCGCTGAGCACAGACGCGCCGGGCTTGCCCGGTGTTCCGCTCCCCTTCTATACTTCATACTTGAAACCGCCGGCCCTCCAACCGCCGCCCCACGGGAGAAGCGCAGCATGGCCACATTCAAAAGGGGAGGAAGCCAACCGCCGCGAGCGCTTCTCTCCCTGTCCATCCTGGGCGCGTTCCTCTTGCCGTTTGCATTCCCCGTAGCGGCCGATGCGCCCAGGGCGATCACCGCCGACGAGGTCCGCGACCTGCAAGCGAAGTACCAGGCCGAGCGCGACGCCGCGGTCAAGGCCGGGCTGGAGCAGAAGTTCTCGCCCGACTGTTTCGCCCGGGCCGAGCTACTGGCCAAGAAGGGCGAAGCTGCCCTGGCCGCCGGCCGGCTCCTTGAGGCCCGCGAGGCGTTTCACCGGGCTCGCTGGTATCTGCCCGCCCTTCCCGCTGTCTTCCCGGAACACATCAGCCGTATCTTCGGCGACGCCCGGCTGCGGCACACCCACTGGGTCCAGGCCGTCGCCTACAGTCCCGACGGCGCCCGCCTAGCCAGCGCCAGCCAGGATGGCACCGTCAAACTCTGGGATGTTGCCACCGGCCGCGAGCTGCTCACCTACACCGGCCATACCGAAGCCGTCCGCGCCGTCGCCTGGAGTCCCGACGGCCAGCGCCTCGCCTCGGCCGGCGCCGACAAGGACATCAAGGTCTGGAAGGCCGACACCGGCGAGGACCTCCACACCCTCAAGGGGAACAACGATTTTGTCACCAGTGTCGCCTTCAGCCCCGACGGCAAGGCGATTGCCTCCGCCGGCGCCGACCGCAAGGTTCGTGTTTACGACGCCGCCAATGGCAAGCTGCTGAACACCCTCGAAGGCCACACCGCCCTTATCTACCACGTCACCTACAGTCCCGATGGCCGCTGGTTGGCGTCGGTGGCCGGCGACCGCACCGCCCGCATCTGGGACGCCGGCAGCAAGTACGCCATCCACCGTTCCTTCGCGGCCGGCGATGCCAGCGTCTACCAGGCGGCCTTCAGCCCCGACGGCAAGTTGCTGGCCACTTGCGGCGCCGACCAGAAGGCCCGCATCACCGACCTGAACTCGGCCGCTGTCAAGCAAATTCTGGAGGGACACACCCAGGCGGTCACCTGCGTCGCCTTCAGCAAGGACGGCAAGACGCTGGCCACCGGCAGCGTGGATCGGACCATCCGGCTGTGGGACGTGGGCAACGGCCAGCCTTTCCGCACGCTGCAAGGCCATGCCGAGGAGGTCCGCAGCGTCGCCTTCCGCCCCGACGGCCAGCAACTCGCCTCCGGCGGTGTTGATCAGGCCATCCGGCTATGGGACCTGGGCTCCGCCGAACAGCACCGCGAGTTCGCCGGCCACCAGGGCTACGTCTGGTCGGCTGTCTTCAGCCCCGACGGCCGACACATCCTCTCCGCCGGTGCCGACCGGGCGGTCAAGGTCTGGGACTTCGAGACCGGCCGGGAGTTGAAGAACCTGCTTGGCCATCGGCTCGCCGTGACCGCCGCCCTGTACAGTCCCGACGGCCGGTACATCCTCTCCTGCGGCGGCGACAAGGTGCTCAAACTCTGGGACCGCAATACCGGCGCCCTGGTCCGCACGTTCGCCGGCCATCAGTCGGCCGTCACCGCCGCTGCCTTCTCCCCCGACGGCAAGCAGGTCGTCTCCGGCTCGGCCGACCGATTGGTCAAGATATGGGATACGGCGACCGGCCAGGAGCGGCACACCCTCCGCGGCCATCAGTCGGTGGTCAGCGCCGTCGCCTGGAGTCCCGACGGCAAGTGGATCGCCTCCGGCGGCGGCGACCATGTTATCCGGCTGTGGGACCCAACGACCGGCAAGGAGGTCCGGACCCTGAGCGGCCACACAGCGGCCGTCAGCGCTTTGGACTTCAGCGGCGACAGTAGACGGCTGGCCTCCTGCGGTGGTGACCACCTGGTCCGCATCTGGAACGTCGAGGGGGACGGCCAGATTATCCTGAGCGGCCATACGGGCCCGGTCACGTCGGTCGCCTTTAGCCGCGACGGCCGGTACGTCGTCTCCGGCGGGGCCGACCAGATCGTCCGCTTGTGGGATGTGCAGAGTCGGCAGGAACAGCACAGCTTCCGCGGCCACAAGGATTGGGTCAGCTCGGTGACCTTCTCGCGCGACGGTCATTTCATTGTCTCGGCGAGCGTGGATCAGACGATCAAAGTCTGGGAATTGGTCGGCCGTGAGGGGCCCAGCGGCGTCGGCCACACCCGCGAGGTCGGAACGGTCGCCATCAGTCCGGACGGCAAACTGCTGGCCTCCGGCAGCGCCGACCGCACTGTCCGGTTGTGGGACCTGGCGACCGGCAAGGAGCTGCATGTCCTGACGGGCCACAGCGAGACAGTGACGGCGCTGGCCTTCACGCCCGATGGCAAGCTGCTGATCTCCGCCGGTGACGACCATGTCCTTCGGGTGTGGGACCCGGCCACCGGCAAGGAGGTCCGCAGCATCCGCGACCCGGGCCCGACCAACCAGGTGCCGGTGATCACCGTGACGGCCGACGGCCAGCGCCTGGTGGTCTGGGTGTCGAATACCATCATCGAAACCTACGAACTGGCGACCGGCAAGCAGCTCAGTTCCTGGAGCGGCCACGAGCGGCAGATCAACAGCCTGGCGTTCTCGGCCGACGGCGAGCTGGCGGCGCTGGGCGGGCTGGACGGCTCGGTGCGCCTCTGGAACGTCGCCAAGCGCGAGCGGCTGCCCGGCGGCGACCTGACGGCCCACCCGGAGCCGGTGGTAGACTTGACCTTCACGCCGGACAAGAAACTGCTGATCACGGCGAGCAAGGACGGGCAGATCAAAATCTGGGACATCGCCAAGCGGCAGGCCCTGCACACGATCGCGGCCCACCGGGGCCGGGTGGTCGCCTTCGCCATGAGCCCCGACGGCAAGCGGTTCGTCACGGCCGGCCAGGATAACGTGGTCAAACTCTGGAACACCACCGACGGCCGGGAGCTGCGGAAGTGGGACTTCCGACTGCCGGTGCTGCCGAGCAAGCCGTTCGTGCGCAACCTGGCCTTCTCGCCGCAGGGCAAGCACGTGGCCACCGCCAACGCCAACGCCACGCTGTACCTGCTGGAACTGCCCTAAATCGAGGACGCACACTCATGAAGCGAATGCTCGCGCTCGGAACTCTGCTGGCCGTGGTCACCCTTCCGGGATTGGCCCAGGACAAGAAGTCGCAACTGGCCAAGGAGGCGCTCAAGGAGCTGAATGATTTCATCGGCCAGTGGAACGGCAGCGGCGCGCCGGCCAAGCCGAAGCCGGCCGCCGGCGAACTGTGGTCCGAAACCATCAACTGGAGCTGGCGCTTCAAGGGGGACGATGCCTGGATGGAGATGACCGTCAAGGACGGCAAGCATTTTCAGGGGGGCGAGCTCCGCTACCTGCCGGATAAAAAGCGCTATCAGCTCACGGCCACCGCCAAGGATGGCAAGAAGCTGGTCTTCGAGGGGGACTACAAGGACGGCTACTTGAGGCTGGAGCGATCTGATCCGGCGAAGAAGGAGACGCAGCGGATCACGATGAACACCGCGGCCGAAGGCATCCGCTTCATCCTCCTTTTCGAGCGCAAGCCGGAGGGCCGGACGCTTTACGTCCGCGACTTTCAGGTGGCCTGCAACCGCGAGGGGGAAAGCCTGGCAACCGCCAAGCGAAAGAACGAGTGCGTGGTCAGCGGCGGGCTGGGCACCATTGCGGTCAGCTTCAAGGGGGAAACCTTCTACGTCTGCTGCACCGGCTGCCGCGACGCCTTCAACGAGAATCCGCAGAAGTACATCGACGAGTACCGGGCCCGCAAGGGGAAGAAGTGAGCAGCGCCGCCCTATTTTTCATTTTCATCTCGCGTCGCGGCCATCCCCGCCTCTACAATGGGGCTGGTCGAATTACCCCACCGGCCTCCAAGGCCGACCCTACCCGTATGCCGCCCCGCCGATCGCCACAGGCGACTGACATCCCGAAGGAGTCTTCTCCCATGCTGCGTTCCTGTTGGTGCATGCTTGGTGCTGTTCTCGGCCTCTTCACGATCCTGACCGGCGCCCACGCCCAGGCCCCCAAGGGCCCCGTCAGTTTCATCAATGACGTGGCCCCCATCCTCAAGGAAAACTGCTTCTCCTGCCACGGGTCCAAGAACCCCAAGGGCAAGTTCGACATGACCCGGTTCGAGAGCTTTCGCAAGGGGGGCCTCAAGGGGATCGATCCCGTTGAGCCAGGCAAGCCGGACGAGAGCCTGCTGATCGATCTGATCACTTCCCCAAACGACAAGGAGCGCATGCCGCCCAAGGAGGCGGGCGATCCGTTGCCGCCGGCCAAGATTGCCATTATTCAGCAGTGGATCAAGGAAGGGGCCAAGCTCGACCCCGGCCTCAAGCCCGATACCGACCTGGTGCGCGAGCTCCGGGCCCGCTGGACGCCGCCGCCGCCCCCGGCCGCCTACCGCTTCCCCGTCACCATCACGGCACTAACCTTTACCCCCGACAGCAAGAAACTGGTCATCGGCGGGCACCACGAGCTGACCGTCTGGGACGTGGCCGAGGGAAAGCTGGAGAAACGCATCACCACGCGCATGGAGCGGACCTATGCCCTGCTGTTCCTCCCCGACGGCAAACTGGCGGTTGCCGGCGGCCGGCCCGGTCAGGAAGGCGACGTTCGCATCTATAACCTGAACGGTGGCACGCCGCGGACGGAAAATGGTGTGACCTGGCTCGACGGCGTCAAAGACCCGGGGGTGATGGTCAAGCAACTGTTGGAAGCAGACGACTCGGTCCTTTGCCTGGCGCTAAGTCCGGACGGCAAGAAGCTGGCGTCGGGCGGCTGCGACCGGTTGGTCAATGTCTGGGACCTGTCGGTTGGCTGCGAGAATGCCAAACTGGAGCAGTCGGTCGAGAACCATGCCGACTGGGTTTTCGGTGTCGCCTTCACGCCGGACGGCAAGAAGCTGCTGACGGCCAGCCGTGACAAGACGGCCAAGGTCTGGGACCTGGAGGCCAAGGAGTCGGTGCTGACCTTCCCCGGCCACCAGAACAACGTCTACGGCGTGACGGTCAAGCCGGACGGCAAGGTCGGCTACTCATGCGGCGAGGACAATGCTTGGCGCTCCTGGCCGACTTCGGGCGACGGCAAGCAAATCCGTCAGGCGACCGGCCACGGCGGACCGGTTTTCCGCATCCTGTACCACCCGACCCAGAACCTGCTGGCCACTTGCAGCGCCGACAAGACCGTCCGGTTGTGGGACCCCGA
Organism: Gemmataceae bacterium; assembly: GCA_035575035.1. Taxonomy (GTDB): domain Bacteria; phylum Planctomycetota; class Planctomycetia; order Gemmatales; family Gemmataceae; genus DATLYH01. The sequence goes on from DATLYH010000052.1 coordinate 19,829, forward strand.
TAAGGGCACGGCGACCCGGACGCTGACCGGCCACACCGACTGGGTCTATGCCCTGGCCTTCAGCCCGGACGGCGAGTTGCTTGCCTCGGGGAGCTGGAACGGCGAGGTGAAGATGTGGAAGGTGAGCGACGGCACGCTGGTGAAGGAGTTCAACGCCTCACCCGGTTTGCAGACCGCCGCCGCGGGCGGGCCAAAGGGAAATTGACCTGGTTCAGCCCGGAGCGCCAGCGACCGGGCCATCGGGTGACAGTAACAGAGTGACCGGGCGCTGCTCAGCTGCGGAAATCGTGCCATTGGCCGGTCTCGTCGAGCAACTGATTGGGCACGAACCGGGCCTTGTACTCCATCGACGGGCAGCCGGCCACATAGTAGCCGAGATAGACATGGGGAATCTTTCGGCCGGCGGCGTGCTCGATCAGGCTGAGGATGTTCCAGGTGCCCAGGGAGCGGCGGCGGTGGTCGGGGTCGTAGAAGAAGTAGATGGCCGACAGGCCGCCCGGCAAATCGTCCACGTAGCCGACGCCCACCAACTGCTTCCCCAGATAGTAGCACCATTCCTGCGTCGGGAAGGGGTTGTCCACGAACGACTCGGCGTAGGCGGCAGCACTGCAGGCGGGGTACTGCGGCCAACCCTTGGCCTCGGCCTGGTAGGCGTGGTAGCGGTCGTAGAGCTTCAGCTTCGCCCGGGTAACGGATGGCTCGCCGATTTGCAGGGTGATCGTGCCGCGGTTTGCCTTGGCGGTGCGGCGCTGGCTACGGTCGGGGCGGAAGCGATCGACCACCACGCGCAATGAGCGGCAAGCGTGGCAGGCGGCACAGCGGGGACGGAAGAGCATGGCCCCGAACCGCCGCCACCCCTGGAGCATGCGCTGCATGTATTCGGCGGGACTCAGCTCGCTGACGTACTCGTACTCCAGCTGCCAGAGCTGATGCGGCAAGTAGCCACACGGGCTCGGCGGCGCGACGAAGCGGAAGAGCGACTCCATGATTTTCGATTCTAGATTGCCGCTTCGTGATTTACCAGAGACGGCCGGTCCCCCGCCTCAGAGGACAAGTCGCCCTGCTTCTCCGGCGAAAGGGCGAGCAGGGCGGCTTGCCCTCTGACCGAGCCGACTCACGGTTTCGCGAACCGGCGGGCGGCTCGGGCAGCCATCCAGTCGCTGAGACCGGCCGGCAGCCAGCGCAGCAGCCGGACGCGCCACAGCGCCGGTGGAGGAAAGGCAAAGAACAGCCGCTTCTGGCGAATGGCTGCAACGATCTGACGGGCGGCGTAATCGGCCTCCATGATGTACGGCTTGGCCACACCGATGTTATCGGTCAACGGCGTGCGGATCCAGCCGGGGCAGATGATGGTGGTGTGAATGTTGTACGCCTTCAACTCCAGGCGCAGGCCCTCGATCAGGGCATTGACACCCGCCTTGCTGGCGCAGTAGCCGCCCATCTTCGGCAGGCCGTGGTATGACGCCAGACTGGAAATTGCCACCAGGTGGCCGAAGCGGCGCTGCAACATCCCGGGCAGCACCGCCTCGATGCTGTTGGCCACACCGATCAGGTTAACGGCGACCTGGGCTTCGACATCTGCGGCGCGGAAGTCGAGGGCGTTGGTTTCCCGACCGATGCCGGCGTTGGCGACCAGCAGATCGACCGGCCCCAACCTTTCTTGCAGCAGGGCCACCGCAGCCCGCAGGCTGTCCCGGTTGGTAACATCGCCGGTTGCCCAGGCAATCGGCCGGCCGGCCAGCTCCCCCGCCAACGATGCCAGCCCATCTGCGTTGAGGTCGAGGGCCGCGATGGCGGCTCCCTCAGCGCTCAGCTGAAGGGCCAGCTGCCGGCCCAGCCCGCTAGCCGCCCCCGTGACCAACGCCACCCGATTGGTGAATGCTGTCATGGTCATTTGTCATTTGTCATTCGCAGTCTTTGCCCAGGCCTGGGGGCTCATGACGAATGACTAAGCACAGAACTTCGCCACCGCCGCGACGAACTCGGCCTCGCGCTCGAACATGGGGAGGTGGCCGCAATTCGGGATCAGTTTGACCTCAGCCTGCGGGAGATGCCGGCGGTAGGCCTCCGCGTAGGCCGGCGGCACCAGGCGGTCCTCGGCGCCCCAGATCAGCAGCACCGGACAACCGACACGGGACAGGCGGCGCGGCAGCTTGGGATCATAAGGGCGATCCCAGACCAGCCGAGCCAGCACCGCCATTGCCTGGTAGGCGGCCAGCACTCGGTCGTCAGGCGGATCGTCCGGGATGACCAGGCGGGCGATGTACGATTCGGGATCGTGGAAGAGCAGCCGGCGCAGCTCGCCGGGGTCGCGAACGATGCGGAACAGGTCGGGGAGGGGCTGCTCATCCAGCCAGAGTCCTGGAGCGCCCGACAGCCAGAGCCGACGGACGCGCTCCGGCCAGCGCACGGCAAACTCAGCCGCGATCCAGCCGCCCAGACTGCTGCCGCCGAGGTTGATCTCCTGCAAACCCAGGGCGTCGAACAGCTCAACGTAATGGAAGGCCATGTCCTCAATGGTGTCGATCTCGTCGAAGCCGCCACTGGCGCCGAAGCCGGGGTGCATGGGGGCCAGAACGTGGAACTGCTGCGACCAGGTCTGCAAGAAGGGCAGCCACAGGGCCGACTCGCCGAGGGTGCTGTGCAGGTAGACAAACGGCGGTCCCTCGCCGCCGTGCCGCAGTACGGTGGACCGTCCGGCGATGGTGATGGTTTCCTCTTGGCCACCGCCGCGTGCCAGCAGCACCCGGACGCCATATTTCAGTTTCTTGAGGGTGTCGAACATCAGGCCATCAAGGGTTAGGAATGAAAGCTGTACCCAAGTATTCAGTACCAAGTACGGAGTACCGGGTACAGAGTACAGTGCGGTTGGGGGGACCAACGCTACCGCCGCGCGGCGTGAAAGCCACTCAGGGAGAAGATTCACGCCCGTGCCATTCCGTTTCGACGCATGCGGCGCGGAGATCTTCGATCCTGGTCAGCGCCCGGAGCGTTCGCGACGGGTACTACGCGGCCGGAGCATAAGCGACAGGATAGCACCGTCACCTGTCGCTCACATCCCGGGCGCTGCAAGAGGTTATCCACAACTGCGTCCCGCTGTTGAGCGCTGCCGGCGGCATCAAAACGCCTGTCGCCGCAACCGCAGGGAGTTACCCACCACGGAGAGCGAGCTAAGACTCATCGCGGCGCTGGCCAGGACTGGTGTCAGGATGCCGATAGCCGCGATTGGGATGCTCAGCGTGTTGTAGATGAAGGCCAGGAACAGGTTCTGTCGGATGGTGCGCATGGTCGCCCGGCTCAGCCGGCGGGCCCGCACGATGGCCCGCAGGTCTCCCTGGACCAGGGTCACGCCCGCGCTCTCCATCGCCACGTCGGTGCCGGTCCCCATCGCGATACCGATGTGCGCCTGCGCCAGGGCCGGGGCATCGTTGATGCCGTCCCCCGCCATCGCCACGATCCGTCCCTCTTCCTGCAGGCGCTTGACTACCGCGCCCTTGTCCTGCGGCAGCACCTCCGCTATCACCTCGTCAATCCCCAGGCGGCGGGCCACTGCTTCGGCAGTGGTCCGGCTGTCTCCCGTCACCATGATGATCCGCAGTCCCTCGGCGTGTAACTGTTGAATCGCCTCGGGGGAGGTATCGCGGATTGGGTCGGCGACGGCGAGCAGCCCCGCGAGTCGGCCGTCCACCGCTGCCAGCATTACCGTTTGTCCCTCCGCCCGCAGCGCCTCCAGCCGCGGTTGGAGCGCATCGACGCGGATTCCCTGGTCGGCCAGGAGTGCCGCATTGCCCAGCGCCACGCGCCGCCCCTCGACGACCCCGACCACTCCCTTGCCGGTGACCGCCTGGAAGTCCCGCGCCTCGGCCGGCGGCAGTCCCTTCGCCTCCGCCCCCTTGACGATGGCCGCTGCCAGCGGGTGCTCGCTACCGCGCTCCAGGCCGGCGGCCAGGCGCAGCAACTCGTCGGCGCTGAAGCCTGCCGCCGGCTCGATATCGACCAAACGGGGCTTGCCCTCGGTCAGGGTGCCGGTCTTGTCCACGATCAGCGTGTCCGCTTTTTGCAAGATCTCCAGCGCCTCGGCGTTCCTGAACAGCACGCCGCTCTCGGCGCCGCGGCCGGTGCCGACCATGATCGCCATTGGCGTGGCCAATCCCAAGGCGCAGGGGCAGGCGATGATCAGCACCGCCACGGCATTGGCCAGCGCTTGGGCCAGCCGCCCCTCGCCCCCCCACACGGCCCAGGCCGCGAAGGTCAGCAGGGCCACTAGCAGGACCGCCGGCACGAAGTAGGCCGACACCCGATCGACCAGGCGCTGGACCGGGGCTCGGCTGCGCTGGGCCTCACTGACCATGCGGACGATGTGGGCTAACAGCGTGTCGGAACCGACGCGCTCGGCCCGCATCAGCAGGGTGCCGGTGCCGTTGACCGTGCCGCCGAGAAGCCGCGATCCCGGCTCCTTCTCCACCGGGATCGGCTCGCCGGAGATCATCGACTCGTCCACGGCGCTGCGGCCCTCGGTGACCACGCCATCGACCGGGACCTTCTCGCCGGGCCGGACGCGCAGCAGGTCGCCGGGCTTGACCGCTTCCAGCGGCACGTCGTCTTCGCCCCCGTCGGGACGGACAACGCGGGCCGTCCGCGGCGCCAGTCCCAGCAGCCGACGGATGGCCGCGCTGGTCCGGCTGCGGGCGCGGATCTCCAGTACCTGTCCCAACAGCACCAGCACGGTGATGACGGCCGCCGATTCGAAGTAGAGCATCGGCGGTGCGTCCGGCTTGCCGTGCATCCGGAAGCCTGCGGGGAGAAACTCGGTCGGCGCCAGCAGCACCGCCGCCAGGCTGTAGAAGTAGGCGGCGCCGACGCCCAGTGCAATCAGCGTGAACATATTCAGGCTGCGGTGGACGATCGAGGCCGCCGCGCGGACGAAGAATGGCCAGCCGGCCCAGAAGACAACCGGCGTCGCCAGGACCAGCTGCACCCAGGACGGCACCGCCTCCAGCAGATGCCGCCCCGGCAGGCCCGGCACCATCTCGCCCATCGCCAGCACCAGCAGCGGCAGGCTCAGCACCAGCCCGATCGCGAAGCGGCGGCTCATGTCCGTCAGCTCGGGGTCGGGGCCTTCCTCAAGCATGACGGTGCGCGGTTCCAGCGCCATGCCACACTTGGGACAGGTGCCCGGGTGGTCGCTCACCACCTCGGGGTGCATCGGGCAGACGTATTCGAGCTTCGTCGCCGGCGGCGCCCCACCGACCGGCTCCAGTCCCATGCCGCAGAGAGGGCAGGCGGCCGGGTGGTCCTCGCGCACCTCGGGGTGCATCGGACAGGTGTAGACGGCACCCGGTGCGGCCGGCGCCGGGGCAGGGGGCGCGGGGGCCGGCGCTAGATAGCGCTGCGGGTCGGCCTCGAATCGCTGTTTGCAGGAGGGGCAGCAGAAGTAATACGTCTGGCCCTCGTGGACATACGAGGCGCGGGCGGTGGCCGGGTCAACAGTCATGCCGCAGACCGGATCAACAGCCGATCCCGCAGTCGGCGGCGGGATGATCGGGAACAATCCGCCGCTGTGTCCGCCGTGGCCGCGGGAATGATCCTCGGGATGGGACATTGGCTTCACCTCCGGTCGCAGGCGAGGCGCGGCGCCTGCCGGAGGTTATTGTACGCGGCGCCTCACGGCGAGCAGGCGCAGCCGCCCATCCCGACTTCGCCCGGTCCGAAACCCGGCACGCGCAGCGAGGAGACGGGCACCGGCGGCAGCAGGGGTCGGCCCTTGAGGCACGGCTCGCCATAGAACGCCCGGCATGAGCCAAAGATGAAAGTACACTCGGCCTTGAGGTTGCCGCAGCGGGGCAGATTATGGTGCGCCCAGCAGCCGGTCGGCGGCTGATGCCAGTCGTGGAAGCGCCACCAGTGCCCTGTGGGGTAGGAGGGCAGCTCGGGAGGAGGGGCCAGCGGCCCGTGGGGCGGGGGGGCATAGCCCGACGGCGGCGAC